>VGZE01000019.1 GCA_016872755.1 Planctomycetota bacterium
TGGCGAGCAGCGGCTGGCCCCAGGGCTCGCGCGGCAAGGCGAGGCGCTCGCCCTCGACGCCGAGGTCATACCCGAGCGCGCCCAGGAAGCCGCCGGCGAAAGGCAATGCGGCGTCCGCGCGCTCCACGCGGCCGCGCGCGAGCAGAGCCGCCAACGTGGCGCGCCAAGCGCCGCGGCCCGCGCCTTCGCTCGAGAGCTCGATCGACGCCAGCGGATCGAACGCGAGCAAGCTGAAGCGCGCGGGATCCCCGCCGGCGCTGTCGAGCAACAGCGGCGCGCGCGCGCCGCAGCCGGCGAGCAGCGCATGCGGCTCGATCGACGGATCGAGCTCGTAGCGCCGCAGCTCGAATCGGTATGCCGTCACGGCGCGCCGGACTGGCGCGCGAATTCAGCGCCGTAGCGCGCACGATAGCGCCAGGCGATCAGCGCGCCGACGCCGAGGACTCCGGCCGCGAACCAGAACGGGCTCGCGACGCCGATGACCTGCGCGACCGCCCCGGCGAACGCCGGCCCGCACATCCGCGCGAGCGAGGCGATCGACTGATTGAGGCCGAGGTACGCGCCCTGCTCCTCCTCGGGGCTGGCACGCGAGATCAACCCGTTCAGCGACGGCGTGTTGAGGCCGAAGCCGATCGGCATCACGATGCAACCGACGATCACGATGGGAAAGGTCGGCGCGATCGCGACGATCGCGAGGCCGAGGCCGAGCACCGCCAGGCCGACGGTCGAGAGGAGCGTCTCGCCGTAGCGCGGCAGCAGCCTGCGAATCAGGCCGCCCTGGATCAGCGCCGAGATCACGCCGAGCACAGCGAGGTACCGACCGGTCAGCGGCGCGGCGTCCATGATCTGCTGGAACGACGCGTTCTCGATCGCCGTGTCGACGCCGAACCAGGTCGGGAACCGCGCGAGGCCGTAGCGCGCGAACGTGCTCTCGAATGCAGAGAACGCGAAGATCGACAGGAACGAGAGCAGGAACAGCGTCGAGAGGCGCGGCGTGCGCAAGACTTGGATGAGCTGCGTGCCGCCGAATGCGCGCGAGCCCGCACGGCTGCCTCGCGGCGGCTCGACGAGACGCAGCCAGCCGAAGAGCGCGGCGCACAGCGACAAGGCGGCCGCCGCGTAGCCCGGCGCCTGCACCGACACGTGCGTGAGTTCGCCGCCGATCCACGGCCCGAGCGTGAACCCGAGACCGAACGCGGCGCCGATCATCCCCATCCCCTTCGCGCGATTCGCGGGCGTCGTGACGTCGGCTATGTAGGCCTGCGCGGTCGAGATGTTCGCGCCAAAGAACCCGGCCAGCAGACGCGCGACGAACAAGAGCGCCATCGAGTTCGCGTTTGCGAACAACAGGTACGCACCCGCTGTGCCGACCAGTCCGCCGACCAGCACGGGCTTGCGGCCGATGCGATCCGACACGCGCCCCCACAGCGGCGCGAACAGGAACTGCATGCCGGAGAACGACGCGAAGAGCAGGCCGTTCTCGAAATCGCTCGCGTGGTAGGCCTTCGAGTAGATCGGCAGCAGCGGGATCACGATCCCGAAGCCGAGCAGGTCGATGAAGACCGTCAGGAAGATGAACAGGAGCGGCGAGCGGCCGGCGCCGTCGGGACTCTTCGGGCTCGCTGCGGCAGTCATCGGGGCGCAGAGTGTAGTCCTCCGCGCCCGCGAGTGCCCGTCGTTGCGCGCGGGTCGAGCGCGCGCGCTACGGCAGGATCGTCAACGTGAGCCCGGGGCTCGACGAGAGCCCGAGCGGTTGCGTCGGCACGCACGGACCGCTCGGCCAGCTCCACACGACCTGCGTGAAGAGCTGGACTCCGACCAGGGTCGGGTCGTTGGGCACCGGCAATCCGATCGTCGCGCTGCCGGCGGAGTTCGCCTTCACGCCGGCGAAGAAGACGCCGCCGAGTCCGACGTGGAAGAGCGGGCCGAGCTGCAGCGGATCGGAACCCGCGAGATCGGCCTGCGCCGACAACAGGGCCAGTCCGACGCCGTTGGCCGGCGCCGCATCACCGCGCAGCGCGAACTTCGAGTTGCCGACGACCGGCTGCGTGAGCGCCACCCAGGCGTGGGGCCCGGCGCAACCCGCGCTGCCCGCGCCGAAGGGTTGCGTGCCCGGCGTCAGGTAGGAGCGGTGGAACATGACCCCGATCTTCCCTGCTTCGAGCAGCAGGTCCTGCCTGCCATCCCCGTCGTAGTCATGGGCTCCGAGCACGCGCGTGAAGGCGGGGAATCCGGGAGAGAAGGTCACCTCCTGCTGGATCGGAGCGAAGCCTGCCGCGCCGCCGCTGCCGCGCCGCACGACGAGCATGCCCGCGAACCATCCGCCTCGCGTGACCAGGTCGTCCACGCCGTCGAGGTCGATGTCGGCGATCGCGTAGCCGGTGTCACAGCCGATCACGACCGGGGTCGGCGCGAAGGTCCCTCCCGGTTGCAGGAAGCTGAACAGCGTGCCGCCGGCCTGACCCGTCTGCACGTGCACGTCGAGCCGGCCATCGGCGTCGAGATCGAACAGCCGCACGGTGAAGGCCTGCTGCACCGAACCGATCGGATTGGGCGCTTGGAACGTCCCGTCACCGTTTCCGGCGCACCAGGTCAGCAGTCCCGAAGAAGGGTGCAGCGCGACGAGGTCGGGGGCGCCGAGCCCGTCGATCTGTCCGAGCGCGACGATGCCGGCGAGCTCGCCGGATGCGCTGGTCTGGACCACAGGCTGCGCGAACCAGGAACTCGTCGTGAAGCGAATCGGAACCGTCCCGCTGACCTTGCCGCAGACGAGGAAGTCCTCCTTGCCATCGGCATCGAAGTCGGCGGCCTGCAGGTCGAAGATCCCCTCCGTGATCGGAACGGCCAGCACGGCGGGACCCGGCAGCGCCGGGTCGTAGAGCTCGAGCGTTTGATAGTACGCCGCGCGCAGCAATTCATCGCGGCCGTCGCCGTCGCGATCGACCGGTTCGAGCATCTTGCTGAAGAGGCTCTGCGTGGGGTGAGTCGTGGCGAGGAGCGCATAGCTGCCATCCGCGCCGGCGCTGTACAGATCGATCTGGCTGCCCGACGGGCCCGCCACCTCGTTGACGAAGTCCAGGCGCTGCGCGGAACTGAAGTGTCCGGTCGCGATCTGGTACGGATTGACGTCGGAAATGACGACCGGATCGAAACCTGTCTTGTTTCCCATCAGCCAGTTCTGCCAGCCGAAGGTCGTGCTGCTCGCGGCAGCCACACCTACGACTTCGAGATCGCCGTCCCTGTCGATGTCCCCGGTTCTGAATCCGCGCGAAAAGGATCCGAGGAAGTGTCGCGTCGGAACGGCCAGCGAGCCACCGAGCTGACCTGCGAAGCGCTCCAAGTACATCGAGTCGTCGTGAGCGAGCACGTCGGCCAGCCCGTCGTTGTTCGTGTCGAGCACCGCGAGCTGATCGCAATCGAGGATCGACGACGGCACGGATTGAGCGGGCACGAAGACACCGCCCTGCTTCTTCCAGACCTTCAGCGCATTCTGACCGCCGTCGAACGCGCACAGGTCGTCCTGCCCGTCGAGATCGAGGTCGCCCGCAGCGACGAGTTCCAGATCGGGGGCCTGGATGACGGCCACCGCGGTGGAGAAGGCGGCGCCTCCCAGCCCTTGACTCACGTAGACCCCCGGCGAGGCCGCGCCATCGGTGCTCGAGAGCAGATCGAGCAGGCCGTCCTGGTTCGAGTCGAAGAGTGCGAACGAAAATCCGGTCGTCGCGCCCGGGCTCCCGACGATCGCACCGAAGGCGCCCGCTGCGAGCAAGGGCAGCGCGTGCAGGGAAGCTCCGTTCTTAGCGACGAGATCGGGCGTGCCCGTCGCGTCCACGTCGCCGACTTCAAATGTGCCGGAGCTGCTCCACGTGAAGGGCCACGGAATCACGACGTGGTTGGACAAACCGCCCAGTCCATCGCCCCATTCGATCCGCTCGGCGGTCGCGACATCGATGTCGCCGTCGAGGTCGAAATCGGCGCAGCGGACGCGTCCGTTGAGCTTGATCCAATTGCCGATGGAATACGGCGTGTAGGGCCCGAAGCCGCCGAGCCCGTCTCCGCGCGACACGAGCACGAGCCCGCTCGACCCGAGCGTCGATACCATGTCGAGCTTGCCGTCCCCGTCGAGGTCGGCCAGCGATCGATCACTGGCCAGAATCGCGAACGGCTGGGGCAGCCAGGGTGCCTGCGCGAGGGCCGGAACGGCGCAGGCGAGCGCGGGCAGCAGGCAGACGGCAGAGCGGACGAAAATGCGACGCTGGAGCAGAAAACGGCGAGCCTTCATGGGAGACTCCATGGCTGGCGGGTTGGGGGACGACTGGAACTCGAAACGGCTGCGCTGCGAGGCGGCAACCTGGTACATGCTAGTGGCTCCCGCCGACCGAACTACCGAAGTTCCGGCAGGCTCAAGGCGGGTGCCGAAACGCCCGATAGCGGAGCTGAGATGAAGTACGCCCTAGGAATCGCTTGCCTTTCCGCCCTTTCGGTCGCACTGCTGGCTGGCCCGGCCTCGCCCGGCGCCCAGGCCGCCGCGCCCGCGGCCGCGCAGGCCGACGCCCCACTGGCCGATCGCGTGGCGGCCCTCGAGAAGTCGGTGCTGGCCAACAACGCGCAGATCGGCGCGCTGACCAAGGACCTCAACGACACGCGGGATCAGCTCGACAAGGCGCTCGCCTATCTCGGCCAACAGGCGCTGGCGGCGCGCGACCTGGGCCTCGCGCTCGACGCGGCGGAACAGCAGGGCTTTGCGGTCGGCGAGAACCACGCGTCGCGCAAGACGCTGCTCGAAGGTTGGCGCAAGCAGATTGCCTCGGCGCAGGCGGACCTGCCGCAGCGCGCGCCGAGCGCCGCGCCCGCGGCGGCCCGCGCGACGCCGTTGCCCCGCAGTTCGGGCAAGCCTGCGCCGAAGAAGTAGCACGAACGCGCGCCTAGAATGGCGCGCATGAATTCCCTGCGTGCCTCCCCCGCGCTGACTCCGGTCGCCGGCGCAGTGCTCGCGTTGCTCGCCGCCTGCCGCTCGGACGCGCTGGGTGTAGGGTCCGGCGCGGTACCGGGGATCGACGGCCTCTTCGCCGCGGATCCGGTCTGGCACGACGGTCGGGCCGAGAAGGCCGTCTACGCGGCCAGCGACGAGATCTACGGCCGCGAGCGCAGCTACGAAGCGACGTGCTACACCAACCTCGAGCACGTCGATACGCGCACGACGGTGAAGCGGGAGAGCGGCGGGCTGGCCGTGCTCAAGCACCATTGGTCGGAACGCGTGCCGACCGAGAACTACGACTACGACTACTCGGTCTCGAGCTACCTGCGCGCCGACGGTCTCGCACCGTTCAAGCTCAGCGTCGGCACGCAGGAGGACTGCGGCGCATCCTTCAAGCAATTGTGGCCTGCTCCGCAGGGCGGCTGGCGTTGGCTGGAGTCGGTGTACTTCCCCGACGGCGGCTTGCGCGAGGGCCGCCTGCCGGCCGCGCCGGGCATGGCGCTCTTTGACGCGCTGCCCTGCCTGCTGCGCGCGTACCCGTTCGACGCGCCGCGCGAGATCGCACTGCGTCTCCTGCCCTCGCAGCGCAGCCCGCGCCGCTGCGAGTGGGATCCGATCGAGGCACGCGTGGTGTACGGCGGACGCGAGCGGGTCGAGGTCGGGCTCGGCGAACTCGAGGCACACCGCCTCGACGTGCTCGACGCGGATCGAGCGACGCTGGCGACCTATTGGATGGACGTGCGCGCCGCCGCGCCCTGGCTGCACGTGATGTTGGCCAGCTCCGGCCCGGGCGCGCGCACCAGCGCGCTGCAATCGCTCGAGCGCACGAAGTACTGGGAGCGCGTGCCGCGTTGAGCCGCAAGCCCGAGTCCGGTGCGATCGAGCGCGCGCTCGACGAGTTCCTGCGCGAGCTGGGCTCCGCGCGCGGCGCCTCGGCGCACACGCTGCGCGCGTACCGCGCCGATCTCACCGAGCTGGGCCGCTTCCTCGCGACGCGCGAGGTGCGCGAGCCGCGCGCGGTCACGCCGCGGCACCTGCGGCTCTACCTCGCGCATCTCTCCGAGCGCGGGCTCGCGCGCACGTCGATCCAGCGCAAGCTCTCGGCGGCGCGCAGTTGGTTCAAGCAGCTCGCGCGGCGCGGCTCGATCGACGCGCACCCGGCGCACGGGCTGCGCCAGGCGCGCGTCGCGCGCAAGCTGCCCGGCTGCCTCGAAAGCGGTGAAGTCGAGCGTTTGTTGGCCGCGCCCAACCACAAGCGCGCCGCCGGCCGGCGCGACCGGGCGCTGCTCGAGCTGTTGTATTCGGCCGGCACGCGCGCGGCCGAGACGGTCGGACTGGACACGACCGACCTCGACCTCGACCGCGGTGTGGCCCGCGTGCGCGGCAAGGGCAACAAGCAGCGACTGGCCGCGCTGGGGCCGCCGGCCGTCGCCGCGCTGCGCGCCTACCTCGGCGATCCGGCGCGCACGCAGAGCGCCATGGCGCGGCCGGGCTCGCGCGCCGTCTTCCTCAATGCGCGCGGCGGCCGCCTGACGACGCGCTCGCTGGCGCGCATCGTCGACGGCGCAGTGCGCGCGGCCGGCATCACGCGCCGAGTGACGCCGCACATGCTGCGCCACTCGTTCGCCACGCACCTGCTCGACCGCGGCTGCGACCTGCGCAGCGTGCAGGAGCTGCTGGGCCACGCACACCTGGTGACCACGCAGATCTACACGCACGTGTCGATCGAACGGCTGAAGGACGTCTACGCCAAGGCGCACCCGCGCGCGTAGCGGCGCGAGCCGGGTTCACTTGGCCGGAACTTCCCAGTCGAAGGTCCAGGTCGTCACGATCTGGGTCTTGCGCGCCTCGACCTCCTGCTGCGAATCGCCGGGCTTCAGATCGGCGCGCAGCGAATAGCGCCGCACGACCTCCAGCGGCCGCAGCGTCTCCGCGTCGAGCCAGGCCTCGGTCTGGTCGAGCAGCGTGCAGGCGCGCACGCGGCTCAGCTCCAGACCCGGCAAGAGCTGCGGCAGCTGGCCGCCGAAGTGCTTGAAGAACCAGGGGCCGGAGCGCTGCTCGAAACGCGAGACGTGCCAGCAGGAGACGCCGGCGCGCGTCTCCAGGCCGCGCACGCGCCGCTCGACCGTGCCGGTCCGCCCCTGCTTGCCCGAGGGCAGGTCCAGCAACAGATCGCGCGTATCCGACCACGCGCCCTGCAGCGGCATGTCGAGCCAGTGCAGGCACCAGGCATTCCATTGCTCGCGCACCTTGCGCTCGGCGCGCGCTTGCTCGGCCGGGTCGAGCAGGCGCTGGAGCGCCTGTTGTTCTTCTTCCGGGGCCAGCCCTGCCTCGACCTGGCGCGCGACGAGGTCGGCGGCGATCTCCGCGTAGTTGGTGAGCCCGCGCCACTCGCCGGCGGCTCCGACCGCGAAGGCGGGCTGCAGCGGCGAGGCCTCCTCGAGGCGCGTGATCATCTTGATCACGAACGGGTGCGTCGGCCCATAACCGCGATAGCTCTCGATGCGCGGCTCGCTGCGCCGCAAGACGCTTTCGCCGCCTTCGAGCGGCACGAGTTCGATTCGCGCCGACATCGCGAGATCGACTCCGTCGATCGACTGCGCCTCCTTGACCCGCCCGCGCGAACCGGCCGGCCAGCGAAAAGAGAAGGTCGTGAGCGGCCGGGACGCCGGAGCCGACTCCGCCGCCGGAACCGGTGACGGCTCCTGCGGCGCGCAGGCGCACAGCGAGAACAGGACGCTCAGGAGCATGGTTCGAACAGCCTGCGCCACAGGTCCGTCTGCAGCAGCGCGCCGGGGTCCAGGCGCTGCTTGAGCGCAGAGAACGCGGCCAGCCGGTCGGCCGGGAACATGCTTTGCACGTCGCGCGGCGCGATCACGAGATCCTTCGCGAAGTAGAACTTGCCGCCCGCCTCGAGCACGATCCGGGTCAGCTCGCTGCAGTGGCGCCACAGGTCGGCGCGCCTGGAAGCCGTGACCTTGAAGTCCATCGCGAAGCTCCAGCCGTCGACGGCATGCGTGAGCCAGAACGGATCGGGCCGGTGGCGCTTGAACACGCCGAGGTACGGAACGAAGCCGCGCTCGTGGTTCCAACGCATCATCTGCTCGTACGCGGCATGCGCGGTCGCGTTGGGCAGGAACGACTGGTACTGGATCAGGCCGCCGCGGCCGTAGGCGAGCTTCCAGCCCGGCACGTAGTCGAGCAGGAACGCGAAGGCCGCATGCGACTGCCGGTGCGGCTCCCCCATCGCCTCGAGGCGTCCGGACCAGTACTTGGCCGTGTTGATCGCGCGCATCCCCAGGTCGTTGGAGAAGTAGCGCAGGATCTTCCAGACCTCGGACTTGGGGAAGCCCAGGATCGTCAGCGGCAGTTCCTGGTGCCCGAGACGAAGCGTCTGTTCCGGGTGCGGATCCTCGCCCTCGTCGAGGTAGCGCGCGTCGTGGATCAGACCGCGGCCGAGTTCCTCCCCGCGCCCGAAGCAGTCGATCCAGCCGACCAGGTAATCCGAGTTCGCCTTGTGCGACTCGAAGTACTCCATCATCTCGCGCAGGTTGCGACTGGCGAAGGCGCGCACCTCCAGGTCGCCCGAGTGCACGCGCTTGGTGCCGAGCACGACGCGCGTGATCACGCCGAGCATGCCGAAGCCGCCGATCGCGGCGTGGAAGAGGTCGGCATTGCGCTCGCGCGTGCAGGTGTACAGTTCGCCCGACGGAGCCAGGAGATCGAACTCGGAGATCGCGTCGCCGAGCGTGCCGACCGCATAGTTGTTCTTGCCGTGGATGTTCATCGCCGCGGCGCCGGCGAGCGTGGGGAACATCGTCCCCGACACCACTTTCGGCCACCAGCCGTGCGGCAGGACGTGCTTCCACAACTGCTCGATCGTGAAGCCGCCCTCGGCCTGTGCCACGCCGCTCGCCGGATCGAAGGAGAGCAGCCGGTTCATGCGCGACAGATCGAGCGTGTGGCCGAGCTGATTGCAGGAAGCGTCTCCATACGAGCAGCCGCTGCCGCGCAAGCCGAGCGACTTGCCCTCGCGGCGGGCCTGCTCGAAGCACGCGCGCACCTCGTCGACATCGCGCGGCCGCAGCACGACGCCGTCCGAGCCGACCGCCATGCCCCAGCCCTCGACGCGCTCGTACGAGCGCTCGGGCCGCGCGCGGCGCGGGATCGGCGGGGCGAGCAGCGCTTTGGCGGGCATCAGATGCTGGCGCGGCGGAACAGGAACGACGGCACGAGCTTCAGCACGGTGCCCACGGCCTGCCAGCGCAGCGGCACGTAGCGCGTGTTCACGCGATTGCGCGCGGCGGCGAGGATCTGGCGCGCCGCCTCTTCGGCCGAGATCAGCCAGAACAGCTTGTCCAGGCCCTGCGTCATGCGCGTGTCGACGTAGCCGGGCTTGATCGTGCACACGTGCACGCCGGACTCGCTGAGCCGATTGCGCAGCGCCTCCAGGTACGTGTTCAGCGCCGCCTTGCTCGTGCAGTAGACCGGATTGCCCTTGCGGCCGCGGTCGCCGGCGATCGACGAGATGCCGACGATGGTGCCGCGCCGGCGCGTGCGCATGTAGTTCGCGCACTCGTTGCCCCAGGCGATCGCGCCGTCGAGATTCACCGCCAGGATCTCGCGATCGAGCGCGGTGTCGTACTGCTCCTTGCCGATCTTCGGCATCACGCCGGCGGCGTAGACGAACAGGTCGAGGCCGCCGAGCTCGCGCACGAGCCGCTCGAAGAGCGCGGGCACCTCGGCCAGGTTCGCCGCGTCGTGCACGGCGCTGATCACGGCGCCGCCGGTCGCGGCGCAGGCGGGTGCACAGGCGGCGGCCAGCGCGTCCAGCTCCGGTTTGCGCCGCGCCAGCGCGGCCACGCGATAGCCCTCGCCGGCGAGCTGGCGCACCAGCGCGGCGCCCATGCCGCTGGAGGCGCCGACGACGATCGCCCGGCGCTCGTCGAGCCCGACGCCGGCCAGGCGCACGGGTCCGGAGGGCAGGGCGGCGGGTGCGGGGTCGTGACTCATCGAATGGGAGTGGATCGGCCTGAAGGAACCCTCCACCTTAGCAGGCTTGGAAGGCCCGCGCCCGCGTGGTGGGATACGGCGATGCGTGCCTCCCTCCGACGCTGGCCCGCCCCTTTCGCCCTGTGCACCGCGCTCATGCTGGGCGCGGGCTGCGGCGAAGACGCCCCGGCCCCGCTCGACGTCGAGGCGCTGGTCGCGCGCGAGCGCTGCGCAGCGCTGGCGGCCAAGGAGCTGTTCGGCCCGGCACTCGAAGCGCTCCAGCCGTTGCTCGCGCGGCCCCGCCCCGCGGCGGAGGATCTGATCCGCGCCGCGCAGATCGAGCTGGCCCGCAACGAAACCGACTCGGCCCGGGACTTCCTCGATCGCGCGCGCGCACTCGATGCCGACGACGTGCGCGTGCATTACGGCGACGGCTGGTGGCAGCGCCAGACCCGCGAGGACCACGACCGGGGGATACGCAGCTTCGAGCGCGTGCTCGAGCTGTCACCGCACGACCCCGCCGCGACACTGATGCTGGCCGAACTCCTCGATTCGCGCGGCAATGAGGGCGACGAGCTCCGCGCGAGCAAGCTGCGCCTGGCCGTGATCGAGCGCGGTGTCGAGTTCGGAGGCAGCTGGTACCTGTCGGCGCTGCACCAGCGCGCGCAGGAGCTCTACCGGCTGGGTGAGGACGAGGCCGCCGCGGAGTTCAACGCGCGCAGGAACGACCTCGAGGCCTCCGGCATCGTGATGGCCACCTCGTTGGGGTTCGAGCAGGGCACGCTCGGGCTCGTGGCCGCACCGCAGCAGCAGGTGCGGCGCGCGATCGAAGCGCCGACGGCGCCGAGCTTCGCCGCGCCGAGCGTGATCGCGGCGCTGGCCGAGGCTCGCTTGGCGCGGCTCTCGCCCAGCGAGACCTGGGTGATGGTCGGCAATTCGAAGGAGTCGGAACGCCACGAAATCGGTGCCGACGCGCTCGTCGCGTACGACGCACGGGGCGTGCATGCGCTGGTCGGCCCCGAGTGGAAGCCGCGGCAACTGATCGAGGGCGGGGTCGGCGCGATCGCGAGCCTCGACCTCGACCGCAATGGCCGGCTGGATTTCCTCGTCGCCGAGGGCTCGCGCGTGAGGCTGTACGTCGAGGTCGAGCCGCCGCTCACGCCAGAGGAGGAGAAGCTCGAGAACGCGGATCCGAACGACAAGCCGGTGCGCTTCGGCACGTTCGCGAAGTGGGAGGAATCGAAGCTCGCGCTGCCCGCGTTGCCGGGCGCGGCGACCGGTTTCGTCGTCGTCGACGAGGACCACGACGGCGACGTCGACGTGCTCGTGCTCGGCGCGTTCGGCGCGCGGCTGTGGCGCAACGACGGCGTCGACCGCGCGCTGGTCGATGCACGCGCGAAGAACCACGCGCGCGAGGTCGAGGAGGCGCGCCAGCGCGGCCGGCCGATCCCGCCGCCGCCGCCGCCGGACATCCCGCTCGGCACGTTCACCGACGTCACCGCGGAGGCCGGGCTCGCGGAGCTCGGCGCCGTGGCCTGGTGCGTGCCCGAGGACTACGACACCGACCAGGATGTCGACCTGCTGTTCGGCGGCGCCGACGGCTGGCGCCTGTACGACAACCTGCGCGCCGGCAGGTTCGCACGCAAGGAAGCCGGCGAGCCGCGCGGCGTGCCCGCCGCCGCCCCGCCGCAGGTCGCCGATTGCGACGACGACGCGCGCCCCGATCTGTGGCTCGCGGGCGCGCCCGCGCGCGTGCTGCTCGCGCTTCCCGGCGGCGGTTTCCGCGAGGAACCGTGCGGCTCCAAGGCGAGCGCGAGCCCCGCGCTCGCGAGCGGCGCGCTGGCCGACCTCGATCTGGACGGCTACGTCGACGTCGTCGGACCGGCCGACGGCGTGCTGTACGCGGGACGCCTCGGCCTGGGCCGGCAACCGGAGACACCGTTCGCCGGCCCCGCGGGCGCGACGGCGCTGGCGCTGGTCTGCGGCGACTTCGACGACGACGGCGTGCCCGATCTCGCGCGCTCGAGCGTGACCGGCGTCGAGTTGCTGAAGGGCGCGGGCAACGGCAACCGCGGCGTGCGCGTCGCGCTGGCCGGCCGCAAGGACAACCGCCGCGCGGTCGGCGCGGTGGCGGAGGTCCGCGCGGGCCCGATCTACAGGCGCATCTACCAACGCGGCGAGCCGGAGCTCGTCGGCGTCGGCAAGCAGTCCAAGCTCGACGTGCTGCGCGTGCGCTGGCCGAACGGAGTGTTGCAATACGAGCTCGACCTGCCCGCCGGCAGCGAGCGCGCGTTCGACCAGACCGAAGGCCTGGGCGGCTCGTGCCCGTTCCTCTACACGTGGAACGGCGAGCGCTACGTGTTCATCACCGACGTGCTCGGCATCACGCCGCTGGGGCTGCCGATGGCGCCGGGGATGCTGGTGCCGCCCGACCACGACGAATACGTGTTCGTGCGCGGCGAGGATCTCGGCCCGCTGCGCCTCGACGACGGCCGCGAGGTGCTCGAGTTGCAGATCACCGAGGAGCTGCGCGAGGTCACCTACCTCGACCACGTGCGGCTCGACGTGATCGATCACCCCGCCGAGGTCGAGGTCCATCCGAACGAGCGGTTCACGTTTCCGCCCTTCCCCGCGGCGCACACGCACACGGTGCGCGACGCGCTCGCGCCGTTGCGCGCGACCGGCAGCGACGGCCGCGACTGGACGCCGTCGCTGGCGCGCGACGACGGCGACTTCGCGCGGCCGTTCCGCTCGCTGCGCGGTCGCGCGGAAGGCCAGTACCTGGGGCTGGCCGATCCGTGGTGGCTGGAGCTCGAGTTCGACGCGGCGCGCCTGGCCGCGGCGCAGCGGTTGCGGCTGGTGATGACCGGCTGGTTCTACTGGACCGACGCTTCGGTCAACGTCGCGGCGGCGCGCACCGGCGACGTCGCCTTCGTGCCGCCGCTGCTCGAGCTCGAGCAGCCGGACGGCTCGTGGAAGCCGGTCGGACCGCCGCTCGGTTTCCCGGCGGGCAAGCAGAAGACGATGGTCGTGGACGTCGGCGATCTGCTCGCGCAGCGCCCATCCAAGCTGCGCATCTCGACGACGCTGCGCCTGTACTGGGACTCGATCCGCCTGGCCGTCGATGCCGACGACGCTCCGTTCGTCACGACTTCGCTCGACGCCGTCGAAGCCGAACTGTGGGAGCGCGGCTTCAGCCGCAACGTGCGCGTGCACGACGAGGAGATGCTCGAGTGGTTCGAGTGGAGCGAGCTCGAGCCGTTCCCGCGCTGGAACCAGCACCCGGGGATGTACACGCGGCTCGGCGAGGTGAAGCCGCTGCTCGACGCGATCGACGACCAATTCGTCGTGATGGGCTCCGGCGACGCGCTGCGGCTGCGCTTCGATGCGGCGCGGCTGCCGCCGCTGCGCGCCGGCTGGAAGCGCGACTACCTGCTGTTCCTGGACGGCTGGGCCAAGGACCGCGACCCGAACACCGTGGAGGCCCTGTACGTCGAGCCGCTGCCGTTCCACGGCATGAGCGCGTACCCGTACCCCGCCGGAGAGCAATTTCCGGACACGCCCGAGCACCGGCGCTGGCGCGAGGAGTGGCAGACGCGACCAGCGAAACGCTGGATCGAGCCGCTCGGCAGGCAAGGCGAACTCGTTCTGCCGCGCGCCCCGCAACCGCGTTAGACTTCAATTGCAAGATCCAATCCCATGAAGACCCTCCCCCCGCTGCTCTCCCTCCTCCTCGTCGTTCCCGCTCTGGCGCAGGCGCCTGTGCTGAGCAAGGTCGGCGGTGCCGCCCCCGGCACGACCACGCTGACCGTGCAGGGCAACGCAGGCTCCCTGTACCTGGTCGTCTTCGCGCCGTCCGAAGCGGTCACGCCGCTGCCGACCGGAGCGACGCTCGCGATCCCGCTCGACTACCTTTCCCTGTCCTTCGCCTACCCCGGGTTCTTCGGCGTGCTGAACGCGCAGGGCAAGGGCAACGCGAGCTTCACGCTCAACTCGGATCCGACGCTGATCGGCCAGGTCTTCTCGTTCCAGGCGCTGCAAGGCCCGGCCTTCGACGCGGCCTCGAACCTCGTGCGCGTGACGCCGGCCACGCCGGGCACGTTCACGGCCACGCTGGATGCGCCGGACCTGCCGATCGCGGGCGGCGCCGTCGCCAAGGCAGCCGACGGCACGCTGCTGCTCGTCGGCGGCTCCGGACCGGTCGCGCAGCGCTACAACCAGAACACCGAGGAATTCGAGCTCGGCGGCGCGACCTTCGGCGTCGGTCTGCTGTCACAGGCGACCGCACTCGCCGACGGGCGCATCCTGTTCACCGGCGGCATCGGACTCGACGGCGCGCCGACCAACGCGGCGGCGGTCTACGACCCGGTCGCCGACACGACGACCACGCTGACGATGAACGCGGCGCGCGCGGGCCACGGCGCATCGCTGCTCGGCAACGGCAAGGTGCTCGTCAGCGGCGGCTTCGCGACGTTCACGTTCACCGATATCCTGGCGCTGCTGACCGGCGTGCAGAACTCGACGGAGCTGTACGATCCCGTCACGAACGCGTTCAGCGCCGGGCCGAACATGCTCGAGGCGCGTGCCCTGCACACGTCGACCGCGCTGAACAACGGCGGCGCGCTCGTCGCCGGCGGCCTGTCGGTGATCCCGATCCTCAACCTCCCCACCGTGTCCTCGACCGCGTACGAGTACAGCGCGACGCTGAACTCCTTCGGCCTGCCCAAGTTCATGAGCACCGGCGTGCTCGGGCACAGCGCGGTCAAGCTCGCCAACGGCAAGGTGCTGATCGCGGGCGGCGCGACGGTCGACTTCGCCGAAGCGCTGGCGACCGGCGACCTGACCAAGCTCAAGGTGGGCACCGTGACCAACTGCCAGGCCTACACGAGCGGCTTCTTCGGCGGCTTCGCCAGCGCGGGCACGTTGACGACCGGCCGCGCCTTCGCCGGCATGGCCGCGCTGCCCGGCGGCGGCGCGCTGATCGCGGGCGGCGTGCAGGTCACGCTCGACCTGTCGAATCCGACGGGCTTCGTGTTCAACGCGCTGACGGCCGCCGACCGTTACGACGGCACGAGCGTCGCAGCCACCGGCGCGCTGGCCGGCGCCCGCCTGCTGCCGGTGCTCGAGCCGCTGGCCGATGGCACGATCCTCGTCGTCGGCGGCGGACTCACGGGCGCGGAGACGTACCAGCCGTAGTCGTCGCACCCCGCTCGTCGCGCGTGACGAGCCAGATGCCGGCGAACAGGAGCGCCGCGGCCACCCCGGCCGCGGCGCTCGGCGTTTCACCGAGCATCCACCACGCGCCGAGGCCGGCGACGAGCGGCTGCAGGTAGTTGTAGATCGCGGCGGTCGAGGCCGACACGCGCGCGAGCGCGTACGAGATCAACAGGTACGCGACGACGGTCGGGAACACGAGCACGTAGGCGAGCGAGGCCCAGTCCAACGCGTCCAGCTCCGCGTAGTCGGGCGCTGCGCTCGCATACAGGAACGGCGCCCAAGGCACGCACAGCGCGTAGGCCCACGCGATCAGCACGAGCGGCGGCAGGCTGCGCAGCAACGGCCGCGACAGCACGAGATAGCCCGAATACAGCAGGCAATTGGCGACCATCAGCAGATCGCCCGTCAGCGGAGCCGAACCGCTCGCGCCGCGAGTCCCGCGCGCGAGCACCAGCCACGCGCAGCCGGCCAGCGCGATGCCGATGCCGGCTGCGCGCCGCGCCGACCAGCGCTCCTGGCCGAAGGAGGCCGCGATCAGGTACGTGAAGACCGGGATCGTGCACACGATCAGGCCGGCGTGCAGCGCGCTGGAGCGGTGCACGCCCTCGAGGAACAGCACCTGATTGAGCACGATGCCGAGCAGCGAGCAGGCCAGCAGCCGCTTCCACTCGCGGCGCGCGGCGGCGAAAGCACGCGGATCGCGCAGCAAGGCCAGCCCTCCAAGGACCAGCGCCCCGACCGCGATGCGCAGCGCGGTCAGCGCGCGCGGCCCGACTTCGTGCATCGCCAGCTTGCCGAAGACCGGAAACAGTCCGAAGCAGACCTGCGCCGCGAGCAGTGCCGGTTGCGCGGAGTGCAAGGCGTGTCGGTCGCGCATCGAGGGCGCGAGAGGGTAGCCGATCGCGGCTAGACTGCACGCATGAACGATGCCGCGGCGCCCGTGGACGGACCACTCCCCTGGCCGAAGCTCGACAGCCGACCGGGGCCGGACCTGATGGTGTGCAAGGCGCGCTACGACGAGGTCGAGAACCCGCGCACCGGCCGAACGATGACGCGCGTCGTGCTCGAGACGCGCGACTGGGTCAACGTGGTCGCGCTGACCCGCGCGCGCGAGATCGTGCTCGTGCGCCAGTTCCGCTTCGGCACCGGGCGGGTGACGACCGAGATCCCCGGGGGCGTGATCGACACGGGCGAGGATTCGCTGGCGGCCGCGCAGCGCGAATTGCGCGAGGAGACAGGCCACACGGCCTCCGAGTGGATCTACCTGGGCTCGGTGGAGGCCAATCCGGCCTTCCACGACAATCGCTGCCACCACTGGCTGGCGCTGGGTGCCGTGCGCACGCACGAGCTCGAACCGGATCCGGGCGAGGACCTGCGCGTCGAGGTCGTGCCGTTCGAGCAGGCGCTCGCGCGCGTCGAGAGCGGCGAGATCGCGCACAGCCTGGTGATCTGCGCGCTCGCGCGCGTCGCGAACCTGAGCCGGGACGGGCTGGTGCTGCCGAGTCCCGGCGCGGACGAGCAGGGCGCCCGGTAGACCGATCGGGTAACATCTCGGACCATCGGGAGTAGGAGCTTCGAGTGATCGATGGTTGAGTCCGGGGCCAGTACGGGAGTTCTGTTGACGCGCGCGCGCGCAGGAGATCAATCCGCCTGGAACGAGATCTACGAGCGCTACCAGCCCGTGCTCGGGAAGGCGTTGTCGAATGCCCTCCGCAACCGCCTCGGCGGGCGCACGGGGGCCGAGGATCTGCTGCAGTCGACGCTGATCCAGGCTTGGAAGGGGTTGGCCGACTTCCAGGACGATCGCCCGGGCCGCTTCACCCTGTGGCTGCACACGCTGGCGCTGAACACGCTGCGCGACGTCCTGCGCCGCCACAGCGCACAGTGCCGCGACTTGCAGCGCGAGCACAGGGGAGAGCCTGCCGACGTTCTCGCCGCGGCGGAGGCCGCGGAGCCATCGCCTCTGGACCAGGCCGAGCGCGCCGACGCCTACCTGCGGTTGATCGACGCGCTGCAGGAGCTGGACGAAGTCGCGCGAGCCGTCCTTCACTTGCGCGAGGTTTCAAAGGTCGAATGGACTTCGATCGAATCGATGCTCGCGCTGTCCCGTGACAGCGCGCGTGTCATCCACGCCCGGGCGCTCGGCCAGCTCCAGCGAAAGCTCCCTTCCTTACGGGCTCCGTGAGCCGCCGGGGCGGCAGAGAATCATGAACGACGATTCGCTGGCCACGCGCCTGTTCGTCGATTACGTCAGGCGGCGCGAGGCCGGTGAAACCCTGGAAGCAGCCAGCTTCGTTCTCGAGGCCGGCGCGCAGGCCGAACCGCTGCTGGCACGCATTCGCACCTGGGAAGAAGTGCACGCGCTGGGCCAGGAGCTGCGCGATTTCGACGTACCGCCGGTAGCGGCGCCGCGACAGGCGCCGGAGCGCGTCGGGCGCTACATCATCGAGCGCGAAATCGACAAGGGCGGCTCGTCGCTCGTGCTCTTGGCGCGCGATCCGGAACTGCAGCGAACCGTCGCGCTGAAAGTCCTTTCGCAGGGCTCGGTGCTGAGTGCGCGCCAGCGCGACTGGCTGCTGCACGAAGGCCGTTCGCTGGCGCGCCTCGACCATCCGGGCGTCTTGCGGATCCACGAAGTCGCTTCGATCGACGGGTACGACCTGGTCGCGACCGAGCACGTGGACGGACCGCCCCTCTCCCACGTGATTGCCGCGCTGCGCGAGCGCATGCTGCCGCCGGAGGACATCCGGCGCAGCGGTCTCCCGCGCAACGTCATCCCACCGACCGCGGAGCAACTGGAGCGCGCAGGCCCCTACGCCGATGCGCTGCGCCCCTACGAGGCCCGTGTCAAGCTGCTGCGCCGCCTCGGCGATGCCCTGACGTACTGTCACGGCCAAGGTGTCGTGCACCGCGACGTCAAGCCGGCCAACGTGCTGCTGCGGATGGACGAGCGCGGGCAGCCCTCGCCCGTGCTGATCGACTTCGGACTCGCGCACGCGGCTGCTTTGGCGGAGTCCGGGGTCGGCATCACGACCGTGCTGATGGGCACGGCCGCCTACGTCGCGCCGGAACAGATCGAGAGCGGCCATACCGGCAAGGACCCGCGCAGTGACCAGTTCGCGTTCGGCGTGATCGCCTACGAGCTGCTCGCGCTGTGGAATCCGTTCCTGCACGAGACGCACACGCTGATGCTCAACTCGATCGCGCGCGCCGAGCCCGTGCCGCTGCGACGCACCGAGCCGCTCGTTCCGGCCGGGCTCGAACTGATCGTGCACCGCGCGCTTGCGCGCCTGCCCGACGAGCGTTACCCGGAGCTGCGCGCGCTCGTCGAGGACCTCGACGCATACCTCGGACACCGCCCGCTGTCCGTGCAGGCGCCGGGCCTGCTGTTGCGCCTGTCGTTGTGGCAGCGCCGGCACCACAAGGTCACCACGGCCGCGGCCCTCGTCGCGCTCGGCTGGGGCGCGGTTCAAATCGCGCTGCAGTGGCGTGACATGGGTGCGGATCGCGACGAGATCGCCCAGACGTTGGAACGAGCTCGGCGCATCGAACTGACGGGGCCGTCTCCGGCCGTGTCCGTGCTGAGCGAACTGCTGCAGGTGCAGCGGCGTACCCAGGACCTGTCCGAGCGCTGGCTTGCCGGCGACTCGGCCGGCGAGTTGCAGGTCGATCTGCTCGAGGAATTCCAGCGCTGGCGCGACGAGGTCGAGGCGCGGGTGTGGGGCGAAGTGCGCGAGGCCCGCCAGAGTCCCGACCTCCAGCGCAACTTCATTCCGCGCTGGCATCGCTGGGGTGGCCCATTGGCCATGAGCGCGTTCCTTCCGGCAGGCATCGAGCGGGCTCCGCTGGAGCGCTTGCAGGAGCTCGGCAAGCTGGACGTCCTCCCGACACCAGGGAGCGAGCTGCGCTGGCTCCGCAACGGCGGATTCACGAAAGACCCCCGGCTCCAGCGCCCCGAGTTGATCGCGGTCGGTTCGGCGCTCCCTCCGGGACAATACCGATTCGAGAGCCTCTCCTCGACCGGTGCCGTGCTGGCGCAGCGCGATCACCGCGTGGGCGAGGATTACCTGGCGGATCCGCTGCATATCACGCTGCGCGCGCCCGCGGCGGAGCTCTTGAGTTCCATGCAGAGCTTCCGACCGGGAGCCGAGCTGCGCGGGGAGGCTGCGCTCGCCGAGTACGACGGTGATTACGCCGAACTCGGCGGTGAGTTGTGGATCCTGCCGGAGCCGGTGCGCGTGCATCACGTGCACGAGTTCCTCAATGCAGACCCCGAGAGACTCGCGTACCTGGGGATCGAGCGAGCCGCGCCGGACGACGAGAGGCGCGTGTGCCTGCCGCGGTCCATGTTGGAAGCGGCCTGCAACTACTACGGCATGCGCTTGCCCTCACTGGGTGAATTGCACGCCGCCTTTCGCGGAAGGGTCGCGAATCCCTCCCGCAGCGGCGTGACCATGGAGGCGCTGTGCGGCGCAATGGGCCCGCTCGGTCACGAGGGAATTTGCCTGGCATTCCGGCAGTACGAATCTCTCGACGGCAATGCCCTCGCGAGTCTCGAGAGTGCGGTGCTGTTCGTCCTTCCGACCGAGCACTATGTAGGAGTGGCCGACACGCCCGGCGAATTGGAGACGCTCGGCAGGGGCTTTCAGTTCCGTTTCGCCTTCGGTACGGGCCTCGGCGTGCGCGGCTCGCCCGCCCCTCCACGCTGAGCTGGAGTCTCGCGTTCGGTCGAGTCGACAGGTCGGCTCTGCCCGCCCGTCAACCGGCTCGTTCGAGTTCGAGATGAGGAGAGCACATGCCCATTTTCTACGAGGTCAAACGCCGCGTCCCGTCGTCCGATCCGAAGGCGTACCTCGACGCCAAACTGCTGGAAGTCGCCGGCTCGCTGCGCGAAGTGTTGCCGCTGAAGGGTGACGAGCATGCGATCCGCGACCTTGCACTCTCGGTGGTTCAGCATGCCTACACGAAGGCCACTGCGGAGCAGGCCGACCCGATCGGCTACTGGTGGTTCCGCAACGGCGACTTCCACTGGTGCAAAAAGACCCTGACGACCGTGACGATCCCAGACGGCGACAACCCGATCGAGCTCGTGATCACGCTCGATCGTCACTTCCCCTTCGAGTGACGAGAAGCTCCCTGGCGCGCTCGCGCGCTCCGGACTAGCTTCACGCCGTGCAGCGAACGAAGATCGCGATCGTCGGCGGCGGAGCGGCCGGGCTCTCGACGGCCTGGGCCCTGGCGTGCGCGGGCGAGCGCGAGGTCGTGTTGCTCGAACGCGAGCCGGCCCTGGGAACGGTCTCGAGCCGACTCAACGCCGCCATCCTGCGCACGCTGACCCCCGACCCCGCCGTCTCCGCCTTCGCGCGCGAGAGCGCGGGCTTCCTGCGCGCTCCGCCGCCCGACTTCTGCTCGCAGCCGCTGCTCGAGCCGACCGGCCTGCTGCTCGCGGCCGAAGGCGAAGCGGCTGTCGAACTCGAACGACAGGCGACCGAGTGCGCGGACGGACGCGGCTTCGAGCGGCTCGATGAGCGGCGCGCGCGCGCGCTGGCCCCCCACTTCGCGTCCCCCCCCGGGGTGCGCCTGTGGTTCGCCGACGAAGGGCGGCTCGACAACGCGGCGCTGCTGCTGGCGTTCGCACGCGCAGCGCGCGCCGCGGGCGCCCGCCTGCACTGTCGCGCCGCCGTGCAACAGGCGCTGCGGACGCCGCGCGGCTTCGAGCTGGTGCTCGCGGGCGGCGCGCGCCTGGAGTGCGCGGCCCTCGTGCTCGCCTCCGGGGCTTGGACAGAAGTGCTAGCGCGCGAACTCGGCTCGCGTGTCGAACTCCAGACGACGCGCCGGCACCTGCTCGTCACGCGCGGCGCGACGGGCGTGCCGCCGCGGGCTCCGATCGTCTGGACAGGTTCCGACCCGTTCTACGCGCGTCGCGACGGCGACGGCCTGCTGCTCTCGCCGTGCGACGAACAGCCGATTGCCCCCGACCGGAACTCGGCCGATCCGGCGCTGCGCGGCGAGCTCCAGCGCAAGGCGTCACGCTTCCTGCCCGGCGTCGCGCTCGGAATCCCGGCGCACTACTGGTCAGGTCTGCGCGCGTTCAGCGGCGATGGTGAGCGCTTCTGCATCGGCCCCGACCCCGACGTGCGGGGGCTCCACTGGGCGGCCGGATTGGCCGGGCACGGCATGACTTGCTCGATCGCGGTCGGTCGGCTGGCCGCCGCCTGCCTGCTGGATCGCGCCGACGGAGTGCACGCGCCGACGGGCGCGTTCGCGCGCGCCTTCGCGCCGGCCCGATTGGTGCGGCACCAGCCGGTTCAGACGTAGAGCGCGCCGCCCGCGCGCTCGAACTCCGCGCGCTTCTCGGCCAGGCCGCGCTCGCGCGCCTGCTGCTCCGACAAGCCCTGCGCCGCGGCGAAGGCGCGCAGGTCCTCGGTGATGCGCATCGAGCAGAACTGCGGGCCGCACATCGAGCAGAAGTGGGCGCTCTTGGCACCTTCCGCGGGCAGCGTCTCGTCGTGGTACGCGCGCGCCGTTTCCGGATCGAGGCTGAGCTCGAACTGGTCCTCCCAGCGGAAATCGAAACGCGCGCGCGACAGCGCGTCGTCCCAGGCGCGCGCGCCCGGGTGCCCCTTGGCGACGTCGGCGGCGTGGGCCGCGATCTTGTAGGCGATCACGCCGGCCCGCACGTCATCGCGGTCGGGCAGACCGAGGTGCTCCTTGGGGGTCACGTAACAGAGCATCGCCGTGCCGTACCAGCCGATCATCGCGGCGCCGATCGCGGAGGTGATGTGGTCGTAGCCCGGAGCCACGTCCGTGACCAGCGGGCCGAGCGTGTAGAACGGCGCCTCGTGGCACAGCGCGAGCTGCTTGTCCATGTTCTCGCGGATCTGGTGCATCGGGACGTGGCCCGGCCCCTCGATCATCACCTGGACGCCGTGCTTCCAGGCCTCGCGCGTCAGCTCGCCCAGCGTTTCCAATTCCGCGAATTGCGCGGCGTCGTTGGCGTCGGCCAGCGAACCCGGCCGCAATCCGTCGCCCAGGCTGAACGAGACGTCGTAGCGCTTCATCAGCGCGCAGATCTCGTCGAAGTGCGTGTACAGGAAGTTCTCCCGATGGTGCGCGAGGCACCAGCGCGCGAGGATGGAACCGCCGCGCGAGACGATGCCCGTGACACGACCGGCGGTGAGCGGCACGTAGCGCAGCAGCACCCCGGCGTGGATCGTGAAGTAGTCCACGCCCTGCTCGGCCTGTTCCTCCAGCGTGCGCAGGAACTCGTCGATCCCCAGCTTCTCGATCTTGCCGCCGACCTTCTCGAGCGCCTGGTAGATCGGAACGGTACCGATCGGCACCGGCGAGTTGCGCAGGATCGCTTCGCGGGTCGCATGGATGTCCTTGCCGGTCGACAGGTCCATCACCGTGTCGGCGCCGAAGCGCGTCGCCCACTGCAGCTTGGCGACCTCTTCCTGGATGTCGGAAGCCACCGCGCTGTTGCCGATGTTCGCGTTGATCTTGACCAGGAACTTGCGGCCGATCAGCATCGGCTCCAACTCGGGATGCCGGATGTTGGCTGGCAGGATCGCTCTGCCGGCGGCGATCTCGGCGCGCACGAACTCGCTCGACACGCCCTCGCGCGCGGCTGCGAATGCCATCTCCTCGGTCACGATGCCGGCCCGCGCATAGGCAAGCTGTGTCGGCACGGTGTCGCGGCGCTTCAGCCGCGGCTCGATCCACTCCGCGCGCAGCGCGGGCAGTCCACGCGTGCCATTCGGTTGAGTCGGACCCGAGGAGTCGTACAGGTCGATCTGACCCGGAGCGCCATCGAGGTGCACGCGCCGAAAGGGAACCTGGAGCGTGCGGCCGGCGAACTCGACGGAGCGGTAGACCTTGTGAGATCGCGCGGGGCGCGCCAGCGGAGGGGAATTGGTAGGGGTCGACATGGCGATTCCAGTGCCCCCCGCGAGACTGCGGCGGGTGGCACGGCAGCCACGATGCTAGCAGTCCGGCGCGCTCGCGGCGTCGCCCCCGCGACTAATCGTCGTCGCCGTCGCCCAGGAAGTACTCGAGGTCGTCGTCCTCGCCTTCCTCGTCGTCGTCCTCCTCTTCGTCCTCTTCGTCCTCGTCCTCGTCGTCTTCTTCTTCGTCGTCGTCCTGCTCGTCGTCGTCGAGGTCATCGTCCGAATCGGCCTCGTCCTCGTCCTCGAGCTCTTCGAATTCCTCGTCCGAGTCCTCCGCCTCTTCGTCGTCCTCTTCGTCGTCTTCTTCGTCGTCGTCCTCGGCGTCGGACTCGAAATCGTCGTCCTCACCGCCACGGACATCGTCGCGATCCAGAGCGCTGGCGGTCTCGTAGCCCGTCTCCGGCAGCAGTGGGTCGTCGCGCAGGTCTGAGGAATCGAAGTCAACAGGTTGCATGGGGCACTCCGAGGCAGTCCGGCGCGCGGGTTGCGAGCCGGGCTCCCGAGGTCGCACCGGCACACAGGCTCGGCTCCCTCGGGCGGACACTCTTTTTTCCGGAGCACCCCCCTGCCTGCAAGGAAAAAATGGCGAGCGCTCGGGCGACGGGGCCCGGGAAGCGCAAGAAACTGCCGCTTGTGCGAGGGCCAGCGGACGCGCTACCTTCGCGCGGATCGGGAGGCCTCTTCACGGATCCAGAACCCACGCCCGGGCCTTCGATCGGACCCGGGCGCCGAGCGCGTGCTTCCCGACTCCTCCGCCATGAGCTCCTCACCCCGCCAGTCCGCACTCTCCGCCCTCGCTACCCGCACCGCGCCCGCCACGCACGTCACTGCGCCGGTCAGCGCGACCGAGTCGTTCGGCTCGGACGTCTTCAGCGACGCCGTGCAAAGACAGCGGCTCCCCAAGCCGATTTACAAGGCGTTGCGCCGAACGATCGAGGCCGGGGAAGCGCTCGACGCCTCGATCGCCGACGCGGTCGCCAGCGCGATGAAGGCCTGGGCGATCGAGAACGGGGCCACGCACTTCACGCACTGGTTCCAGCCGATGACCGGCATGACCGCCGAGAAGCACGACGCATTCCTGGTAGCCAAGGCGGACGGCAGCGCGATCGCGGAATTCTCCGGCAAGGAGCTGATTCGCGGCGAGCCGGATGCGTCGAGCTTTCCGTCGGGCGGCATCCGTGCGACCTTCGAGGCGCGCGGCTACACGGCCTGGGATCCGACCTCGCCGGCCTTCCTGCGTCGCAACGGGTCGGCCGCAACCTTGACGATCCCGACCGCCTTCTGCTCGTGGACCGGCGAGGCCCTCGACCTGAAGACGCCGCTGCTGCGCTCGGCCGAAGCCCTCGACAAGCAGGCGCGCCGCCTGCTCGGATTGCTCGGCGAACCGAACGTGCGGCGCGTGTTCCCGACGCTGGGCGTCGAGCAGGAGTACTTCCTGGTCGACGCCTCGCTCTGGGCGCTGCGCCCGGACCTGGTCGCCTGTGGTCGCACCCTGCTCGGCGCGCGGCCGCCCAAGGGCCAGGAGCTCGAGGACCACTACTTCGCGGCGACGCCCGAACGCGTGATGACCTTCATGGTCGATTGCGAGCGGCAGCTGTGGAACCTGGGCATCCCGGCCAAGACGCGCCACAACGAGGTCGCGCCCGCGCAATACGAAATGGCGCCGATCTTCGAGCCCGCGCCTGTTGCGATCGATCACAACATGCTGTGCATGGAGATCATGCAATCGACCGCCGAACGCCACGGCATGAAGTGCCTGCTGCACGAGAAGCCGTTCGCGGGCGTGAACGGTTCGGGCAAGCACAACAACTGGTCATTGGCGGACGACGAGGGCAACAACCTGCTCGACCCCGGGCACACGCCGCACGAGAACCTGAAATTCATGGTGTTCCTGTCGGTCGTGCTGCGCGCAGTCGACCTGCACCAGGACATGCTGCGCGCGTCGATCGCGCACGCCGGCAACGACCATCGGCTCGGCGCCAACGAAGCGCCGCCGGCGATCATCTCGATCTTCCTCGGCGACGAGCTCGAGGGGCTGGTGCGCGCACTGATCGGCGGCAAGGAGCTCAAGGGTCGCAAGAAGGGCGAACTCGAGCTCGGCGTCTCGACGCTGCCGCCCCTGCCGCGCGACACGTCCGACCGCAACCGCACCTCGCCCTTCGCGTTCACCGGCAACAAGTTCGAGTTCCGCGCCGTGGGCTCGAGCCAGTCCTGCGCGTACCCGAACATCGTGCTCAACTCCGCCGTCGCCGATTCGATCGACCACGTGGCCGGCGAGATCGAGAAGCGCTCGAAGGGCAAGGGCGCGGATCGGCGCGCGGCGATCGAGGCCGTCGTGCGCGAGACGCTCAAGCGCCACGAGCGGATCCTGTTCAACGGTGACGGCTACTCGCAGGAGTGGCAGGACGAGGCCGCGCGGCGCGGACTGCTCAATCGCAAGGACACGCCGGCCGCGCTCGCCGATTTCGGCGGGAAGAAGAATGCCGAGCTGTTCGAGCGCCTGGGCGTGCTCAGTCGGCGTGAGCTGGAGTCGCGGCAGCACGTGCTGCTGATGGCCTACGCGCACCGCGTGGCGGTCGAGGCCCACTCGCTGGCGAACATCGCGGCCACGATCGTGCTGCCGGTCGCGCAGGCCGCTGCGCGGGAGATGGCCGAGAGCCTGTCCGCCGTGCGGCAGGCCGCGCCCAAGGCCGATCAAGGCGCGCTGGAGGAACTCCTGACCGAGGTCGCCTCGAAGGCGAATCAGCTCAAGGGCGCCGCGGACCGCCTGGCCAAGGTCAACGCGCAGGCGCACGAGCTGGAAGGCAGCGCGCTCAAGGCGGCCGAGAGCTATCGCGACAAGGTCGTCCCGGCGATGCGCGAAACGCGCGCGCTCTGCGACCAGCTCGAGGCCTTGGTCGGCGACACGCACTGGCCGCTCCCGAAGTACCGCGAGCTCTTGTTCCTCAAGTAGCGCGGCCATGCCAGCCGGTCCGCTCGAGCGTCCCGAGGCCTGGGCGCTGTTGTGCGAGTGGACCGCGGGCGAGAGCCTGCGCCGCCACGCGCTGGCGGTCGAATGCGTGATGCGCGCCGTCGCGCAACGGCACGGTGCCGAGCCCGACCAGCACGGGCGTTTCGCGCTGGCGGGACTCTTGCACGACGCCGACTACGAGCGCTGGCCCGCCGAACACCCGCGGCGCATCGTCGCCTGGCTCGAGCAGCGCGGCGAACCCGAGCTCGCGCGCGCCATCGCCGCGCACTACACGGGCTGGGGTGTGCCGCGCGACACGCTGCTCGCCCGGGCCTTGCTCGCCTGCGACGAGCTGACGGGCTTCGTCGTGGCCTGCGCACGCGTGCGCCCGGACGGTCTGGCGACCCTCGAGCCGCGCAGCGTTCGCAAGCGCCTGAAGGACCCCGGCTTCGCGCGCGGCGTCGAGCGGCCGGAGGTCGAGGCCGGCCTGCGCGAACTGGGCGTGGAACCCGATGCGCACATCGCGTTGG
Source organism: Planctomycetota bacterium (assembly GCA_016872755.1). GTDB lineage: Bacteria > Planctomycetota > UBA1135 > UBA1135 > GW928-bin9. The sequence continues at coordinate 26,617 of VGZE01000019.1, forward strand.
TGATCGAAGCGCTGCGCGGTTGCGCGGAGCTGGGCCCCGGCCCGGTTCCGGAAGGCCGGCCGCCCGCGAGCGAAAGTGGTAGCGGTGGAGGGATTTGAACCCCCGACGCGCGGCTTATGAAGCCGCTGCTCTAACCGGGCTGAGCTACACCGCCCCGTGCCGAATGGGCTCCCCTGCCGGGGAAGGGCGAAGAGGGTAGCGGAGGCCTTCCGCGGGGGTCAAGGGAAGGCGGGCACAAGAAAGTTCGCTGCGGGAACAGTTTTTCCGGTTTTTTCCCCCGATATCGCGCTCCAGTTGCGCTCTCCAGATCGCAGGGACGCACCCGTTCGGGGTCCGCTCGTGCGCTCGGCTCAGCCGGGCCGGTGCGGACCTTCGGCTTCCCCGAGACCCCCAAGCTCGCTGAACGCGCCTCGGGCGCGCCGGCCAGGCGAGCTTCGCGGGAGAGAGAAAGCGACGGGCGCGCGCATCGCAAGGTGCGCGCGCCCCTTCCTTTCGGCCGAGATCGCCGGGCCCGAATCAGACCTGGCTGGTTTCGACGCGACGGCCCCGGATCGAGTCGTAGCTCAGGCTCTTGCGGGCGATCACCCCGGTGCGCTCGCAGTACACGTTGCAGGCGTCGTACGGCTTCGAGTACAGGTGCAGCGAAACCCCGCTCGTGCCCGGCTTGCTGCGCACGACGTGCAGCGCGATCTCATCGCGGATGAACGCAACCTCGCCCCGTCCCAGGCGCGCCTGGCGTCCGAGCACGGGCGGCGAGCCGGCCGCATGATGGTACTGCAGCTCGTCGATCTCACCTTCGACGACCGCCATCCAGCAGTTCTGCCCTTCGTGGTTGTGGATCGGGCTGGCCTGACCGACGCCCCAGCACAGCACGAGCAGTTCGAACTCCGCGTTGCGCTCGATCTGGTGCCGCGTGTAGTGCTGCGGATCGAAGAAGCTGTAGGGGCGCCAATCCTCGTTCCCGAGTGCGTAGCGGGCGAGCAGCTCGGCTGCGGCGGGCGCTCGCGCGTCGCGCCGGAACTCGCGGCAAAGGTCCTCGACGAGGCGCTCGATCGGGGCTGGCATCCATCCATGGTAGCGCATCGAACGCGGCAGGCACGGGAGTCGGAGGGCGTGCGCGGCTAGAATCCTGCGCCCCCCCGTCGCCCCGCGGCAGCCCAGGTCCCAGAGCCCCTCCTTGCAACTCGGCTTCGTCATCGACCATTCCCGTTGCATCGGCTGCCACGCCTGCACGGTGGCCTGCAAGTCGGAAAACGCCGTCCCCGTCGGCTCGTTCCGCACCTGGGTCAAGTACACGGAGACCGGCGAATTCCCGCAGGTCAAGCGCCACTTCGCGGTGCTGCGCTGCAACCAGTGCACGAACGCGCCGTGCGTGACGATCTGCCCGACGCAGGCGCTGACGAAACATGCCAATGGCATCGTCGACGTCGACCCGAAGTTCTGCATCGGCTGCAAGAGCTGCATGCAGGGCTGCCCATACGACGCGCTCTACATCCATCCGGAGCACGGCACGGCGCAGAAGTGCCACTTCTGCGAGCACCGCACCGAGCGCGGTCTCGCGCCGGCCTGCGCCGTGGTCTGCCCGACCGAGGCGATCATCCCGGGCGACTTCGACGATCCCAAATCGATGGTCGCGCGACTGCGCGCGATGGGCGAACTCGAGGCGCGCAAGACCGAGGCCGGCACGCAGCCGAATGTCTGGTATCGCGAAGTGGACCCGAGCGCGATCCAGCCGACCGAGACCAGTCCGGCGGGCGGATACCTGTGGTCGAACCAGATCGAAGGTCCGCAGCACGAAGCGTCGCGCTTCCTGGCCACGCTCGACGAACGCGCGCAGGCACGCACGACCTACGACATCGACCAGCAGCCGATGTGGGGCTGGAAGGTCTCGCTCTACCTGCTCACCAAGGCGATCGCCGGCGGGCTCGCTCTGGCCGGCATGCCGGTCCTGACCGCGGGAGAGCCGCGCGCCGTTCTCGCGCTCGCGCTGCTCGCGCTGGTCTTCCTGCTCGTGACGACCGCCCTGCTCGTCGTGGACCTCAAGCGCCCCGAGCGCTTCCTGCTGATCCTGACGCACCCGAATTGGGATTCGTGGCTGGTCAAGGGCGCGTGGATCCTGATCGGCTACAGCGCGCTCGTGTCGGCGTGGCTCGGCATGGCCTGGTTCGAGACCTTCCCCGCAGGCCTGTGGCGCAGCGGGCTGGCCGCGCTGACGGCCCTGTTCGGGGTGCTCACCGCCGGCTACACGGCCTTCCTGTTCGCGCAGGCCAAGGGCCGGCCGCTATGGATGATGCGCGGGATGTTCTCCCACCTCGTGCTGCAGTCCCTGATCGCGGGCTCCGCCTGCGTGCTGCTCGTCGCGCGCGTGCCCGGCCTGGCCGAGGGCATGCGAGCCGAGCACGTCGGCATCGCGTTCCTGGCGCTGGCGGGCGCGCTGCTCGCCTGCCTGATGCAGGCGGTCACCAAGCGCATGCGCGCGCCGGTCGGACGCGAGCGCGAATACGGCCAGGCACTCGATCTGATCGAGCGCGGTCCCTACGCGCGCCGGCACAAGCTCGGCGGCCTCGGCCTGGGCCTGTTGCTGCCGCTCACTCTGCTCGTGCTCGTGTACACCGCCGACTCGACCGGACCGGTCGCGGAGTGGAGCGCCTGGCTGCAATCGGCGGCCGCGCTGGCCGCCCTGGTCGGGCTGTACGTCGAGAAGGACGTGCTCGTGCGCGCCGGCCAGGCCCTCCCGATTTCCTGATGTCCACTCCGCCCTCGACCCGCATGGCCACGCAGACCGGATTCCGCCGCGAGAGCCCCTGGGACCTGGCGGTCGGCCCGGGGCCGGAGAACTGGGACGACTGGGTCGAATACGACCCGCAACAGTGGCCGACGCGGGTCGAGCGCCACTATGCGATCGTGCCGACGATCTGCTTCAACTGCGAGTCGGCCTGCGGACTGCTCGCCTTCGTCGACAAGCAGGACGGCGCGATCGCCAAGTTCGAGGGCAATCCAGTGCACCCCGGATCGCGCGGCCGCACCTGCGCGAAGGGCCCGGCCACCCTGAACCAGGTGCGCGATCCGGATCGGATCCTGCAGCCGATGAAACGCGCCGGACCGCGCGGCAGCGGTCGTTTCGAGCCTGTCAGCTGGGAGCAGGCGCTGGCCGACATCGGCGCTCGCATCGCCAAGGCGCTCGACGAGAATCGACGCGAAGAGGTGATGTACCACGTCGGGCGCCCCGGCGAGGACCACTTCGTGCTGCGCATGCTGCAGGCCTGGGGCGTCGACGGCCACAACAGCCACACCAACGTCTGCTCGAGCTCGGCGCGCTTCGGCTACACGCTGTGGATGGGCGCGGATCGCCCGTCGCCCGACTATGCCGGAGCCGAGTTCCTGCTGCTGATCTCGGCGCACCTGGAGACCGGCCACTACTTCAACCCGCACGCGCAGCGCATCGTCGAGGCCAAGGAGCGCGGCGCGCGGCTGGCCGTGTTCGATACACGGCTGTCGAACACCGCTTCGCGCGCCGACGTGTGGGTTTCGCCCTGGCCGGGATCCGAGGCCGCGCTGCTGCTCGCGATCGCACGCGAGCTCTTGCGGCGCGGTGCCATCGATCGGGATTTCGTGCGGCGCTGGACGAACTGGCAGCAGGCGCTGGAGCGCCTCGCGCCGGGCGAGCGCACCGGGCATGCCGATGCGGACTTCGAGACGTTCCTGTCGGCGCTCGCGAAGCACTACGACGCGTACACGAGCGAGTTCGCGGCCGAGGAGTGCCGCGTGCCGTCCGACACGGTCGGCCGGATCGCCGACGAGATCCAGCGCGCCGGCACGCGCTTCACGAGCCACGTCTGGCGTTCGGCCGCCAGCGGCAATCTCGGCGGCTGGCAGGTCGCGCGCTGCTTGTTGTTCCTGCACGTGTTGACCGGCAGCATCGGTCGACCGGGCGGGGTCAACCCCAACACCTGGGACAAGTTCGCGCCAAAGCCCTCGCAGAACCCGCCGGCGCAGGCGCACTGGAGCGAGGTGCTCTTCCCGCTGCAGTGGCCGCTCTCGCACTACGAGATGTCGTTCCTGCTGCCGCACCTGTTGCGCGAGCAGAAGAAGCGCCTCGAGGTCTACTTCACGCGCGTCTACAACCCGATTTGGACCAATCCCGACGGCTGCTCGTGGATCGAGATGTTCGAGGAGGAGAACCGCATCGGCTGCCACGTCGCGCTGACGCCGACCTGGTCCGAGACCGCGCAGTGGGCCGACTACGTGCTGCCGATGGGCCACGGCCCCGAACGCCATGACTTGATGAGCCAGGAGACGCACGCCGGCACCTGGATCGGCTTCCGACAACCGGTGCGGCTGGAGTTCGAGCGCCGTGCCGGTCAGGCCCACGAGCGCACGCTAGGCGCCAACCCCGGGCAGGTGTGGGAGGAGGCCGAGTTCTGGGTCGCGCTGACCTGGGCCATCGACCCCGACGGCAAGCGCGGCATCCGGCGCTGGTACGAATCGAAGCAGCGCTCCGGCCAGCCGATCTCGATGGACGAGTACTTCGGCGACATCTTCGAGCACTCGGTGCCGGGCCTGCGCGAAGCCGCCGCGGCCGAACAGCGCACACCGCTGGAATTCATGCGCCGCTACGGCGCCTTCGCGGTCCCCTACGCCGGACAAGTGCGCTACGAAGCGCCGGTCGAGCAGGGCGGCGTCGTGCTCGAGGACGGTTCGCGCCGCGCCGGCTTCAAGACCGAGACCGGCCGGCTCGACTTGTACTCGCAGACGCTGGTCGACTGGGGCCACGCCGAGGTCGCGCTGCCCGCCTACATCCGCTCGCACGTGCACTGGAGCGGGCTGGACGAGAGCGAGATGGTGCTCTTGCCGACCTTCCGCCTGCCGACGCTGATCCACACGCGTTCGGCCAACAGCAAGTGGCTGCAGGAGATCAGCCACACCAATCCGCTGTGGGTCCACCCGGAGGACGCCGCGCGCCTCGGGCTGGCCACCGGCGATCTCGCGCGAGTCGCCACGCGCATCGGCTGGTTCGTGCCGCGCGTGTGGATCACCGAGGGCATCCACCCGGGCATCGTCGCCTGCAGCCACCACGTCGGGCGCTGGCGTCTGCAGGACTCCAACGGGGTCTCGCGCGGCAGCTCGAGCCTGGTCGAGATCCAGCGCCAGGGCAGTTCCTTCCTGATCCGGCACAAGCACGGCGCGCTCGCGCACGCGAGCAGCGATCCGGACACCGAGCGCATCTGGTGGTCGGAGGTCGGCGTGAACCAGAACCTGACCTTCCCGGTGCAGCCGGATCCGGCCAGCGGAATGCACTGCTGGCACCAGGTCGTGCGCGTCGAGCGCGCGCGCGACGAGGATCGCTACGGCGATGTGTACGTCGACACGCAGCGCTCGCGCGACGTGTATCGCGAGTGGCTCGCGAAGGCCAAGCCGGGCCCGGGGCCGGGCGGACTGCGCCGGCCGCTGTGGATGAACCGGCCGCTGCGGCCGCGCGACGAGTCGTTCCGGGTCCGGCAGGCATGACCGCGGCACGCCTGCGCTGGCTGGCCTGCTGCGCGCTTTCCTGCAGCGGCTGGCACGCGCTTGCGCAATCCACGCCGCCGGCGCGTCCGCTCGAATCCGGCGTGCCGGTCGCCGTGCGCGTGCCCTCCGAACTCGCCCAGGTGCCGATCTACAGCATCGAGGTTCCCGACGACGCGACCGGCCTGTGGCTGCGCGCGCTCGGCGCGGACATCGACATCGAGATCGACGCCGCCTACGAGACCGCGCCCGACAGCCCCGACGCGCTGATCTCGTCGAACCTGTGGATCGACGAACAGCTCGTGATCGAACGCGGCGACAGCACTCCGCTCGCGACCGGGACCTGGTACGTGCGCGTTCACGGCGTCGAATCCGGCAACGAGCAGCCGCGCGAGGGCTCGTGCACGCTGATCGCGCAGCTGATCCGCCCGCCACCCCGCCCCCTCGAGCCCGGGCAGGTGCTCGAGCTGGATCTGCCGCGCGAGCAGGGCCTGCGCGCGATCCTGCTGCCGCGGCTGCCCGCGGATGCGAGCGGTCCCTGGCGCATCGAGGCCTTCAGCGCCCTTGCCGACATCGACCTCGTGATCGGCCCCGCCGATCCCGCTCGCACGCTGCGCGATGCCTACGCGCGTTCGGAGCGCATGTTCGGCTACGAGGCGCTGCTGCCGGACGCGCGCACTCTGCAGGCAGGCGCCGCGGTGCACGTGTACGCGCATTGCGACCTCGAGAGCCTGGATGCGATCCCGGTGCGGATCGCGCTGCGTCCGGTGTCGGCCGACGCGCCCAGAGCGCTGGTCGAGCCTCCGCTGCCCGATGCGAGCCTGCTCGGTCCGTTCGGTGCTTCGATCGCGGCGACCGTCGCGCTCTTCGGCCCGCTCGGCAGCGGTTCGGGCGTCGTGATCGACCCGCGCGGACGCATCCTGACCAACGCGCACGTCGTCAGCGGCGCGCGCGGCGGAGGGGCGCTCGATCTGGCCGTCGGATTCACGCACGATGCAACGGCCCCGCCCATTCCCTGCTACGCCGCGCAACTGCTCGAGTACAGGCCGGACCTCGACCTCGCGCTGCTCGCGATCAGCGGCTGGATCGACGGTCGCGCCTTCGACACGCCGCGCCTGTTCCCCGCGTGCAAGTTGCGCGAGGGCGCCGCGCCGGCCCTCGGAGAGAGCCTGACCGTTCTCGGCTATCCGATGACCGGCGGCGCTTCGTCGATGGTCCCGATCTCGCTGACCGAGGGCGTGATGTCGGGCTGGGCGCAGGATGGGGCGGGCCGGCTGCTGAAGACCGACGCCGGCATCCACGCAGGCGTCTCCGGCGGGGCCTGCCTCGATGCAGCGGGCCGGCTGATCGGATTGCCCAGCTCGAGCCTGGCCGACGCCAATCAGGCCGGCGGGCTGGGCTTCGTGATCCCGTTGGCGCGCCTGCCCGCGAATTGGCTGGCGCAGCCGCCCGACTCGCGACCGCGCTGAGGCGGCCCGGGAAACGCTTTCCATACACGAGTCGAGCGGGTCCCGGCCCCCCGCCTCGCCAGAGCGGGGTAGCATGAATTGCAGAGGCTGCCATGAAATTGATCTCGGAACTGCTGGAGGGTCGCCCGCGTGTCACGCTACCGCCGCACTCGACGGTCCTGGCCGCGGCGCGCGTGATGACCGATTACCAGGTGGGTGCCGTGCTGGTCGTCGACGACGAGGGTCGAGCCATGGGCATCTTCACCGAGCGCGATTTGATGACGCGCGTGATCGTGGCCGGCTTGGATCCGTCGCGCACGCTGATCGAGCGCGTGATGACGCGCGAGATGTTCCACGGCACACCGGATCGGCACCTGGTCGAGACGGCGCGCGAGATGCAATCGCGCCACATCCGACACCTGCCGGTGCTCGGCAACGGTCGTTTCCTCGGCATGCTGTCGCTGCGCGACATCTTGCGCGAGCTCCTCAGTGACAAGACCCGCGAGGTCGAGGAACTGACGGCCTACATCCAGGCCAGCGAACTCGGCGAGGGAACCGTCTAGCGCGCCGGGGCCAGGCGCGCGGAGCGGCCCGCTTCCAGGCGGGAAGGCCAACTTCCGCTCGGACGCGTCGTGGTGCTGCGCAGGCGCAGCGGCGCACCACCCAGGTGGGTGAGATCCGCGGCGCCGCCGGGCAGGTCCGACAGCCGACACAGCCCCTGGTCGAGACGAATTTCGAATCCGCTCGGGTGCGTGATCTGCAGCGCGCCGCGCCGATTCTCCGCCGCGAGCTCATGCGCTCGCTCGACCGCGATGTCCAGCGGCGCTTCCTGAGTCGCCGGCGGCGCGAAGGCGAGCGCCGCGGGACCGCTGACGACCAGCGACGAGCGCCCCGTGAACGAGACCGTCACGCGCGCGCCGGTGTCGACGAGCAGCCGTCCGCCGCTGGCGGCCGACAGCTTCTCCCCGGCCCGCAACTCGAGCGTGCCTCCCCCATGAGCGAGGCGCGCCCGCCCCGCGCCCAGCTCCAGCCAGGCGAAGGTCGACGTGTCGGGACCGGGCGCGGCGGCCGTTGCGCACAGCGCGGCCAGCACCGGGAGCAGCGGGAAAACGCGCATCGCCGGTTCTTCGGCCCCGCGGGGGGCGCTCGCTTGAGCCCAACGGCTCAATTCGCGAAGCGGCGGCGCAGGTAGCTCGCGCGCAGGCGATCGCGCTCGGTCGTCTCGATCAGCTCCTCTTCGCTGCCCTCGCGGGCCAGCGCCTGCAAGTGCCCCTTCTGGATCTGCACCGTGATGCGGTTCAGCTCGGGCAGCGAGAGGCCCTCGAGCAGGCCGAGACAACCGCCCAGCCGCACCATCGACAGGTGGGCCAGCGCGGTCTCGCTCTGGATCGAGCCCGCGGTCCGCAGCAGGCCCCAGGCGCGCGTGACGCGGTCGAGCAGCGAGGCGCGCTGCTGCGCGACCAGCATCGCGCGCACCTTGCGCTCGAACTCGACGATCGCGGGCACGAGCGCGCCCAGGTCCGCGAGCAACTGCTGCTCCGAACGCCCCAGGGTGACCTGGTTGGAGATCTGGTACAGGTCCCCCGCCGCGCGGCTGCCTTCGCCGTACATGCCGCGGACGGCGAGCCCCGTGCGCTGGGCCGCGGCGAAGACCTTTTCGAGTTCGGGCCGCACGAGCGACAGGCCGGGCAGGTGCAGCATCACCGACGCGCGCATGCCCGTGCCGACATTCGTCGGGCAACTGGTCAGGTAGCCGAGTTGGTCGTTGTGCGAGAGCGGCAACTCGCGCTCGATGATGCGGTCGAGCGCCTCCGCGCGCGCCCAGGCCGTCCCGAGATCGTTGCCGGGGGCCAGCCCCTGCAAGCGGATGTGATCCTCCTCGTTCACCATCACCGCGAGCGTCTCGGTCGCACCGAACGCGACGGCGCGCCCCGGTTGCGGCGACTGTCGCGGTTCACCGGCGGCCAGGTCGCGACTGACCAGGTAGCGCTCCCGCAGCAGCAGGCGCAGCATCGGCGATGCCTCGCCCATCTCGACCCACCAGGTCTCGCCGTCGATGCGCGACGCGTCCAGCACCGTGCGAACGCGCTGCGCGAGCTCGCCCGCGCGCTGGTCGTCCAGGCGCGGCACGAACGGATACTCGTCCACATTGCGCGCCAGACGGATCCGGCAGGAGACGGCGACATCTCCGTCGGGCCCCTCGGCCTGGAGCCAGGTTCCGAGACGATCGGCGAAGCGAGGGCAGTCGATGGGAAGCACGGCGGGAGCTCTTGCTAGGAGCGCATCCTAGCCGGTGGCGTCGGAAGGACCCAGGGGTCGAGCGGACGCGTCGGCGCGCGTGCTCTCGAGCTCGTGCAGGCGTTCCTCGAGCTGCACGAGGGTCGCTTCGAGCTGTTGCAGCCTGGACTCGCGAGCCGCCAGCACCTCGCGATGCTCGTCCAGTCGGCGCTCACGGTCGGCCAGCACGTCGCGGTGCTCGGCCAGCAGCGAGTCGCGGTGTGCCAGCACCTGCGAGTACTCGCCCAATTGCCGCGACAGCTGCTCGCCGCGGTCGCGCAGCCGCGCCAGCTCGATCTCCTGCTCGGCGCAGTGCGAAGCATAGGTGTCGCGCGCGCTGCCCGCCTCGCGCAACTCCGATTCCAATTGAGCGCGCAGGCCCTCCAGCTCGCCTTGGCGTTCCAAGGAGGCCGCCAACTCCTTCTCCAGGGCCGCGATCTCCGCGCGCGCATTCGCCTCGCGCACGCCCTGCTCTTGCCGGTGCTTGCGGTGTCCGTCGAGATCGGCCGCCAATTCGGCCGCGCTACGGCGCAATTCCCTGACTTCGCGCTCCAGCTCGCGCCGCAGTCCGCGATGTCCGTCGAGATCGGCCTGCAGGTCGCTGATCGCGCGCGCCTGCTGATCGCGCTCGCTGCGCAGGTCGAAACACAGCGCCCGGTGTCCCGTCAGATCTCGCGACAGGTCTTCGATCACGAGTTGAGCTTCGCGCGAACGCGTCTCGGCCGCGTGCAACGCCGCCCGCACGTCTTCGAGCTCCTTGGAGAGCGCTGCGCGGAGGCTGCCGCGCAGCTCGATTTCGGCCTGATCGCGCTCGATCTCCGCTCGCAATGCCGTGGCGGCCTGCTCGAGTTCCCACTTGGCGGCGCTATGGCCGGCCAAGTCGCGCGACAGCTCCTCGATCACCTGCTGCTGGTCCTCGATCAGCTTGGCGCGCTCGCGGGCGGCACCACGCGCGACCTCCAATTCGTTCTCGAGTTCGCGGACCGCGCCGCGGTGACCGCTGAGGTCCTGCGTGAGCGTGCGAATCACCTGCTCTTGCTCCTGCAGGGCACGCTCGGAAGCCGAGCGCTCGGCCCGATGCCCGGCGAGGTCCCGCTCCAGGGCCACGAGCACCACCGCCTGCTCCTTGGCGCGCTTCTCGTGCTCGGCCAGCACCTTCGCCACCTCCTTGCGCTCCTTGTGCAGCTCGGCGCGCTCGGACTTGTGCCCGGCGAGGTCCTGCTCCAGCGCCGCGATCACCGCCTCCTGCTCCTTGGCGCGCTTCTCGTGCTCGGCCAGCACCTTCGCCACCTCCTTGCGCTCCTTGTGCAGCTCGGCGCGCTCGGACTTGTGCCCGGCGAGGTCCTGCTCCAGCGCCGCGATCACCGCCGCCTGCTCCTTGGTGCGCTTCTCGTGCTCGGCCAGCACCTTCGTCGCCTCCTTGCGCTCCTTGTGCAGCTCGGCGCGCTCGGACTTGTGACCGGCGAGGTCCTGCTCCAGCGCCGCGATCACCGCCGCCTGCTCCTTGGCGCGCTTCTCGTGCTCGGCCAGCACCTTCGCCGCCTCCTTGCGCTCCTTGTGCAGCTCGGCGCGCTCGGACTTGTGCCCGG
>VGZE01000020.1 GCA_016872755.1 Planctomycetota bacterium
CATCGGCGCGGGCACGGCCCGCGTGCTGGCGCGCGAGGGCTACCGGCTCGCGCTGCTCGCGCGGCGCGTCGAGCGGCTGCGCGCGTTGGCGGCCGAGCTGCCGCGCGCCGCGGACGGCGAGCATCTCGCGCTGGGTTGTGATCTGTGCGAGCCCGCACAGATCCGCGCGAGCTTCGCGCAGGTGCGCGACGCGTTCGGGCGGCTCGACCTGCTGGTGAACAACGCCGGCATCGGCTATCGCGCACGGGTCGAGGAGAGCGACGACCGCGAGATCGCACGCGTGCTCGCGACGAACGTCGGGGCGCTGCTTGCCTGCTGTCGCGAGGCGCTGCCGCTGCTCGTGCGAGGCGAGCGCCCGTGCGTGGTCAACGTGTCGAGCGTCGTCGGCCGGCGCGGCATGCCGACGATGGCCGCGTATGCGGCATCGAAAGCGGCCGTGTTCTCGATCGGCGAGTCGCTGCGCCTCGAGTGGGCGCACCATGGCATCGCCGTGTGCACGATTGCGCCGGGGGTCACCGCGACAGAGATCTTCGCCGTGCAGGCCAATCCGTCGAAGCTGCACGATCCGGATCTGGCGCAGGCCGACTCGCCCGAGAGCGTCGGCGAACAGATCTTGGCGCTGGACCGGCGGCCGGTGCCGGAGCGCTACCTGCGCTGGAAGTGGAAGTGGCTCGGCGCGCTATCGGTGATCGCGCCGCGCCTGGCGGATCGGGCGCTGGGCAGCCGCGACTGGATCCCACGGGCGCCGGCTCGCTGAGCGCCGAGCCTCAGCTCTCCGTCGCCGAGACGAGCGCGCGCAGTGCCGCCGTCTCGGCCAAGGCCGCGAGCTTTTCGTGCTCGAGCAGATTGGGCCACTGGTCGCAACCCGCGTCGCGCGCTTGCCGCAGGAAGTCCGCCGCGAGTTCCCCGAGCTGCTCGATGCGCTGCGCGTGCCCTGGGGAATTCTCGTCGAGAAGCTCCGCCAGCTCCGCCATCCGCCGCGCGACCTCGAACGGCGTGCGCCACGATGCGGGGCCGTATTTCGCGTAGCCGCGCATCGCCTCGATCGCGGCATCGGTCTCGCCCAGATCGCGCCGCGCGTCGTATAGCCAGAACCAGTGCTGGGACAGCCGCTCGCGCAAGAGCACGTCGTCCGGCGCGAGCGCCAGCGCGGCCCCGCCGTGCTCGACGGCCGACTCGAGCAGCTCGCGCGCCTCTGCCGGGCGCTTGCTCGCCAACTCGAAGCCGCCGAGATTGTTCTCGGCGACAGCCAACGTCGACAGCAGCTCGGGCGAGCCCGGCACGCGGCGCACGAGCTCGGCCAGCGTCTCGACGGCCTTGGTCAGCTCGCCGTGCGCCTCCTCGGCGCGGCCGCTCATGTACTTGAAGTTCGCGCGGTTGTTGTAGAGCTTCGCGAGCGTCTCGCGGTAGCGAATGTTGCCCGGGTTCTGCTCGACCAGCAGCAGCAGCGCAGGTTCGTTCGCGTCGAGCAGCTCGACCGAGTCGGCCGGCCGCTCGCGCGCCGCGCACACGTACGCGAGCGTGTTGCGCAGGACTGCCTGCGCGTAGGCCTGCTCGGGCACGTCGCCCTGCAGGCGGGCGTCGAAGCGCGCGATCGTGCGTCGCAGCACGTTCTCGGCCTCCTCGAGCCGCGCGGCGGCGGGCGTGGCCTGGCCGAGCAATAGCATCCCGTACTCGTTGCCGACGCGCGACGCCGACAGAGCGTGCTCGCCGAGCTGCTCGAGTGCCGGCTGCAGGGCCTCGAGTCGCTCCAGCGCGCTCTCGAAGGCGGCCGCCGCGTCGTCCGTGCGCCCCTGCTTCGCGGCGACCATGCCCTGCACGCGCAGCGCATCGACCTCCAGCAGAGCCGCGCGGAACGAGTCGGGATTCCCCGCGCGCAGTCGCGCGGCGAAGTCGACGGAAGCGGCAGCGGATGCGGCCGCAGGCGCGAGCAAGCCCTGCAGCAGCGAGACCTCCGCTTCGTCGTAACGCAGCTGCGCGAGCGCCTCGAGCTCTGCGCTCGCGCGTTCGCGCTGCGGCTGCGCCGCTGCGGCGTCGAGCAGCGCCAGCCCCTCCGCAAGCGAGCGCAACGCGTCCTCGCCGCGCCCGAGATCGGTCTCCAGGCGAGCAATGCGTGCATGCGTGCGCGCGCGCTCGACGCGAACATCGTCGTCGGATGTGTTGTCCGCGAGCAGTCCCTTCTGGAACGCCAACGCATCCTCGAGCAGCGCGCGGCGGAAACCCTCCATGTGCGGCAAGCGCGACAGCTCGGCTTCCGCGACGCGCGTGAAGAGCCGGTCCACGGCCTGGAGCGCGCTGGTCAGGTTGCGCTTGGAGCGCGCACCCTCCGCGGCGAGCGCGATGTTGCTGCGGTATTCCTGCCAGGCCCAGCCCAAAGGGCCGCCGAGCACGATCAGGAGTCCCAGCGCCGCTGCGGTCGCGCGCGCCGGGTGACGCTGCGACCAGCGCACGAGTCGCTGCAGGGGCCCGGCGCGACGCGCGTCGATTGGCCGCCGCTCCAGCACGTTCGAGAGGTCGCGCGCGAAGGCCTCGGCGCTCGCGTAGCGCCGCTCCACCGCCGACTCCATCGCGGTCAGGCAGACCGTTTCGGCGTCGGCCGACAGTGAGGAGTTGCGACTGCGCGGCGCGGCAGCGGCGCCCGCGGCGATCGACAGCATCGTCGCGGTCGTTGTCGGCCCTTCGTACGGCAGGCGCAAGCACAGCGCCTGGTACAGCGACACGCCGAGAGAGTAGACGTCCGCCCGCGGAGAGGCCGCCTCGCGCCCGCCCTGCAGCAGCTCCGGCGGCAGGTACGGGACCGAGCCGAGCTGCGTCGCGCTGCGCGTCAGCTTGTCGGTGCCTCCGCCCTGCGCCAGCCCGAAGTCGAGCAGCATCACGCGGCCGCCGGGCGTCAGCATGATGTTCGACGGCTTGAGATCGCGATGCAGCACGCCGCGTCCGTGCACGTGCTCGAGCGCCTCGGCGGCGAGCCGGAACACGCGCAGCACGCACTGTTCCCAGGTGCCGCCGTACAGCCAGTCGGCGAGCGCCTCGCCGCGCTCGTCCTCGGCCATCGCCGCCTGGAGCGCGCGCCCCAGATCCGCGCCTTCGAGCGTGCCGGGATCGCGGCCTTTCAGCGCCGCGAGCGCCTGCTCCAGCGATGCTCCGCGCACGCGCTCCATCGCGAAGTAGGCGATGCCATTGGCCTTGCCGAACGTGTAGATCGGCACGACGCCCGGATGCTGCAAGCGAGCGACGATCTGCACCTCGCGCAGGAAGCGCTCGCGCGCGCCGGACAGCACCATCTGGTCGGGCCGCACGAGCTTGAGCGCGACTTCGCGCCCGAGTGACTCCTGCACGGCCAGGTACACGACGCCCATTCCGCCTCCGCCGAGCCGGCGCACGATGCGGAATTCGCCGAGGCGTTCGGGGATCTCAGGCAACGGCTGGTCCGACAGGAGCCCCATGCGCTCGAGCTCCTTCCAGCGCCGGCGCAAACCCGCGGCCAGCGCCGGGTGCGCATCGCAGGCGCGCTCGAGCGCGCGCACGCCTTCGGTCTCGGCTTGCTCGAGCACCTCGATCAGCAGCGCCTCGAGGCGATCGTCCTCTGTTTCCGTCTCGGTGCGGGGCAAGGGCAGAGGATCCATGTCGGGCGGCGGCGAGCGGACTCCTCCAAAGCCTAGCTTGTCGCCGCCGCATCGGCGCCGCCGGCTCCAGGTAGAATCGCGGCGACAGGCGGAATGTTCCGGCTCGCGTACAACACGAACGGTCTGGCGCACCACCGCGTCGTGGACGCGCTGCGGTTGGTCGCCGGGCTCGGCTACGAGGGTCTGTCGATCACGCCCGACGTCGGTCAGCTCGATCCCTACCAGTTGCGCGGCGAAGACGTGCGTCAAACCCGCAGAGTGGCGAGCGAGCTGGGGCTCGAGCTCTCGATCGAGACCGGCGCGCGCTACGTGCTCGATCCGGCGCGCAAGCACTGGCCCAACCTGCTGTCACCGAACGCCGCCGAGCGCGAGCGTCGCCTCGATTTCCTGCGCCGTTGCATCGACCTCGCAGCGGCGCTGGACGCACGCGTCGTCGCGCTGTGGGCCGGCACGGCGGAGGGTGGCGCGTGCGGCGACGCGAAGCGCGACGATGCGGCGGGCGATCGCGGCTGCATGGCGGAGTGGGACCGCCTGTGCGCCGGGGTGGAGACGCTGCTCGACCATGCTCGCGGCAGCGGCATCCGCCTCGCGTTCGAGCCCGAGCCCGGCATGTTCATCGAGCGACCGGCCGGCTACGCGGAGCTCAAGCGCCGGCTGGGTGGGCGCGGCGCGGGGCTCGGCCTGTGCCTGGACGTCGGGCACTGCCTGTGCACCGGGGATCTGCCGGTTTCGCGCGTGATCGCGGCGCATGCGGGCGAGCTGCTGCACGTGCACCTCGACGACATCCGCTCGGGCCGCCACGAGCACCTGATGTTCGGCGAAGGGGAGCTCGATCTCGCCGACGCGCTCGACGCACTCTTGCAAACGAATTACACGGGCCTCGCCGCGGTCGAGCTTTCGCGCGACAGCCACCGCGGCGCCGAGGCCGCGCGCATCGCGATCGAGCGCCTGCGAGCCGCGCTCGGTTCCAGGGCCCGCGGCGGCTCGATCTAGCTCGAAGTGTCTTGTGCGCCGCGCCGACGCGGGGCCAGAATCGAGGCGCTGCGGGGGCTCGGTGCTCCGCAGGCGAACCACGGACTTCCGGAGGCAGTCATGGCGAACACGACGGCGGAAGCAGCTCGGAACGGTGTGGAGTTGCGTCAGTGCCCGACGCGCATCGATCGCGCACCGGTTCGGATCGCGCAGAGCATCCAGATCTCGCTGTGCCAGGACCGGCAGCGCGGGATGTACCACAAGTGCTTCTCGTGCGAGCACGCCAACGGCCGCGCGGCGGAGGCGAGCGTCGCCGTGCCGGAGCGGATCAAGAGCCGCGCCTAGGCGCTTCAGGTTCAGCGCGCCGCCGCCAGCAGCTCGGCGTCGGAGAGCATGCGCGGCGTGCGCTTGGCGAGGTCGAGCACCTTTTGCACGCGCTCGTCGGTCGGCTCCACGCCCAGCTTCTCCAGGCACCACACGACGTTGCTCTTGCCGCTCATCGGCCCGACCTTGATCTTCTGTTCGAGGCCGAAGAGCTCGGCCGGCACGCCAGAGTAGACGCGATTGGCCAGCCAGTGGTCGCCCTTGCGGAAGGCCTTGATCACGGCGGCCGCGTGCACGCCGGTCCCGGTCTCGAAGGCGTCGGTGCCCATCACCGGGTAATTGCTCGGGATCGGCACGCCGGTCGCCTCGCTGGCGAGCCGGCAGTACTCGCCGAGCTTCGACAGGTCGTTGTCGATTCGGCCGTCGAGCTTGAGATTGACGAGCAGCAGGTCCATCTCGGTGTTTCCCGCGCGCTCGCCGATGCCCAGCGCGCAGGCGTGGATGCGCGTCGCGCCGGCCTCGATCGCCGCGAGCGCGTTGGCCAGGCCCTGCCCGCGATCGCGGTGGCCGTGCCAATCGATGCCGACCCGGCCGCCGTGCTCGTCGACGATCGTCTTCACGTAGCGCACGAGCTTGCGCGTGCCCTCCGGCGTGGCGTGCCCGCACGTGTCGCACACGCACACGCGCTTCGCGCCGGCCTCGATCGCAGTCGAGTACAACGCGCGCACGTGCTCCGGCGTCGCGCGCGTCGTGTCCTCGGTCACGAACATGCACGGCAGGCCGTTCTTCGTCGCGAACGCGACCGCGTCGCGCACCAGGCCGAGCATCTTCTCGAACTCCCAACCCTCCGCGTACTGCCGGATCGGCGATGAACCGATGAAGGCGCAGACCTCGACCGGACGGCCCAGCTCCTGCACCAGATCGACGATCGGTGCGATGTCCGACACGACGGTGCGGCAGGCCACGTTCGGCGTGATGCGCAGCGACTTCATCTCGCGGCACAGCGCTCGGATGTGCTCGCGCGCGCGCTCGCCGGCGCCCGGCAGCCCGACGTCGGCGGTGTCGATGCCGAGCTCGTCCATCAGATGCACGAGGCGCACCTTCTGCTCGAGCGTCGGATCCTTCACCGACGGGCTCTGCAGGCCGTCGCGCAGCGTCTCGTCGTCGAACTGGATGCGGTGCGTCGCGGACGGGGCGGCGTTGGCGGCGTTCCAGTCGTAGATCAGGGCGTCGCGGGAGGGGCTCGTCATGGGGTGGGGGGCGAGATTGTCCGCATTCTAGGACGCACGGCCAGCGGAAGGCGCACGGGCAGGCGCTCGACGAGCGCCCCAAGTCCTGGAGGAGGAACGAACTACGAGCGCCGTCGCCTGCGGGGACTTGCTTCTTGAAATAATCACACTCTTTTCAATAATACCACGGCATGGCCCGACAGGGACGCAACGCCGGCAACGGCTACGAGATCACCGCGCGCGAGCAGGTCGAGGCACTCGCCTCCCCGCTGCGGCAGGAGCTCGTGGACACGCTCGAGCAACACGGCCCGCTCACGATCCAGGCCCTTGGCACTTGGCTCGAACGTGCTCCCGACGGCCTCTACTACCACGTGCGCAGACTGGTCGCTCTCGGCCTGCTGCGTGAAGTGGACGCAGTTCCCTCGGGTGGGCGCGAGGCGCAGCGCTACGACGTCGCGGGTCGCCCGATGCGCATCCTGCACCGACCCGGCGACGCCGCGCACGTGGCGGCCGTGAAGCGGACGGTCGCGACCCTGCTGCGCGTCTCCGCGCGCGATGCGCACAAGGCGCTGGATGCCGGCATCGCGCGCCTCGACCGGTCAGCTCCGGACTTTTTCGGCATGCGATCGCGGGCGCGGCTCGACGCGGCCTCGCTGGCGCGCGTTCGCGAGCTGCTCGCGGAGCTGTCGCGCATCGCGCATGCCGGCCAGAACAGGCGGCGGGGGCGCGTCTTCAGCCTGACCTTCCTGCTCACGCCGCTCGTACCGCCCCGGCAGAGGGCCCAACCCAACGAGGAATCGACATGATCCGAAAGTTGCATACCCAGGCCTTGCTGCTCGCGTGCTGCGTGCTCGGCGGCGCGCGCGCACAGACCACATTGACGGCTACGTCGCTCGTCGAACGCGCGCGCGAGCGCATCGGCGCCCCGGCCTTCGTGAACGCACGCGGCTTCCAGCTCAGCGGCAGCCTCGAAGCGCGCGGGCTCTCGTCGCCGTTCACGATGTGGGTCGCGGCCGACGGCCGCTACGAGCTGCTCGTCGAGGGCCGGCTGCCCTCGTTCGAAGGCTTCGACGGAACGCGCGCCTTCCGACACGACGTCGGGATGGGCGAGCGCACGCTCGTGCTCGGCGATCGCGACGAGCAACTCGCGCAGGCGTGGTTCGTGTCACCGTACTGGCTGCTCGCGCAGGACCGCATCGAGCTCGGCGGCACGGGCGAGCTCGAAGTGACGCTCTCCGGCGGTCCGATGCGCGGCACGATCGCATTCGACGAGCAGAGCGGCCTGCCGAACACGCTGTCCTGGGGCGCGGGGGAGAGCGGCGGCGTACTGACATGGACGGGATGGAAGGAGAGCGCCGGCGTGCGCTTCCCCACGGCGTGGGAGCAACGCGGCGCGCGCGGCCAGGTCGAGCGCTACGTCGTCGAACGCGTCGAGCCGCGCGCCGAGCCGGCCGCGCGCAAGCAGCTGCCGGCCGCGCTCGCGCTCGACGCGCGCATCGTCGGCGACGGCGGTCCGATCGAGGTCGAGCAGGCACCGACCGGGCACCTGCTCGTGAACCCCACGATCGCGGGACGCGACATCGGCTGGTTCATCTTCGACTCCGGCGCGAGCGTCAACGTGCTGTCGACGCCGGTCGCCGCGCGCGAGGGCTACAGCGGCTTCGGCAGCGAGAGGGTCGGCGGCGTCGGCGGCACGGTCGACGCGCAGTTCGTGCAGCCGGGCGAGCTCGTGCTCGGGCCGCTGCACTCGCCCAACGCACTCTTCTTGACGATGGACCTCGCCTTCCTCGAAGTGTTCCTCGGGCGCGAGATCGTCGGCGTGCTCGGCTGCCCGCTGCTGCTCGCCGGGACCTACGAGCTCGACATGCTGCCGCCGCGACTGGCCGTGCACGCACCGGGCAAGGAGCCGAAGTTCGCCGATCCGACGCCGTGGCAGGAGCTGGTCGTGTACCGCGCCCACTCGTGCGTCTACGCGTCGTTCGAGGGAGGGCGGCGCGGGCTGTTCACGCTCGACACGGGCAAGGGCCAGGGCGGCGTCGTGTTCTCGAGCGCGGCGGTGAGCAAGCTCGGCCTGCTAGAGGGGCGCAAGGTCTCCGACGCGAGGGTTGGAGGGGTCGGCGGCTTCGTGTCGACGAAGGCAGGGACGATCGAGTGGCTCGAGCTCGGCGGCAAGCGCTTCGAGGGTGTTGACGCGATGTTCCCCGATGCCGTGCAGGGGCACGTCGGCGACCTGTACCTGACCGGCACGCTGTCGACGAAGCTGCTCGAGCCGTTCACGACGCTGTTCGACTACACGGGCAAGCGCATCGCGTTCGTGCCGCGCGCTCCCTCGCTGGCGCCGGCGCAGCCAGCGAAGTAGCGCCCTAGCTCGCTCTTCTCCGCCGCGCCGGATTCGGCGACGATCTCGGCATCGACACGACCTCGCTCTCCGATTCGCCGCCGCCGCAGTCACGCCTGCCGATCCCGCGCCGGCTTGCGCAGCGCATGCCGCTGCACGCGCTGACCGTGATCGGCGGTTTCGTGTCGGCCTGGGTGCTGCGGCATGCGCCGGGCCTCGAGCCCGGTCAGTCGGACGGCGCGGACCTGTTGCGCTACGTGCCGATCCTGGTCGGGCTCGGCGCGAACGTCGGCGTGCAGAGCTCGACGATCCTCGTGCGCGCCTTCGCGACCGGCGAGATCGAGCGTGAGCGCATGCCGCGCGTCGTCACGTCGGAGATCGCGGTCGGAGCGCTGACCGGGCTGTTGTGCGGCGCGCTGTGCTGGTTCGTCGTCGACTTCGTCGAGGGCGGCACCGAGGCGGCGAGTCGCCTCGCGCCGGCCGTTTCGCTCGCTCTCGTGGCGGGACTGACTTGGGCGGCCTGCGTTGGTTGCGCGGTGCCGTTGTTGTTTCGCCGCCTCGGCGTCGATCCCGCGGTTGCCGCCGGACCGGCGCTGATCGTGCTCAGCGATGTCGGTGCGGCGGCGCTGCTGGTGCTGGCCGCGCAGGCCGTGCTGCGCTGGTCGGCTTGAGCGGCGCGAGAGCGGGAGTCAGACGTCGTCCGGCGTATAGACGCGCTGCGAGGCCTTGCCGCTGATGGGGTCGGGTCGCCCGTGCACGACGACGCGCGCTTGCGGCGGATTGCCCAGGCTGGCCAGGAATTCCCGGGCGACTGCGCGCAGCACACGTCCGCTCGGATAGGCCGGAACGCCCAGATCGGTTTGCGACCATTCCTCGATCCAGAATTCGTAGCTGTGCGGCGCGCGCGTGACGAGCAGCGCCTGCAGCTCTGGCGGCAGGCGGGCTTTCACGCCTTCGCCGAAGCAGATGCGCGCGCCTTCGATGCGCGGCGAATAGAGCGCGAGCGACGGGTAGGCGTCCCAGCGGTCGACGAAGGAGAGCGCGGGCAGCAGGCCGAGCAGCACGAGCAGTGCGCGCGCGACGAGATCCCGGCCCCACAACAGTCGCGCGAGGCCGCTCGGCGCTTCGCTCTCGGTCGGAGAGCGCACGCTCCAGGCCAGCACGGCCATCGCGACGTTCCACGGCCACACCACGGGATTCCAGCCCAACCCGACCGCGAGCAGCAGCAACAGCAGCGCGTGCATCGCGATCGCGGCCAGCGCGGCGACGCGCCGCGTGCGCTGGAACAGGAACGCGACGCCGATCAGGCTCTCGAAGGCGGCGAGCGCCAAGCCCAGCGCCACGCGCACCGGCGCGGGCAGCTCGCCGTAGCCGGGCAGCAGCGGCTCGATGAGCGAGCCGAGACTCACCGTTCCGAACAGCACGTGCAACTTCTGCAAGCCGCTCCAGAAATAGGTGCACGCCAGCAGCACGCGCACGTGGTCGGCCATGCGCGCGTCGGGGCTCTCGGAGCTCGAGCTCAGCGTCGCCGCGCGCACCAGGACCAGGCCGTATAGATAGGCCCACGGCTGCAGCCGCGACTGATCGAGCAGCCAGCAGCCGGCCAGGGCCAGGCAGGCGAGCACCGCGAAGGCGCGCTGGGACGGACGCCACAACAGGGCGAGCAGCGCCGCCGCGAGCAGTCCTGCCAGCGCGCGCTCGACGGCGGGCACCTGCGCGGAGGCCAGCGCCAGCAGGGGCGCGCGCGGGTAGTCGCGCGGTCCCCACCACAGCGCGAGCGACAGTGCCATTCCGGCGAGCATGCCGAGCGCGACCGTGCGCACGAGGCGGGCGGCGACCGGACGGCGCACGGGCGGCAGGTCGGGCATCGCCGCCCAAGCTATCGGATCGGGGGTGCGCGCGTCGTACGCTGGTCCGCCGCGCATGGACAGCCCAACGGAAACCGCCGTCGTGCGGCGCTCGACCGGCAGCCGGCGCGCGCGCCAGTGGCTGTGGGGCCTGCTGGCGACCGGCGCCCTCGCCTGGCTCGCGTTCGTGCTGTTCTTCGGTGCCTATCGAATCGCCAGCGGCTCGATGGAACCGACGCTGAGCGGCCCGCACCGAGGGCCGCAGGGCGAGCAGATCTCCGGCGAGCTCGTGCTCATCCGCCTGCGCGACGACTGGGCGCCTCGGCGCCACGACCTCGTGGTTCACGAGCGCGGCGACGAAGCCGATCCGATCGTCAAGCGCGTCGCGGGGCTGCCCGGCGAGAGCGTGCAGGTCGTCGGTGGCGATCTGGTGGTCAACGGCGCTCGGCTCGGCGTGGACGAGCCGCGGCCGGCGCTGGTCGAGCTGTTCGACTCCAATGATCAGGATGTGAAGACTCGTCTTTCGTGCGCATGGCAGCCACTGGGCCCATGGCGCGCGTCGCGCACGGGCCTGGTCTTCGAGGGACTGCGACGGCCGTTGTCGCGCTGCTCGTATCACCTGGACGTGCGCGATTCGTTTCGGCGCGCGGACGGAACGAGCTGGGACGGGACGGAGCAGGTCGCGGACGGCGCGCTCGTCGTCGTCGCGAGCATCGGCGAGTGGAGCGCCGAAGGCGAACTCCGGCTGAGCTGGGTGTGCGGCGGCGACCGCTTCGAAGCGCGGATCACGCGCGAGCGCGTCGAGCTGCTGCGCGGCGCCGCCGAGGCGGCCGTGGGCGCCGGGCCGAGCGCGGTCTTGGCCGAGCAGGCGTGCGCATGGCGGGACGGCGCCGAGCTCGCACTGGTCGTGCGCGATCAACACGTCTCGCTGTGGCGCGACGACGAGCGACTGCTGCTGGCGACCTGCTCCGGAGACTCGGCGCTCCCCGGTGCGGGCGCACGCGGTCGCGCCGTCGGCGAGCGGGCGGCGCTGGCTCTCGGCGGCGTCGAGGCGCTCGTGAAGCGCGTGCGCGTGCTGCGCGACCAGCACTGGGTGCCGCGCGGAGACTACGGCATCGCGAAGGCACTGACGCTGGGGCCCGACGAGTACTACCTGCTGGGCGACAACTCGGCCCACAGCCTCGACAGCAGGTCCTTCGGCCCGCTGCGGGCCCGTGAAATCGTCGGCCAGCCGGTGGCGGTGATCTGGCCTCCCGGCCGCTGGCGCCTGCTGCGGGGCACGCCGGCAGGCCCAGGGCTCGCCTCGGACTGAACTTCAGGAACCGAGCGGAACGATCCTGGCCGTACGGGTTAAACAGCCCTGCAGCCGGTTGGGCTGCCGATAGAGTTGTACCCGAGCTATGCCCGCGCAGATCCAGCCCGTGCCCGAGCCAGGATTCCACGACGAGGATCCGGGCTCGCGCTGGATGCTCGCCTACCGCGACGGCGAGGAGGCCGCCTTCGATCGATTGGTCGAGCACTACTCGCCCCAGGTCTACGCGCTCGTCACGCGCTTTTTGGGAAGCGAACACGGTCGCGAGGATCTCGTGCAGGAAGTCTTCCTGCGCCTGGTTCGCTCGCGCGCGCGCTACGAGGCGACGGCGCGCTTCTCGACGTTCTTGTACCGCATCGTGTTCAACCTCTGCGCCAATCATCGCGCGCGCGAGCGCATGCGACCCGGACTGTCGCTCGACGCACCGCTCGCGAGCGGCGACGGCGAGCGGCCGGAGCCGGCCGCGCTGAACGCACAAGGCCCGTCCGAGGGGATGGAGCGCCGCGACGTCGTTGCCGCGGTGCGCGCCGCGATCGCGGCGCTGCCCGAGACGCAGCGTATGGCGCTCATCCTCGCCAAGTACGAGGAGCTCCCGTACGCGGAGATCGCCGACGTGCTCGGCAGCAGCGAGAAGGCCGTCAAGTCGATGGTGCACCGTGCGCGCGAGAACCTGCGCGAGCGTCTGGCGTCCTACATTGCGGAGGAGATCTCATGAGCAGCTCCTGCTCCGTGTTCCGCGGCGCGCTCGAGCAAGCACTGGCGAGCCGTTCCGAGCTGTCCCTGCTTGCGTTTCATGCGCACCTGGCCGATTGCGCGGACTGTCGCACGCTGCTCGAGGAGGAGCGCGCGCTCGACCTGCTGCTCGCCCAGTGGCCGAAGCCCGCTTTCGACGATGCGCGCATCGGCCAGCTCCTGCTCCGTCTCGCGCGCGAGCGCACGCAGGAGCGTGAGCACGTGTTGCTGGATGGTCTGCTCGATCGAGCCGGCGCAGTCACCGCTCCGGCCGGGCTCGCGCAGCGCGTGCTGGCCGGCCTCGCCTCGGAGCGGTCGCGACCTTCTCCGGTCCGGCGCGTGTTGCGCGCGTGGCAGCCGCTCGCCGCGGCGGCGGCGCTGGTCCTCTCGCTGCTGCTCTGGCGCCCGTGGGGATCCGCCGGCAAGCCGATTCCGCAGGCTCCGCCGTCGGAACTGCTCTCGATGCTCGACCTGCTCGAGAGCCTCGAATTGCTGCAGGGTTCCGAACTGGATCTGTTGCTCTCCGAACTCCCCGACGACGAGCTCGAGCTGCTGCAGTACAGCGACGGCGAGTCGTCCGGAAATGGCGGCGAAGCCCCGAGGAGCAACGGATGATCCGGTATCGGCCCTGGCTCCTCGCGTGCCTCTTGCTCGCCGGGCTCGGTTGCCCGTCTTCCGACGGCGACGCCGCGGGCGATCCCGAAACGAAGGCCGCACTCGAGCATTGGCGCAGCCTGCCGCCGGAGCGTCAGCAGGAGCTGGCGCAGCGCTACGACGAGGTGCGCGAGCTGCCGGTCGATCAGCGCGCGCAGCTGCAATCGAAGAAGCGCGTGCTCGACGATGAGCTCGAACGCGTCGAAGCCGAGCTCGGAGATGCCGATCGCGCGCGCCTGAGCGCGCTGATTCCGCACGAGCGCCGGGAGGTGTTGCGCGAGCTCGTGTTGGCGCACAAGCGCCAGCGCGGGCTCGAGCGGCGCGCCGACCTTCCGCCCCACGTGCTGCACAAGCTGCGGCATGCACCCCCGCACGAGCGCGAGCGCCAACTGCACGAGTTGCGCGATCGTGCGCGACGCGAAGGTCCGAATCTGCCGCTGCGCAAGCTTGGCGAGAAGCTCGGCAAGAGCGCCGATGAGATCGAGCAGGCGCTGCGCGCACCCCTGCCCGAACGAATGCAGACGCTGCAGGCGTGGCGCCGCGCGCTGCCGCCGCGCGAGGGCGAACGCGTAGGTGAACGCGGAGCCGAGCGCGTGGGCGAGCGCGGGGGACAGCCCCCGCCGCGGCGCGGGCCGGAGGCAGGCAACGGCCCGCCCGGCGCCGGCGGCCCTCCCTTGCGACCGTCTCTCGACGATCTGATCGAGTTCCGTTCCCTCGAGCCCGCCGCTCGTCGGGCCGCGATCGACGGGCGCGTGCGCGAGCGCGTGCTGGATTGGCTGACCCAGCGCGGCGCGCTCGACCCCGCGCGCCGTGAGGAGCTCGCGGGCCTGGAACGCGACGAGTTCGACGAGCGCCTGCACGAGATCCTGCGCGCCATGCGCAAGCCGCGGTAGCATCCGCGCGCCCGCGCGCGCGGGAGCTCCCCGTGTCCACGAATTCGATCCGCGCCGGCGGCGTGCCGTCGGCCACCGTCCGCCAGGTGCTCGCCGCGTCCGACGCGCTCGTGATCGACGTGCGTGCGCCGATCGAGCACGCCCAGGACTGCTTTCCCGGCGCGTTGAGCCTGCCGCTGTTCGACGACGGCGAGCGCGCGCTGATCGGCACCGCCTATCGACACGCATCGCCGGAGCTCGCGTTCACGAGCGCACGCGAGCTCCTGCGCGAGCACATCGAGCCGCTGGTGCGTGCGATCTGCGCGAGCGCCGGCCACGAGCTCGGGGAGGCGCGGATCGAGCAGCGCTTCCTCGAGCTCACCAGCGCCGGGCTCGAGGCCCTGCAGCGCGAATTCGAGCCGTGCGCCCTGTCGGCGCTGCCTGCGGCTCCGGTCGTGCTCGCGTGCTGGCGCGGCGGCATGCGCTCGCGCAGCCTGACCGCATTCCTGCGCGACCTGGGTCTGGAACGCGCATGCGCGCTCGAAGGCGGCTACAAGGCCTGGCGCGCGCACGTCGTTGCCGGCCTGCAGCAGTGGGAGCCCGTCGCACCGGTGTTCGTGCTGCGCGGGCTCACCGGCGTCGGCAAGTCGCTGGTGCTGCGCGCCATCGAGCGCTTGCGGCCGCAATGGGTGCTGGATCTCGAAGCGCTGGCCGGTCACCGCTCGTCGATCCTCGGCATGGTCGGCCTGCAACCGGTCTCGCAGAAGAAGTTCGAATCCGGCCTGTGGCGGCGCTGCGCGCGCGGTTTCGAAACGGCTTGCCTGCTCGAGGGCGAGAGCCGCAAGGTCGGCGACGTGATCCTGCCCGAGCGCCTGTGGTCGGCATTGCGGACGGGGACCTGCATCGAGCTCGTCACGAGCACGTCTCGCCGTGTCGACGTGCTGCTCGAGGACTATCTCGCGCAGCCCGCCAATCGGGCCGAGCTGCGCGAGCAGTTGCCCTTCATCGAGCACCGCATCGGCCCGGTCAAGTGGAAGGGCGGTTTGGTCGCGCTGCTCGACGCCGGGCGCGAGCGCGAGCTCGTCGAGGTGCTGCTCGAGCTCTACTACGATCCGCTGTACCGGCACTCGGAGCGGGAGTTTTCCTACGCGGCGCGCATCGACTCGACCGATCCCGAGCGCGCGGCGGCGCAGTGCGTCGAGTGGATCGAAGCGCGGCGCCAGGCCTGACTACGCGACCAGCTCGTCGCGCAGCGACGAAGTGATCAGCAGCAGGCAACCCTGGACGGTCGACTGCAGCTCGTGGACGCTGTCGGTCTCGGCGCGTTGGAAGTCTCCGGCACGCATGTGCAGGTTGCTGCCGACGCTCAGGTCGCCCGCGAGCACGTAGCACTCCTCGGGGCCCGCGTGGCGGTGGCGCGGATAGCTCGTGCCCGGAGCCATCTTCACCAGCATCGTCACGCGATCGCCCGCCTCGTCGACGTGCAGCTTGCGCACCGCGATGCCGGGCACGGCCGTCGGCGCGAAGCCGCCGTCGGCCGACGCGAGGTAGCGGAAGGACTCCGGCGCGGAGTCTCCGCGCCACTGCTTCCACGGCTGGATCGAGGCCGCCTCGACCGGCTCGAGCCCGGCGCGCTCGCGCACGCGCTGGTACAGCCCCGCCGGAGGGGCCACCGGCACGACGGCCTGGTGCAGCGCGTCGACGGTCGGGCGCAGTCGCTCGACCTCGGCCCGGAAATTCGAATCGGTTTCGAGACGTCGCTCGCACAGGGAGCGCTCCGCCTGGGTGAGCGCGCCGAGCACGTAGAGCGCGGCCCAATCGGACCAATCGCCTTCGGATCCGCCGTCGCGCGGCTGTGTCGTGTCCATGCTGTCCTTCATGCCAGTTCCTCTTCCAGCGGTGCGAGCGCGCGTCGCAGCGCGAGCAATCCCATCCGGATGCGCGTCTTGACCGTGCCGAGCGGCTGACCGAGCGCTCCGGCGATTTCGCTGTGCGACATTCCGCGAAAGAACGCGGCTTCGATCAGCCGACGCTGCTCGTGCGGCAGTGCCGCCAGCGCGCCGCGCACGTTGGCCGCGGATTCCAGACGCGAGAAGCTCTCCAGCGGGTCGCCGGCAGGATCGGCCTGTGCGTGATCGTCGAGGAGCTCACTTTCCTGAGCCTGGAAGCGGGATCGCGCCCGGAGCAGATCGATCGCGCGAGTGCGCGCCATCACGCCGAGCCAGGTCACGACGCCGCCCTTGGCCGGGTCGTAACGGCGCGCCTGCTTCCAGGCCTGAGCGTAGACCTCGATCACGACCTCCTCGCAGCTCGAACGGTCGCGCAGGATGCGCAGCACGAGTCCGAACACGAGCGGGCTGGTCGCCTCGTAGAGCGCCGACAAGGCGTTCTCGTCGCCCAGCGCCATGCGCGCGACGGTCGCGCGCAGCGGGTCCGGCGGAGCCGGCGGAGTGGCGGCCTCCGCGCGCGCGGATCCCGGACCCAGGGGAGCATCACCGTTGGGCTGCGGGCGGTTCACGGACACAGCGTACGGGGCCCGGGAGCGACTGGATTTGGGGTCGGCGGCATATTCGCAACTGCTTGATACACAACAGGTTGCGCGGCAATCCCCGGCCCACGGCCCGGCCAAATCCGGGTCCACGGCAGCGGCGTACTCGCGGCAGATTTTCCGCCAACCACCGCCAACCCCGTCATCCGACTCAATCCATGCCGCTCTACTCCCTCCTGCTCACCCTGCCGCTCTTGGCCTCCAGCCATCGCGAAGCTCCGCAGATCACCGAACTCCCCAAGGTCGACGCCACGGACTTCTACATGTTCCGCGCGTACGAGCCCGGCCGAGGCGACTTCGTCGTGCTCGTGGCGAACTACATTCCGCTCCAGGCACCGTACGGCGGGCCGAACTACTTCTCGCTCGATCCGAACGCGCTGTACGAGATCAAGGTCGACAACAACGGCGACGCCGTTCAGGACCTGACCTTCCAGTTCCGCTTCACGAACACGAGCAAGGACATCGCGCTCGACATCGGGCCCCCGGGCAATCAGAAGTCCGTTTCGGTTCCGTTGATCAACGTCGGCGGTTTCACCGCGGCGGACACGTCCGCGCTCAACGTCACCGAGACCTACTCCGTGCGCGTGATCCAGGGCTCGGGCTCCGGAGCCGTCACGACCAACGTCACGAAGGCGGGCACGAGCACGACCGTGTTCGAGAAGCCGGCGGACAACATCGGCAACAAGTCGATCGCCGACTACACGGCCTACGCCTCCGCTCACATCCACGAGATCGGGCTGCCCGGCGGCTTCACCGGCCGCATGTTCGTCGGCCAGCGCAAGGACCCGTTCGTCGTGAATCTCGGCGAGGTCTTCGACCTCGTGAACCTGAATCCGCTCGGTCCGGTGAACGGCGAGTCCGACCTGCTCGCGGACGCCAACGTCACCTCGCTCGTGCTCGAGCTGCCGATCGACTTCCTGGTTGCCGCGGATCCGGTCATCGGCGCCTGGACCACGGCGAGCCTGCGCCAGGCGCGCGTGCTGAACCCGCAGCCGGTGCCGGGAACCAGCGCCGTGCACGGCGGGGCCTACACGCAGGTCTCGCGCCTGTCTTCGCCGCTCGTCAACGAGATCGTGATCGGCCTCAAGGACAAGGACCGGTTCAACGCCAGCCAACCCAAGGACGACGCCCAGTTCGCGGACTACGTGACGCACCCGACGTTTCCCGCGCTGCTCGAGGCGCTGTTCGGCGTGACCGCGCCCACCGCGTTCCCGCGCGTCGACCTGGTGCAGGCGTTCCTGACCGGCGTGCCCGGCCTGAACGTGAACGGGTCGACGGCCGAGATGCTGCGCCTCAACACGAGCATCGCGGCGACCGCGGCGGGCGCGCAGGACAATCTCGGCGTGATCGGCGGCGATCTCGCGGGCTTCCCCAACGGAAGGCGCCCCGGTGACGACGTGGTGGACATCGAGCTGCGCGTCGCGATGGGCGTGCTGCTGCCCCTGATGGACGCGCCGTCTGGGCAATTGCCGTACACCGACGGCGCCTACGTCGACGACAGTTTCTTCGATGCGACGTTCCCGTACCTGAAGACCCCGCTGGCCGGCGCGACGAGCGCGAAGTAGGTCGACCATGAAATACCACCACCATTCCCGCAGCCGGCGGCTCCTGCCGCGGGTCCTCCTGACGGCGTTGGGGCTCGTGTTGATCGTCAGCTCCGGATGTCATGATGACGACGACGACGAGACGAACTTCAACTCCTTCGTGTTGAACCTCTTCGACGACACCTCCGACACGGGTGCGCCCGTGTCGATCAACGGCGAAGAGTTCAAGTTCAACGAGAACCCGAACGCCTTCGCCAGCCTGTTCGAATGAACCCAACCGCCATGAGCGCACGCACGACCTCGTACTTCCCGTGGAACCTGCGTGCGCTCATCGCCGCGCTCGCGCTGTGCGGTTTCGCCAACGCACACGATTGCTGGATCGAGCCGTCGAGCTTCCGCCCGGCGCCCAAGGAACCGCTGAAGATCCACGTGTGGGTCGGCGTCGACTGGCAGGGCGAGGAGCAGCTCCGCAACAGCGAGCGGATCGCCAAGCTGGTTCAGGTCGGCGCCAAGGGCGAGCGCCCGATCGTCGGCCTGGAGCGGCGCGCTCCGGTCGGACTGATGGCCGCGGGCGACGCCGAGCCGGTCGTGATCGCGTACCAGACGAACTCGGCCTACATCGAACTCATGCCGGAGAAGTTCGAGTCCTATCTGCGCGAGGAAGGGCTCGAGCGCATCATCGGGGAGCGCGCGAAGCTGGGCGAGAGCGCCAAACCCGCCACGGAGGCGTTCAAGCGCTGCGCGAAGTCGCTGCTGTGCGTGGGCGGGAGCAGCGGAGAGCACTTCACCAAGCCGGTCGGGTTGCAACTCGAGCTCGTTCCGCTCAGCGATCCGCACGCCGCGCGCGCCGAGGACAAGCTGTCCGTGCAGCTCCTGTTCGAGGGCAAGCCGCTGCGCGACGTGTTGCTGATGGCGCTGCCGAAGAAGGAGCCGCAGCGCATCCAGAAACTGCGCAGCGACGCGGACGGCAAGGTCGAGTTCGCCGGCATCGGCGCGGGCGTGTGGCTGGTCAAGGCCGTGCACATGGAGCGCGCGCGCAATCCGGGCTCGCAGTGGCAGAGCTACTGGGCGGCCTTGACCTTCGAGGTGCCGCCCGCCGCGCGCTAGCCCGGTCGGGCTAGACGTTGCGCCGCAAGAGCGCGAAGCCCTCGCGCACCTGCGCGCTGAGCTCGTACCAGCTGCGCGTGTCGCTGACGCGACGCCACAGGTAGCTCGGCCGCAGGTAGAAACGCCGCACCATGCGCTTCTTGAGCGCGAGCATCTTCTCGCGATCCAACGTGCTGGTCGGCAGGAACGCGTCCGCGCCGCCCTGGTCCATCACCAGGTCCTGCGCTTCGGCGAGCCCGAGCTCGAGCGCGCGCGCGCGGAACGGCGTGCCGAAGCGCGGCACGGCCATGTTCAGGCTCATGAAGTCCATCTCGAGCTCGACGGCCATCTCCAGCGTGCGCTGCAGCGAGGATTCGGACTCCTCGGGCAGCCCGATGATGAAGGTCCCGACCGTGCGCAGCCCATGGCGGCGCGCGCGGCGGAACGCGTCCTTGACGATCCAGGCCTTGTAGCCCTTGCGATAGGCCTCGAGCAGCGCGTCGTCGGCGCTCTCGACGCCCATGATCACGGTGTGACAGCCGCCGGCCCGCATCGCCGCGAGCAGCTCGTCGTCGGCGAGGTCCGGCCGCGTGTACGCGGTCCAGGACAGGTCGCCGCGCTCGCGCAGCGCGGCGCACAGCTCCAACGCGCGCGGGCCGACGATGCCGAAGGTCTGGTCCATGAAGAACAGCTCGCGCACGCCGCGCTCGCGCAGGTGGTCGATCTCCTCGAGCACGTCCGCGACCGGCCGATAGCGGAAACCGAGCGTGCCGATCACGCAGAACGTGCACGGGTACGGGCAACCGTAGTCGGTGAGCAGCGTCGCGAACGGGGCCGAGCGGGCGAACGAGAAGTGGTAGCCGCGCGAGGGGAACAGCTCGTGGCGCGGGCGCGGCACGCGGAAGACCTTTTCGCCCTTGCGGCCCTTGACGCGCAGCGGCTTGCCCTGCGCGTCGCGCACGCTCATGTCCTCGATCGCGTCGCGCTCGCCGCGCAGGTGGTGCAACACGTCCTGATTCGCGAACACGTGCAGCACGGCCTCGATCCAAGGCTCTTCGCTCATGCGCTCCTCGGCGCGCTCGTGCAGCACGTCGCCGATGGCGATCACGCGCCGGCCGCGGGCGTGCTGGCCGGCGAGGAAGACGCGGTCCTCGTTCCACGAGACCGATCCCACCAGGCTCACGATCACCGCGGGGGCACAGCGGTCGATGCGGGCCTGCGCCGCCGCCGCGTCGAGTCGTTCCGCCATGCAGTCGAGCACCTCGACCTCGTGCTCCGAGGCGAGCGTGCCGGAAAGCACGACCAGATCGACCGGGTGGAACAGATAATTCGACTTGGTCGTCTTCGAGCAGAAGTAATCGCGGATGTAGGTGCGCCCACCCGGCGGATTGAGCAGCAGGACCTTCATCGCGCGGTTTCGCGTCGCGGCTGGTGCCGCGGGATGTCGAGCATGCGCAGGTCCTCGCGGCGCATCAGCGCGACCACCTCGTCGCGCACCTCTTCGACGCCGATCGCGAGCAGGCACTCGGGCCGGCCGCGGAAGCAGGAGACGACCTTGTTCTCGTGCACGTTGATGCACGGCGAGCAGGCGGGCGGCCGGTACAGCGCCTTGGCGCGCGGCCCGATCGGGCCGTACATCACCGGCGTCTCCGGCCCGAACAGGCCGAGCGTCGGAGCCCCGCTGGCGGCGGCGAGGTGCATCGGACCGCTGTCGTTGCTGACGCACACGGCGGCGCGACGGAACAGCGCGTGCAGCGCACCGATGCCGAGCTCGCCCGCCAGATTCGCGAGCGCGCGATCGGGCAGCTCGCCCGCCAGCGCCGCGACCTCCGCGGTCCAGGGCTGCTCGCGCCTGGACCCGATCAGCACGACGCGCGCGCCGTGCTCCAAGACCAGCGAGCGCGCGAGCTCGGCGAA
The DNA here is from genome assembly GCA_016872755.1 of Planctomycetota bacterium. Taxonomy (GTDB): domain Bacteria; phylum Planctomycetota; class UBA1135; order UBA1135; genus GW928-bin9. Next base: position 21,002 of record VGZE01000020.1, read on the forward strand.
GTGCGACTGCGGCCAGCGCCGCTCCAGCGACAGCTCACCCGCGTTGGGATTGAGCACCACCAGCGGACCGACCGAGCCGAGGCCGGCGCGCTCGAGCACGTGTTCGAGCTCCTCCTCGTGCTCGCGCCGCACGGCGAAGGGCACCAGGTCCTCGGCGGCGATCTCCCCGCCGTTCTCGCCGCCCGCGAGGCAGCGGAAGTTGCGCGCTACGTGCCAGTACCGGTTGAAAGGCACGCTGCGTGTCTGGAAGCGGCCGCGCCAGTTGGACTGCGAAGAGAAGCCGGCCAGGATCGGCGCCCCCGTCAGCACCGAGATCACCGCGGAGAAGCGCGTGAAGAACTCGAAGTCGTAGACCGCGTCGAACTCGCGCGCGCGAACCGAGGCGATGCGGCGCAGGATCGAGCCGAAGACGCGGCTCCAGCCGGGGCCGGACACGTCGAGCAGCAGCACGTCGTCGAACATGCCCAGGCCGCGCGCGTACTCGCCGTTCTGGGAAAGCGTGAGCAGCGACAACTTCGCGCCCGGGTGGCGGCGCCGCAGCGATTTGACGGCCGGGGTCAGGAGCTGCATCGAGCCGACGCCCCAGAACTTGATCAGCAGCACCTGCTCGACCTCTCGCTCGCGCTTGAAAAGGCGCGTCAGCCGGAGCGGCTGGAGCACCGCGCAGGCCAGGGGCCCAAGCAGCTTGTCCGCCTTTTGCAAGGCGTGCATCGACATCGCGGGAGCAGTGGACACGTGGTCGTCCATGGATAGTCTACCGGTGCGGCCGGGATCGCCGGTGGCCCCGCGCCGGCGGACCCCGGAAAGGCCTTCCGCCTACCTCCACTTCGATGAATCAAGTCCAGGAACTGTTCCAGGCCATAGCGTCCGGCGACACCGCCGGCGTGGGGAAGCTCGTGGCGCTCAAGCCGGCCTTGGCGGACGCGCGCGGCGAGGGCGGCGTGAACGCGATCCTGTGGGCGCTGTACCACAAGCGCGAGGAGGTCGCGCGGTCGCTGGTCGACAGCGGCGCGCAGATCGACATGCACACCGCCGCGGCGCTCGGGCGCCTGGAGACGTTCGCCGAGCGCGCGCGCGCCCGGCCCGGCGAGCTCGACTCCTACTCGGCTGACGGGTTCACCGCGCTGCACTACGCGGCCTTCTTCGCGCGCTTCGAGGTTGCCGCGTGGCTCATCGGCGGCAAGGCGAAGCTCGCGCTGCCGTCCAAGAACGCGCTGCTCGTGCAGCCGCTGCACAGCGCCGCCGCGAGCGGGCGCTGCGAGGTCCTCGCGCTGCTGCTCGCGGCCGGCGCGCCGGTCAACGCTCGACAGGCGCAGGGCTGGACCGCGCTGCAAGCGGCGGTTCAGCAGGACCACCGCGCGATGATCCGGATCCTGCTCGCCTTCGGGGCGGATCCGCGGCAGGAGCAGGACCAGGGCAAGAGCGCGCTCTCGATGGCGCGCGAGCGCAACGACGCCGAGCTCGTGCGGCTGCTCTCCGCCTGAGCGCGGCTCTCAGCGCTGCCCGCGCAGCGCGCGCAGCTCTTCCATCCGCATGAGCGTGTCCTCCGACAGCTTGTCGCGCGGCGGCAGGCGGTTGAACACGAGGCGCACGCCGTCGGGCTTGCTCAGCACGAGGTTGACCTTGCCGACCTCGATGTCGAATTGCTTGGGCGTGCCCGGCGCCTCGTAGGCGTCATCGCCGCTGAAATTGCCGTGGCCGAGCACCGTCGCGCACGTGATGCGCGTGTCGGACTCGAACAGCCATTGGTACAAGCCCGACTGATACAGCATCACCCACTGCTCCCCGACCGGCAGCCGGGCCGGCCGGCGCGCGTGGAACTCGATCATGATGTAGCCCTCGGACACGAGCGCGCAGCCGCGCACGTCCCCAGGCAGCACCGTCTCGGTCGGGTGCTCGTAGCGCTCCAGCATCCAGGCACCGAGCATCTGCCGGGTCGTTTCGGCGCGCCGCTCGGCCTCCGTCGGCGGTCGCGCGGCCGCGGGTGCGCCGGTGCCCGACACCGGGTCTTGATGGGGCCACGCGAGCGCTAGGGCGCCGGCGGCGAGCAGTGGGGCAAACCAGTTGGCGTGCATGCTGTTTCGTGGCATCGGAACTCCCTGCCGGGGTCGGTGGGCGCGCAGGCCATGCTAGCGCGGGGCGGGCTGCTATCCTCTGCCGCTCGCGCCTCACGCCGCGAGCTCCCCCTGCGTAGTCCTCCGACGATGTCCATCCCGTCCCAAGCCGCCCGGCTCGTGTGCCTGCTCCTCGTGTTCGCGGGCCTGTGGCCCGCGCCGGCGGCGGGGCAGGACGGAAGTGACAAGGTCACGGGCGCGCTGTACGCCAAGCGCGTCGGCGACGAGGTGCGCGTCGCGATCGAGGTCGAGATCGCGGACGGCTACCACATCTACCATCGCGACGGAGAGCTCGGGCACCCCGATGCCGCCGCCTACCCGACCAGCGTCGTGGTCGCTGGTGATGGTTTCACGTTCGAGCCCGTGGTGTTCCCGACGCCGCACCGCGCCGAGCAGGAAGGGCTCGGCACGTGGGTTTGGGAGCACACCGGGATCGTGCACTTCTACGCGCGGGGAGCGGGCGCCGAGGGCGCGGAGCTCGGCGCGATCCGCGCGACCGCGCACGGGCAGTTCTGCGACGCGCTCTCGTGCGACTTCTTCGACCTCGAGCTCGCGCCCGAGCCGGAACTGGCAGGGAGCTCGGCCTTCGCAGGCTGGGACAAGGCCTTCGCTGCGGCGGCCGCGCAGGCTCAAGCGGACCGCGGTCCGAAGCCGGAAACGCCGCCCGCCGGGCCGCAGCAGCCGCTCGGCGCGTTCCTGCTCGCCGCCGTTCTCTGGGGTCTGTTCGCGTTGGTGATGCCGTGCACCTACCCGATGATCCCGATCACGATCTCGTTCTTCACGAAGCAAGCCTCGGCGCGGAACTCGAGTTCACTCGGCCTGTCCTTCATGTACGGGCTCGGCATCGTCGCCATCTTCGTGCTGATCGGCCTCGTGTTCGGATCGGTGATCATCCCGTTCGCAACGCACCCGGTGACGAATCTCCTGATCGGCGCCGTCTTCATCGTGTTTGCATTCTCGCTGTTCGGCGCGTTCACGATCGAGCCGCCGCGCTTCCTGCTCAACGCCGCCGGCGGCGCTTCGAACGTCGGCGGCGTGCTCGGCGTGTTCCTCATGGGCGCAACGCTCGCGGTGACGTCGTTCACGTGCACGGCGCCGTTCGTCGGCACCCTGCTCGCGGCCGGCGCGCAGGGAGGCAACCTCGCGCGCATCGCGGTCGGCATGGCGACGTTCGGCGCGACGATGGCTGTGCCCTTCGTACTGCTGTCGCTCGTGCCTGGCAAGCTGAAGAGCATTCCGCGTTCGGGCGAGTGGATGCACTCGATCAAGGTTTTTCTCGGCTTCGTCGAGCTCGCGGCCGCGCTGAAGTTCCTCTCGAACGCCGACGTCGTGTGGGATTGGGCGTTCCTCTCGCGCGAGCTCTTCCTGTTCTTGTGGTTCGGGACGTTCCTCGCCGCCGCGCTGTACCTGTTCGGCGTGATTCGGCTGCAAGGCGACCCGGCCGAGGTGTCTCCGGTGCGCATGTCGATCGGCGTCGCGACGCTGCTCTTCGCGATGTACTGTCTGTACGGGGCGCTGGGCAACCGCCTCGACAGGGTCATGACCGCGCTCGCGCCGCCGTACTCGAACACACTCGCGGGCCCGGTCGATTCGGGTGCGAGCTCGCGCGCGCTCGTGATCAAGGACGACTACGACGCGGCACGCGCCGAAGCGCTCGCGCGCGGCGTGCCGCTCTTGTTGAACTTCACCGGGCACACTTGCGTGAACTGCCGGCAGATGGAGCTCGCCGTCTTCCCGCGCCCGGAAGTCCAATCGCTTCTCGCGCAGATGGTCGAGGCGCGTCTGCACACCGACGGCCGCACGAACCTGGAGCGGATCCTAGAACTGCAGGCGCGTTTTACCCAGAGCAAGGCGAACCCGTACTACCTCGTGATCGATGCCAAGACCGAGCGGGAGTTGTCCCGCCTCGACCATGCGGTCGTCGGCGACCCGCATGAGTTCGTCGAGTTCCTTCAGCTCGGTCTGGCCGGTGCTCCGGCCGACTGAGGCTGGGAGGCCGGCCTCGGAATCGAACCGAGCGGCCCGCTTTTCCGGCGGACCCGGTGGGTTTGCAGTCCACGAGGCACGCCTGCGCCCTCGACCGGCCGCGGCCAGCCTACAGCGCGGCGCTCACGCGAACCCGAGCAATTTCCCGCCCTGGTAGACGGCGAAGCTGCAGAGCCACGCCAGCGCGAGCGTGTAACCGAACAGGAACGCCGGCCAACGCCAGGAGTTCGACTCTCGCCGGACCACGGCCAAGGTGCTCATGCACTGGCAGGCGATCGCGAAGAAGACCATCAGCGACAGGCACGAAAGCGGCGTGAACAACCGCGTGCCGTCCGCGCGGCGCTCCGAGCGCAGCCGATCGCGCAGCGGCTCGCTGGTCTCGTCGGCCTCGCCCTCGATCCCGTAGACGACGCCCATCGTGCTGACGAATACCTCGCGCGCCGCGAACGCGCCGATCAGGCCGATGCCCGTGCGCCAGTCGAAGCCCAGCGGCTCGATCGCGGGTTCGATCGCCCGCCCGAGCCGGCCGCCATAGGAATTGGCGATCTGTTCGGCCGCCGGCGCGCCCGCATCGGGGAACTCCTGCGTCGGCGCCGGACGCGGGAAGTACAAGAGCGCCCACATCAGCAGCGAACAGACCAGGATCTTCGTGCCGGCCTCGGACAGGAACACGCGCGCGCGCTCGAGCAGCGAGCGTAGCAAGCTCTTCCAGTGCGGCATCCGGTAGGGGGGCATCTCGAGGATCAGCGGCACCTTCGGTCCGCGCAACACGGTGCGGCCGAGCACGGCGGCCGCGACCAGCGCGATCAGCGTGCTGAACAGGTACATCGCCACCATCAGCCCGCCCTGCTGCCACCAGGAGGCGCCGTCGATCGGCGCGAGCGCCGCGATCAGCAGGCCGTAGACCGGCAGTCGCGCCGAACACGTCATCAACGGCACGACCATCATCGTCAGCAGGCGGTCGCGCTGCCTTTCCATCGTGCGCACGGCCAGGATCGCCGGAACCGCGCAGGCGAAGCCCGAGAGCATCGGCACGAACGCGCGCCCGTGCAGGCCGATCATGCTCATCAGACGGTCCATCAGGTACGCGACGCGCGCCATGTACCCGCTGTCCTCCATCAGGCCGATGAAGAAGAACAAGAGCAGGATCTGCGGCAGGAACACGATCACGCTGCCGACTCCGCCGATCACGCCGTCGGCGAGCAGGTCCGACAGCAGGCCGGCCGGCAACAGCGCCCGCGTCTGGTCCTGCAGCCAGGCCTGCGCGGACTCGATCCACGAGACGGCCGGGTCCGCACCGGCGAACAGCGACTGGAACACGAAGACCATCGCCAGCAGGAAGAGCGCGAAGCCCGCGACGGGGTGCAGCAGCACATGGTCGATGCGATCGGTGCGGCTGGCGGCGGAGCTCGTCGCGGGGACGCGCGCGCGCGCGACCAGCGCCTCGATCCATGCGTAACGACCCCCGATGACCTCTTCCTCGAGGTTGCGGCCCGAGGTCTGGGCGCCGCGCAGGCGCTCGAGCGTCCGCGCTCGCAATGCGGCGGGCACGTCTTCGAGCTCGTCGTGTTCGTCGATCGACAAGAGTGCCCACAGCCCAAGCGCCGTGCGCCGCCGCTCTGAAGGCGGCCCGTCCTGTGCCGGCCGCGTCCATTCCTCCGGGATCGCATCGGCGACCGCGGCGATGTCTCGCTCCAGCGGCCCCTCGGGAACGCGCCAGCGGAAGCCGGGTCGGGCCGAGGCCGGATCGGCCAGCACGCGCGCGATCGCGGCGCGCAGCTCGGCGAGCCCCTCGCCGCGCAGAGCGCTGATCCCGACCACCGGCACGCCCAACCCGCGTTCGAGCGCGGCGATCTCGATCCGCTCGCCCGTCTCGGCGAGCATGTCGACCATGTTGAGCGCGACGACGACGGGGACATCGAGCTCGATGAGCTGGACCGTCAGGTACAGATTGCGCGACAGCTGCGTCGCATCGACGACGACGACCACGCAGTCGGGCGCTGGGTCGGGTTTCCAGCCGGCCACCGCGCGGATCGCGACCTGCTCCTCGCGCGCGCGCGCGCACAAGCTGTATGTGCCCGGGACGTCGACGAGCGTGACGATGCCGTGCGGTTCGAGCACGAGCGCGGCCTCGCGGCGCTCGACGGTGACGCCCGGGTAGTTCCCGACCTTCGCGCGCGACCCGGTCAGCTGGTTGAATAGCGTCGTCTTGCCGGTGTTGGGGTTGCCGGCAAGGGCGACGAGCTTCGTGGTGGGGTCGGCGGACATCGCACGACCGCGGCTCAGGCCGGTCCTCGGCCCGAGCGGCAGGCCAGGGTCAGACGGGAGAGACCATCAATGCGCCGGCTTCCGCGGCCCGCAGCGTGACGCGCGAGCGGCGCACCTCGACCTCGAGCACGCCGCCGAGGTCCGCGCGCCGCACCAGGCACAGCTCGGTACCCGGCAGCAGGCCGAGTTCCATCAGGCGGCGCCGAAACGAACGCTCACCGGCCAGGAGGCTCAGGCGGGCGCGCCGGCCCGTCGGCAATTCGGTCAATGGCAGCATCGATCCGTGCATCCTAACCGCGGCTCTACTTGAGATCCAGTCTCATTTTCGACCGGCGTGGGCCCCGAACTCGAGCCCCGCTGCCGCCGCGCGGTCGAAGGACCCTCGACGCGCTCGCGCCGGCCGCTATCGTGCACCCCGCGCGAAGCGACTCGCGCAGGACCGACAGGAACGAACGATGAGCCAAGGCAAGCGAACGGCGGGCCGCGCAGCGGCAGACCTGGTCGACACGGGCATGCGCGTCGGTCTTGGCACCGGCTCGACCGTGTTCTTCACGCTCGAGCGCCTCGCCGAGCGCGTCCAGGGCGAGGGCCTGCGGATGGTCGGCGTGCCGACCTCGGTCGACACGGAGCGCAAGGCGACCGCGATGGGCATCCCGCTGACTACCCTCGACCAGGTGGACTCGCTCGACCTGACCATCGACGGAGCGGACGAGATCGACGCACGCCTGGACATGGTCAAGGGCGGCGGCGGCGCGTTGCTGCGCGAGAAGGTCATCGCCTCGATCTCACGCCGCGAGGTGATCGTCGTCGATGCGGCCAAGGTCGTCGAAAGGCTGTGTCGCAAGTTCCTGCTGCCCGTCGAGGTCGTGCCGTTCGCCCGACCGGTGGTGAGGCGCGCGCTCGAACAGCTCGGAGGCCGCGTCGTGCTGCGCCTGGCGGAGCCGGGGCGCGCGTACGTGACCGACAACGGCAACGAGATCTTCGACGTCGCCTTCCCCGACGGGATCGCCGATGCCGCGCGCATGGAGGCGCGGCTCGACGCGATCCCCGGGATCGTCGAGACCGGACTGTTCTGCGGCCTGGCGCACGAGCTCTTCATCGGCCACGACGACGGGCGAGTCGAACGGCGCAGGCGCGCGTAGGGTCGAGCGCAGGCAGGCTGGCGGGTCCCGCGCGCGTGCCCGCGGGCGAGCCGCGAAGCGGGCGGGGTCCCGCGCGTTTGCCGACGGACGAGCCGCGAAGCGAGCCCAAGATCGAGCTCACGAAGCGAGCGGGGCCCCGCGGCTCGCGCCACGGGACCCCGCTCGTTCACCCTGGTTCACAGGGTCGCACGCGCTGCCGCGCGTGCCATCGGCCAGGAGTTACAGCGACTGGATGTAGGCCAGGATCGCGTCGATGTCCGCGTCCTTGTTGCTGCTCTGCAGGTTGACCTGCACCTTCGAGGTCTGGGGAATCAGCTCGTTGCCGCGCACGTCGTGGAACTCGTTGAAGAACTTCTGGATCTTCGGGTACGTCGGGTTGCCGTACTTCGGATCGGTCGTCTGCGACAGCGGATCGAGCAGCGCCCGCAGCGAGATGCCGATGTGATCGTGGAAGTACGGGCCCGTCGTGAAGACGCCTAGCTTCGTCGGGATCGAGAACTTGCCCGGCCCACGCGTGAACAGCTTCAGCGGCAGCGGCGGTCCGAACGGATCGTCGGGGCACAGGTAGCTGTTCGGGTCGTCGCGGGTGAAGTTGTCGTCGTCGTCATCGTTCATGATCGCGTACGACTCGAGATCGTTCCAACCGTCGAAGTTGCGGTCGAGGTCCGGGAAGCCGTCGTTGTCCTCGTCCACGTTCGCGCCGGAGTTGACGTTGCGGATGTTGACGCCGACGACGTTCTCCTTCAGCGGGTTGCAGTAGGGATCGTAGGCTTCGAGGTTCTCGCCCTGCGCCAGCAGCTGCGGGTCGATGAAATCGACCGTGAACCCGCGGACCGTCGAGGTCAGCGAATCGAACTTCGGGTGGCACGAGAAGCAGCCGGCGTTGCGGCCGGTCGGATTGAGGCCCGTGTCGTTCGTCCCGAAGAAGAGGTCGCTGCCCAGGGCCGCTTGCGCGGTCAGGCCGCCCGTAATGGGATCCATGTTCGGGTTCAGCGGAACCGGGATCACCTCGTGGTAGTCCACCAGGCCTTGCTGCTCGGCATTCGTCAGGATGCCGTTGCCGCCGTTCTCACCGCCGAACATCGGGCCGGTCTCGCCCATGTTCAGGCGCACGCCCTTCCACAGGATCAGGCCCGTGCCGAGCGTGCCGCCGAAGACCGGCATCGTGCTGCGGGGACCCGCCGGGCGTTGCCAGACGTTGCCGTCCGCGCCGCCCTCGAAGTGGCAGGAAGCGCACGAGTTGTTGAAGTTGCCGGCCGTTTGAGCGCGCGAGGAGTCCTCGAACAGCTCCTGGCCGATTCGCTCGGACAGAGTCTTGATGTCGGTCGTCGTGACCGTGTTGGCTTGCGCGCCTTCCTTGGTGATCACGCCGGTCGTCCAGTCGACGCGCAGGCGGCTCAGCGTGCGGTTGCCTTCGTTGATCACGTAGACGAGCGCATCGTTGTTGTTGGTCGAACCGTCCGCGGCGAGGGCCATGCCCAGCGGCAGGTCACCCATCGGCGTGGTCGGATCGAGCGCCGCGCGCGGGGCGAAGTTGAGGCGGGGCGGGTAGACCGTGCGCAGCGTCCAGTTGCTGCCCGACACGTCGTACAGGAAGACGTCCTCGGAGCCGCGGTTGAGCAGCAGCGCGCGCGTGCCGTCCGGGCTGTAGACGATCTGCTGCGGGTGCCCGGCGCGCATGCCGAGCTTGTTCGCACCGTAGCCGGTCGTGCCGAACGCGACCCGCAGTCCGTTGGTGAGCTTGGGAGCCGCGGCGGGCAGCTCGACGACGGCCGCCTGCATCGGCAGGACCTGTCCGTTGAGCGTCGGGTCGTTCGGGATCCCGACCAACTTCGAGAACTTGCCGGTGCCGTCGGCGGCGCCGAAGAACAGCAGCACGGTCGGGTTCACGAGCAGCGTGCCCATGCCCGGCAGCGGGATGTTCGTCTCCGCTCCGTACCACAGGTAGCCGATGTCACCGCTCTTGCCGCCCGTCATCGTGAACGAGGCCGTCGTGCCGGGGATCGGTGAGCCGTTGCCGCTGAAGGCGGCGTAGCCCAACGTCGTCGCGGCGCCCTTGTCGCCGAACGGCACGTACTGCGCCGGGTTCAACGGGTCGGAGAGCTGGTGGTGGAACGTCGCCGAGTTGTCTCCGCCCTGCGCGAAGCTGAGGTTCGACGCGTCGAGCAGCGAGACGGCCGGGTACACGCGGTTGGCGAAGTCGCCCGCGAAGCCCGGACCGAAGTTGTGGTTGACGTCGTGGTTGATGTTGTGGAGCAGGTAGGGAATCGCGAGGCGCGTGCCGTCGGGGGACAGCGCGATGCCCGCCATGAAGCGCGGCAGGCCCTGGCTGGCGAGGGTCTGCACCGGCACCGGGTTGAAGAACGTGTCGACGGTGTAGGTGTTCGTCGTGATCTTCTTGTTGAACGTCAGCGCGGTCGGCACTCCGCTGCCGTTGAGCGCCACGTCGAGCACCGAGATGTACGGCGACAGGTTGTGCGAGACGAACAGGCGGCCCGAGTTGGCGGTGATCGCCAGATCGCGCGGCTCGGACAGGTCAGCGATGAAGTCCTTGTTCGTGTCGACGTCGGCGATCGTCTTGCCGGCGCCGATGAAGCCGAGGTTGATGTCGTACTGGTGCGTGAACAGCAGCGCGTCGTTGGCCGTGTCGTAGAGCTTGACCGTACCGCTGCGGAAGCCGGTGACCGCGTAGTACTTCCCGTTGGGAGCGACGGCCACGCCGTAGGGCTCGGTGCCGGCGTTGGTGAGCGTCGACGAGACGGTCAGCGAGGTCGTGTCGATCACGCTGACCGAGCCGCGGATCACCGTGCCGGAGAAGGGGGTCGCAAAGTGCACGTTCAACGGAACGTTGCCGCGCTGGTTGGCGACGTAGGCCTTCGTGCCGGTGGAATTGAAGGCGATCGAGCGCGGCCAGACACCGACGGTGATCTGCGAGATCACGGCGCCGGTGCTCGCGTTGAGCACGGAGACCGAGTTGTTGTCGCGGTTGCAGACCCACACGCGGCTGGGATTGGTCGGATCCACGGCCACGGGGCTGTTCTGCCGCTGAGCGGCGACGGGGGCCGCCGCCATCAGGGCGAGGGCCGCAGTGGCGATCAAAGAGTTCGTATGCATGGGTTCTTGGGAGGGTGGGTCAGGAGACCCCGGGTGGGAGAGAGCGTTCGGGCCGGTGTCCGACGGCCCGTGGAAACAAGTTGGCCAGCTATCGAGACTCCTTTATCGGGAGCGATCGATCTCCAGACTATAACGCACGACCCGCTTGGCAGGTGCCGTTGCGCCGCGCTTTCGCAGGCAATGGGCAAGCCTCTGGGAGGCTCGGGCCACGCAGTTGTTAGATCTTGTCAAACCTAGACTTTGTCAAATGCGCATGCCCGAGCGGGCACGTGCAGGGACGTTCGCAAAGGGGGCAGGGATTCAAGCTGTCCGGGAAAGCCGCCGGGGGCGGGCACGAAAGGGGATCGCAAGCTCTGGAGAGTGAAGAGCTTGCAAGCCAGCGGTCTGGGCCCGCGCTGGGCCGAATTCAAGCTCCACCTTGCCCCCAGGGGTTGGACAAACCGCTACTTGGCAACGGGAATGCTGAGGGGACTTCCATCATGGAGACCCAGCGAAGTCCCAACCAAGCAGGGTCCGGGGAGCGTCTTCCCGGCACGGGGTTGTCGTTCCACCGCGTCAACAATCCCTTGCCGCAACGAGTGGCGGCAGGGGATTCCTTTCACTCCGAGCTCCAGCGCACGCAGGAAACGCTGCGCGGCGAGTCCCGGAACCACCGGCCGCTTCCGCGCACCCGCAGGGAGGAACGGCGCGACGAGGAAACGCGGGCCGAGCGCTCGGAAACGCGTTCCCGATCCGAGCGCCGCGAGCCGGACGCGGAGCGACGGGTCGAGCGCAGCGATTTCGCGGCCGACCGGCGCTCGCCTGAACCCGCCGCCGACACGCGGGCGCCGCGCAGCGACGCATCGCGTCTCACGGAGCCGGGCGACCCGTCCGCGGCCCGCATCGGCGGGGAACCAGTCGAGGCGATCGACCCACGCCGCGGTAGCGGCGAGCCGCAGCGGGAGCTACCTCCGGTGCGCGCCGACGAACGACGGACGCGGCTGCCGGACGCCGGCGTCGCGCGCGCCCTGCCCGCCGACTCGCGGCCCGTGACGCGTCGCGAATCCGTCGAGCGCAGTCACGAGGAGGGCTCGCCCCTGCAGCCCGCGCGGAACGAACAGGTTCGAGCCCTGGCGCGCGCGGCGGCCGCCCCGGCACCCGGGCGTGGCGCCGAGCAGGCCGAGCAGCGCCGTGCCGAGGACGTGCTGCGCCAGTTCCGCAATCTGCTGCACCCCGCGCTGCGCAGCGCGACGCTGCAGCTCGAACCGCGCGAGCTCGGCAGGCTGTCGATCCGCGTCGCGATGCACGAGGGCCGAGTCTCGGCGCAAGTGCGCGCCGAACGACCCGAGACGCTCGACCTGCTGAGGAAGCACCTGCCCGAGCTGCAAGCCGCGCTGGCGGGCGCCGGGATCCAGACCGAGAGCTTCACGCTCGAGCTCGGCACCGGCGAGCGCGGCGATCGTCCGGCCGCCGATGCGCGACCCGCGGCGCCCGCGCGCGGCATTGATTTCGAATCGCGCCTGGCCGAGCGCCCGCCGGTCGCCGGCGCCGAGCGCGGGACGCGCGCGCTCGATACCTGGGCCTGAGCCCGAGGGCCCGCACCCGCAACCGCACGAAATTCCAACTGACTCCTCCGAACGGATTTCCTTCCATGCCCATCAACGACATCTCCGCCGCGCTCCCGTCGCAGTACGACCAGGTCGCGCCCAAGCAGCAGCTCGACAAGGACGCGTTCATGAAGCTCCTCGTCACGCAGATGAAGTCGCAGGACCCGCTGTCACCGCAGTCGAACCAGGAGTTCATCGGGCAGCTCGCGAACTTCTCGTCGCTCGAGCAGATGCAGAACCTGAACGACAACGTGCTCGGGCTCGCGCTCTTGCAGCAGGACAGCTCGCTCTTGCTCGCGATGTCGAACGGCAGCGCGCTGATCGGCAAGGACGTGGTGTACGAGGACCCCGCCACCGGGGCCACCAAGACGGGTCACGTCGAGTCGATGCTGATGCAGGACGGCCAGGCGCTGTTGAAGGTGGGCAGCAACAAGATCCCGCTCGCGTCGATCCTGGAGATCAAGGAGCCGCAACAGGGTGCGCCGACCGACACGGGCGACGACGCGGGGGATTCCTCGACGGACGCCGGCAATTCGGGGCAGAACGGCAATGACGCGGGAGGCGCCGGCTGAGCCATGGCATCGTCCTTCATCACCGCGCTCGGAGGCATGCGTGCCAACCAGAGCTGGCTCGACATCATCGGTAACAACCTGGCCAATGCGAACACGCCCGGATTCAAGGCCTCGCGCGCCCTCTTCAGCGATCAGTTCAGCCGCTTGATCAAGCCGGCCACGCCCGCCGCCGGCGCCATCGGCGGCACCGATCCGATGCAGGTCGGGCAGGGCGTCAAGCTCGCGCTGGTCGATCACGACTTCCGGCAGGGCACGTTGAACAGCACGGGCCGCACCTTCGACCTCGCGCTGCGCGGCTTCGGTTTCTTCGCGCTGTCCGACGGCCTGCGCACCTTCTACTCGCGCGTCGGATCGTTCGGTCTCGACGCCGAAAAGAACATGGTCGACCAGACCACCGGCTACAAAGTGCTCGACCCCAACGGATCCGCCTTCACCGTCAACACGGATACGGTGATTCCGCCCAAGGCGACCACCTCGATCGACTTCAAGGGCAACCTGCCCGCCGAGGTGAAGGGCCCGCTGGCCGAAACGCTCGCCGCGACCTCCGAATTCGTCGCGGGCACGCCGGCGACGATGACGAGTTCGAATGCGGCGCCGTTCGCGGCGACCACCGGCCAGACCTACACGATGGACATCAAGGTCAACGGCGGCGCGCCGCAGAAGGTATCGGTCACCGCCAGCGGCCCGACCCTGACCGCGACCGAGGTCGCCAGCGCGATCGATGCGCTCGACCACATCAGCGCGAGCGTCGATGGGAGCGGCAACATCGTGATGACGGCCGAGAAGAACGGCTCGAAATCGTCGATCAAGGTCGATCCGCCGTCCACCAACAGCCTGGCCGCGATGGCCGGCTTCGGCACGAACCTCGTCACCGGCACGGAGAGCGCCGCGACGGCCGCGACCGACTTGAACGACCTGACGCTGAGCCTGGGCACCTACGTACCCGGCGACGTGATCCACGCGGCGGGCACGGACGCGGACGGTTCGCCCGTCTCGGGGACCTTCACCTACGGCACGGACGGCACGACCATCGCCGACTTCGTCGCGTTCCTCAACTCGCAGTTCGCGGGAGCGACGGCGAGCTTCGACGCGGCCGCGCAGAAGCTCGAGCTCACCGCCAATTCGACCGGCGACGCGAACCTCTCGCTGGCCATCAACGACCCGCCGGGTCAGGTCAAGAAATTCGACTGGTCGGCGGCGGCGATGGTGGTCGAGACCAACGGAACGGGCCCCGACAAGGTGAGCTCCACCGTGGAGGTCTTCGACGCGGCCGGGACCTCGCACCTGGTCACGCTCGAATGGCAGCGCCAGGACGACGGCACCTGGAACGGCACCGCCACGATGCCGGCCACGGCCGGAACGGTGCTCAACGGGACGGTCAACGGCCTGAGCTTCAATGCCAACGGCTCGCTCTCGACGCCCGCGATCGCCACGCTCGACGTGCAATTCACCGGACAGCCGGCGCAATCGATCACGCTCGCGCTCGGCACGCCCGGCGACTTCGACGGCATCACGCAGTTCGGTTCGAGCGCCAGCCTGGTCGCCGATAAGCAGGACGGCTACGGCGTCGGCGAACTGGCCAACCTGTCCGTCTCCGTCCAGGGCACGATCAACGGGTTCTTCACCAACGGGCAGACCGTCGCGCTCGGCCAGTTCGGAGTGGCGACCTTCGCGAACGAGGCCGGCTTGCAGAGCGTCGGCGACAACTACTGGGTCGAGTCGCCCAACAGCGGTCAGCTCGTGCTGTCCGCGGGCAAGTTCGGCAAGGCCGGCGAGGTGATCGGCGGCGCGCTCGAGGAATCGAACGTCGACACGGCCGAGGAGTTCGTCCGCATGATCCAGGCGCAGCGCGGCTTCCAGGCCAATGCGCGCGTGATCACCGCGCAGAACGAGATCCTCCAGGACGTGATGCAGATCACGTAAGCGACCGCGGGGCGGCCGCGGCTCACTCCGCGTCCGCCCCGTGCTCCTCCGCAATGTCGTCGCGGCGGCCGCGCAGCTCGTCGAGCATCTCGAGATAGCTCGCGTAGCGCGTCGCCGGGAGGCGGCCCTCATCGACGTCCTCGAACACCGCGCAACCGGGTTCGTGATCGTGCGTGCAGTCGGGCAAGTGGCAGCGCGCGCTGGCGCGGGCGATCTCGGGCCACAGCATGCGCAGCTCGACCGGCGTGATCGCGTGCAGGCGAAACACACGGATGCCGGGCGTGTCGATCACCGCGCTCCCGTCCGCGAGCCTGTGCAGTTGCGAAAAGCTCGTCGTGTGTCGTCCCTGGTCCCAAAACTTGCTGATGCGGCCTTCCTTCAGCTTCAGCGCTGGATCGAGGCGATTGAGCAGCGTCGACTTGCCGACGCCTGAACCGCCGTAGAGCACGCTGACCTTGCCGGCGAGCAGCTCGCGCAGCTCCTCGAGGCCGGTGCCGTCGACCGCGCTCGTCTCCAGCACGCGCACGCCGGCGCCCTCGTACGTCGCGCGGATGCGGCCGATGTCCTCGCGCTCGCACAGATCGACCTTGTTGAGCACGAGCACCGCCGGGATGCGGTGCCACTGGCAGGCCGCGAGGATCCGGTCGCTGCGGTGGCTGGAGAAAACCGGCTTGGCGACCGAGGCAATGTTCAGGAGTTGGTCCAGGTTCGCGCACAGGATCTGCGCGCGCGGGTCGTGACTCGATGCGATCCGCGACAGGAAATTGCGCCGCTCGTGAACGCTCTCGATGCCCGGCGGGTTTCCTTCGAGCGTCACGTCGACGATGTCGCCGACCGCGACCGGATTCTTCGCGCCGCCGCGTTCCTCGAAC
>VGZE01000021.1 GCA_016872755.1 Planctomycetota bacterium
GACTTGGGCGCGCGCGGACGCGCGCCCGACTCCGCGTGCGCTCGGGCGCGCAGACGCGCCCTCGCGTCCGCGGAGTTTAGTACTTGGACTCGATGGCGGGGGGACTCGAAGGGCGCGCGGACGTAGACGTTGCCTGCTCCGGGCCCTTCATCGAGTCCAAATTGTTCACTTCGCATTCGCGCGGGTCGCGTCTGCGCGACCCGCGCGAATGCGAAGTCACGGGCGCGTCTTCGCGCACGTAAGTCGCGCGCGCAGCGCGCGACTCCCCCACTCGCTACTTCCCCACCTCGACCCGCTTCCCATCACTCGTCTCGAACCACAATTCGCGCGGAGCGACCTTCCCGCCCTCGAGCAGCTGCAACAAATCGATCCCCTTCCCGCTCTCCTCATCGATTCCCAACCACGCGCAAAGGGTCGGCGCGATGTCCTCCCCGCTGACCGCGTTCTCGATCCGCTCCCCCTTGGGTCCGCCAGGCAGATTCATGATCAGCGGCACGCGCGCCAGCTCCTCCATCCCTTCACCCTCGCGCAACCAGGTGCCGTGATCGGCCGTGATCACCCACCCCGTCCGCCCGAGCCACCTCAGCTCCGCCAGGTGACTCGCCAGATTCTCCACCAGCGCATCCGCGTGCGACACCTCCACGGCGTACGCCCAGCGCATCTGCTCCGCTTCGCCCATTTCCGGCCGCGGAGCCTTCCACCGCTCGCTCCACCCGCGCGCGTACTCTGCCGGCGGCGCGTGCGGCTCGCGCGGGTCGGCGATCTGCAGCCACAGGAAGAACGGCCGCGCGCCCTGCTCCTGGTTCCACAGGTCGAACAGCTGGCGCGTGCGGAACACGGTCGATGAACCGTCGGTCGGCGCCAGCGCCGTCGGCTCCACCACCACGTCGAAACCTGCCTCGCAGCCGCTGGAGGCGAGCTCCGACTCGCTGATTGCCGCGACCGTGAAGTAGCCCCGCGCGCGCAAATGCTCGGCCAGCGCAGGCACCGACGGATTCGCGGTGTTGGGTCCGCCGAGGATCGCGCGGTGCGCGGCCTGGGTCTCGTCGGAGCTCGCGTAGGCTCGGGCGCACTCGATCCCGCCGCGCCCGAGCTCCAGCAGGTACGGCGTGCGCTCACCGAGGTGATCGGCGCGCGTCGAGCCGAGCGTGACCAGCACCAGGTTCGGCAAGAGCTCCGCGTCGGGTTCGCCGAGCACGATCGGTGCCCCCCACAGCACGCGCGCGCCCGCGGTGCCCGCGGCGTTTGCGGCGGGATCGGATGCGCCTGCCTGCGGCGAGGCGTCGCGCGCGCGCAGGCGCAGCTCGACCGCAGTGCCGCTCCAGGGTGCCAGGTCGATCGTCCACGGGCGCCACAGCGCCTCGCCGGGCTTTTCGCGCGGGAAGATCTTGCGCAGGCCGATGCGCGTCCACTGGCCGTCGCCGCTGTTCAGTTCCACCTCGAAGTGCACGCGCTCGACGACGCCGCGCAGGGCCGGCAGCGTCGCCGTGTCGAGACACAGCCGGCCGCGCGGCGGCACCGTGCAGCGCGCGACGAGCTCCTGCCCGAAGGCGGCCGGCCACGCGCGCCGCGCATCGAGCTCCAGCGGCACGAGGTCCGCGCCGCGCAACGGCGCGGCCGGCCAGCCGCGCTCGACGAGCGCGATCGCCTCGAGCGCGGGCTGCGGCGCGCTCTCGGGTCCGAATTCGAGCCGTAGCGCGTCGATCGCGCCGTTCCAGCGCGGATGTAGCGCGAGATCGAACACGATCGTCTGCACCTGCGAGGATTCCGCGAATTCCCGCCGCAGCGAATGGGCGGCGGGCCAGGCCGCCTGGCTCGCGGCCGATTCGCCCCCGTCCTTGCGGCGCCAGTGCAGCGTGACGGTGCCGGCCGCGCTCGCGCGCAGGCGCAGCTCGAGCGCGTTGCACGAGAGCGGCGCGAGCCCGACCATGCGCTCCAGCGCGCCGGGAGCTGTGCTCGTCCAGCCGTCGATGCCGGTGGCGCCGGCCTCCCAGCGCTCGAGCTCGCGCCGAGCCTGCGCGAGCACCTCCGCGCTGCTCCGCCCGTCGGCCAGGCGCGGATCGAGGTGCGCGATGCCCTGGGCCGGTTCGGGGTGGCCGCAGCCTGCGCCGGCCGCGAACGCGCACAGCAACAGGACCGGGAGCGCGAACGCGAAACGGAGCAGGGCGACGGGAGCGGTCTGCATGCGCGATCGTTGACGTGAGCGCGCGCAGTCTATCCCATGGATCACGATGTCCGCCCCCGCGAGCACGCCGCGCTGGATTCCCTGGGCCGCGGCGCTGCTGTTGCTGCTCGCGGCGCTGGTGCCGCGCGCGCGCGACCTCGGCGGCCCGTGGGACCGCTCCTTCGAGGGGTTCCAGGGCGCGTTCTTCGCGCAGGCCGCGGTCAACTACGAACGCGGCGGGCTCGCGCTGTTCGACGGCTACCCGGTGCTGAACGTCGAGCTCGACCCGCTCACTCCGAGCACCTGGTACACGTACGAGAACCACCCGCCGACGGTGGCCTGGCTGGCCTGGCTCGGCTTCCGCGCGGCCGGCGGTGACGCGAGCACGCCGCCGAGCCGCGGCCGCGAGTGGGGCGTGCGGCTGCCGTTCCTGGCACTGCACATGGCGACGTTGCTCGTGCTGTGGCTCGCGCTGCGCGAGGCGGTCGGATTGCTGGAGAGCTGTTGTGCGCTGGCGCTGCTGGCAGCCTGTCCGTTGTCGGCGCTGTACGGCACGCTGGTCAACTACGAGACGCCGACCGGTCTGGCGGTCGCGCTGGCCGCGCTGTTCCACGTGCGCTGGTTGCGCCGCGGCGCTCGGCGCGACCTCTTCGGCATCGGCGCGGCCTTCGCGCTGGGAGGAGCCTTCACGTACGCGCCGCTGTTCTTCGCGCCGCCGTTCGCGTTGCAGGCCTGGCGCCGGCGCGGCGGCCGCGCGGCACTGGCCGAGCTCGCGGTCGCCGGCGGGGCTTGCCTGTTGCCGCTGCTCGCGCACGGTGCGCTGGCGAGCCATGCACTGGAATCGATCGGACGCTCGGCCGCACCGCTGCAGGCGCGCGCGCTGCTCTTGTGGGGACCGCTGCTCGACGGCTCGATCGCGCCGTGGGATTGGCTGCTGCACCAGCTGTCGAGCGGAGCGCGACTGTACTCGTGGCCGCTCGCGCTGTGCGCGGCGCTCGGCCTGTGCGGCGAGCTGATCTTCGGCCGGCGTGACGCGCAGCACCCGATCGCGCAGGCGCGCATCGCGCTCGGTCCGGTGCTGCTGGCCGGCGGGCTGTTGGCGAATTTCGCGTTCTATCGGCACAGCGCGGAGGAGCAGTGGACGTTCCTGCTCAACCCCGTGCTCGGGCTGACGGCCTGCGCGGCCGCCTTGATACGCGCACTGGGCCGACCGTTCGAGCGCGGCCGGCTGCCGCACGCACCCTACGTCGCGTTGTGCGGCGTGGTCGTGTTGCCGGCACTCGCGCAGCTCGAGTGGTTGCGGCACGAGTGGCGCGGCACCGACCGTCCGCTGCCCGATGCGATCGGCCGCGAGCTCGGCGAGCTGCTGCCCGCGGGTTCGGTGCTGCACTACCCACCCGAGCTCGGCTTCACGCCGGCGGTCGGCTACTACGCATGGCGCACGCAGGTGCCGTGGACCAGCGAGCTGGAACCGCTGGTGCGTCCTCAGCTCGCGCGCGTCGGCCTCGCGGCGGCCGAGCGCTACTACGTGTTGCCGCGCCGGGGCGAGGCCGAGCTGGAGCCCGCGCTCGCGCCGCTGCGCACGGCGCGGCTGGCCGAACGCGCTCCGGATCGCAGCAGTGCGAACTGGCTGGCCTGGAAGCTGTAGAATCGAAGCGTTCCGGCGCCCCGTTCCCGTCCCGCCCCCCCACCCGATGCCCACGCTACGCCCCCTTTTCGTGCTCGGCGCTTTCTCCCTGGCCTGCTCCGCGTTGCTGCCGCCGAGTGCATCGGCCTATTCGCTGATCGGCGGCTCGCTCGGCACGACCCAGCGCGACGTGCGGGTGTTCGACAACTTCAGCGACGCCGTCACCAACGACAACACGACGCCGAGTCCGAGCTTCCCCGGCTATCTAGGCGCCGAGCTCGCGATCTGGAAGGCGGTCGTCGAGTGGCAGAGCGAGCTGCACGGCGGCGGCTACGGCGACCCGACGCAGCCCGGTGGGATCGGTTCGGGCGGCGCGAATTTCGATCCGAGCTGGCAAGGCAATGCCTCGGGCGTCGGAGGCAACAGCGACAACGTCCATTCGGAGATCTCCGGATCCGACAGCGGGGTGCTTGCCTACTGCGAGACGCCGATCAGCGACGGCTGGCGGATCCGCTACTACTCGGTCTGGACCTGGAGCGACGGTCCCGGCGTGGGCCTCAACGGCACGGACCTGCAGGGTGTCGCCTGCCACGAGTACGGCCACGCGCTCGGCCTGGGGCACTCGACCGAGACGACCGGTCCGACGATGTTCCCGTCGATCAGCGGCACCGGTTCGTTGCAGCGCTCGATCGAAGCCGACGACATCGCCGGCGTCCAGGCCGTCTACGGCGTCAAGAGCTCGACCAAGCCGCGCATCCTGTCGACGCAGGTGACCGGCACCACGCTCGTGATCAACGGCTCGAACTTCACGACGACGAACAACGAGGTGTGGTTCACGCGCGCCGGCGGCAACACGACCGGCGATCCAGTCAAGGTCACGGGCGCCGCCTCGACGAACGGCGGCACGAAGATCACCGTGACGGTCCCGGCGACCGCCGGCGACGGCGACCTCCTGGTCAAGAAGAACACGACCGGGAACTCTTCGCTCTCCAATGCCTACCCGTTCGACAAGGAGGGTGGGGCGCTGACCGGGGGGCCGCAACTATCGAGTGTCACCCCGTCGAGTGTGCCTGTGCTCGCGTTCCCCGAGAGCACGTTCCAGATCGCGGGAACGGGACTGGCGACCACTTCGAGCGTCACCGTCGGTGGCCTCGCCGCAAGCTATACGAAGCAAGGTGACACGGGCCTGACGATCGAGGTGCCGCTGCTCTCGGCGCTCGGCCCGGCGAGCGTCGTCGTGACGAATCAGGAAGGTCCTGCCACGACGACGATCGGGATCAACGCGCCCACCGCCCCCGTGCTGCTGATCGATCCGCCGTTGATGTTCAACGGCCTGACGCTGAACGCCACATTCGGGGCGGGCGTCGGCGACGTCGCGTACCTGTGCGTGTCGACGCTGCTCGCGCCCACGGTCGTGCCAGGCATCGTCTCGCTGGACATCGGCGGCGGCATCAGCGGCGTGACGGTGCTCTCGACGAAGATCATCCCGGCCAAGGGCTGGACCACCTTCTCCTCGCTGGTCATCGGCGTGCCCCCCGGCACGTCGTTCTACGTGCAGCTCGGCGTGTTCTCGGCGGCCAATCCGGTCCTGCCGCTGGCGACGAGCAACTTGCAGTCGACGCAGGTGCTCTTCTAACGCCGTCCGAACAGCGGCAGCAGCGTGTCTTTCACGCGGCCGTACAGCAGCGCCGTCGCGCGCACGTCGCGCAGGCAGTACTCGCCGATCTCGTCGATGCGCCCCTCGCGGTAGGCGCGCGAGACCTGGCTGCCGTCGAGTCCCCCCTTGGGACTCTCGATGTCGAAGCGCCGACACCAGTAGTCGAGCTTGTAGTTCTCGCGCACGGTCCCCTGGAAGTTGAAGACCTCCATCAGGTCGACGTGCGTGTTCATGTCGTAGCGGTAGCCGCACAGGTTCAAGCTCGGCGTGAGCCCATGCTGCGCGGACCGGATCATCAGCATCGGGCCGTCGTACCCTCGGCCGTTGAACGTGACCATGCGCAGGCCGCCCTTGCCGGCGATCTTCCAGAAGCGCTCGAGCAGCTCGGGCTCGCTGCCGCGCATGACCTTCGAGTGCGGGACCTTCTCCCAATCCTTCTCGGGCTCGCTCTCCCCCTCCAGCAACAGCAGCCCGCGGTCGTCCTCGTACAGCCACATGCCGATCGCGATGATGCGCCCCAGGCCCGGGTAGAGCGCCGTGCGGTCGGGCACGGCCGCGCGATCGGCCTCGTCGCGCGCCCGCGTCAGCAGGTAGCCGCGGGTGATCTCGTCGACCTCTTCCCACTCGAAGCCGGCCACCTCGATGTCGAACACGATCGTCTTCATGGCCGGCGTACTCTACCGCCGCGCGGGACTGGGAAATCCTTGCATCTTGCAGGGGCCCCCACCTTGTTTCATGATCGACCCTATCGTGCGGCGCGCACTGCAACAGCACCTCGGTGCCCGAGCCCTGCGTGAGCCGTCGACGCCCGGCGGGTGCGTCACCTGTCGAGCGATGGACTTCCGGGACGCCGGAAGCATCGGAGCCCGTGCGCCGGTCCGATCAGGATCGGCGTTTCGGGAAGGCCGTTTCTGAAAGGAGGTGGTCCTTCAATGACTACCGGTGACAGTTCTCGAGGATCGCACTGCTAGACCCGTGCTCCTGACGGGGATGCACGTTCAGTGCTTTCCTGACTCACCATCGCTCGGCGCTCGCGCTCACCCGCCCGCGCCGAGCGTCTTTTTCAGCGCGAGCGCCGAGCCTCACACAGCCCTGCGGGCCGCCAGGGCGCTCGCGCTCACCCGCCCGCGCCGAGCGTCTTTTTCAGCGCGAGCGCCGAGCCTCACACAGCCCTGCGGGCCGCCAGGGCGCTCGCGCTCACCCGCCCGCGCCGAGCGTCTTTTTCAGCGCGAGCGCCGAGCCTCACACAGCCCTGCGGGCCGCCAGGGCGCTCGCGCTCACCCGCCCGCGCCGAGCGTCTTTTTCAGCGCGAGCGCCGAGCCTCACACAGCCCTGCGGGCCGCCAGGGCGCTCGCGCTCACCCGCCCGCGCCGAGCGTCTCTTTTTTGCGCTCACGCGCCAGCGCCAAGCGTCCTTCTCGAACCCCTTTTCAGCGCACCGACCGCCGCGAGCGCCAGCACCCACCAGGCCCCGGCGAGCACTTCGCGCAATCCGCCCGGCCCGCGTCGCGCAGGCGGAATCAGAGCCGCACAGCCGCCGCCACCGCCGCCATCCTGTGCCGTGACCACGAAGCCGGCGCTCCACATCACCGCCTGCCCCTCCGGATCCGACACCATCACGCTCTTCGCGCCTGACGACAACGCCGGCAGGTACGCGACCAGAGTGTGTTCATCGACGAAGCTGACGCCCTCGGCCTCGACTCCCCCCAGCCCGGTCGCCTCGTCCGCTCCGAACACGATCGTCATGTCCGGCGTGAAGTGCGCGCCGTGAACCGTGACGAAGGTGCCGGCGGCGCCGAGCGCGGGCTCGATGGCGGCGAGCACAGGGTCCGCTTCGGTCGAGTACGAAAAGAGCCCCGTCGCAACCGCTCCGCCGGGCAGCTCGAGCTCGAGCAGGTAAGGCCCGCCCGGTTTCCCGGGTGCGGTCCGAACCCGGACGCTCTCCTCGCCGAGCAGCTCGATCACATCCGCGGGTTGCCCGTCGATGCGAACCTGCAAGCCGAGCTCGTAGTTGTCGCCTTGCAGCAGGATCTCGGTGCCGCCCGCGGCGCTGCCGGCAATGGGAAAGATCGACTCGATCGAAGGGAGCACAGCGACCTGCACGGCATCGACGAGCCGCCCCTCAACGCCCGCGGCATCGACGACGACGAGATCGTGCAAACCCAGGTGCGTCAGTGCGGTCGTCACGCGCAGCGTGTACTCGTCGAGCCACTCGAGTCCTTCGCCCTCCGCGTAGATCCGGTCCCCGAGCGCCACGTGCGCGCCCGGCCGAAAGCCGCTCCCCTCCACGAGCAGCACGGCGCCGCCGGCTTGGTCGATCGCCGCCGGGAGCACCGAACTCACGACGGGCGCCGGCGGCACGATCTCGACGGCGCCCGGGAGTCGTGCCGCGACGCCGCTGGAGGCCGTGACGACCAGGTCCGCGTTGCCGGGGGCGTGGCCCGGCGGCACGTGCAGCCAGAACTGCACCATGCCGTTCCACCAGGCCAGTACGCTGACCGAGATCGCGCCGTCGCTGCAAGCGAGCGTGCAATCGGGCAGCAACTGCGAGCCGTGCAGGAGAAAGGAGGTCGAGGCACCGCTCGGCGCGCGCAGCGGGAATGGATCGGAGGAGGTGCCGAGCAGGATCTCCTGCTCGGCTGGCACTTCGATGTTGCCTACGTCGGTGCTGTTTCCGGCCTGCACCGCGAACGGGAGGCCGAGTACGCTCGCAGCGAAGTTGGTCTGGATCGACCAACCCGCGGTCAAGTTGTGGGCGGCTACCGGCGCATCGAGTGGTCGCGCGTAAAGCCGGTACGCGTCGGGCACGAGACCGTCGATCTCGAACAGGCCGTTCGTCCCGCACAGCGCGCTGCCGGCCTGCCGACCCTCGGGATCGAGCGCCACGACCAATGCGCCGGCCACTGCGGCGCCATTGCTCGCGCGCATGACGCGACCGCGCAGCGCCCCGCTCGCACCCGATTCGGGATAGGCATCGCGCAGGCCGACGGCATCGTCGCAGGCCGGCGATCGGTGCAGCACCACGCTGGGATCGACGTACGGATACATCGTCGATCCCGCCGAGCCGGAGTGGTCCAGCCCCAGCAGGTGCCCCAGCTCGTGCGTGGCGATGTCGGCGACGTCGAAGCGGCCGGGTTCGGCGGTGGTCGTGAACTGGTAGCCCGCTCCATTGAACAGCACGTCGGCATCGGTGATGCGTCCCTGTCCGGTGAACCAGATCGGCGTCAGCGCAACGATCCCCGATCCGGGCGGGAAGTAGCCGGTCGCGTTCGTCTCGTCGAACAGCAGCAGGTGCAAGTCGTCCGCCCACCAATCCGTGCGCGCCTGCTGCGCGCTCGAGCTGTTTTCGATCAGCCGTGCGGTAGTGCCGTCGAGTTCGTTCCAGGCGCGGAATGCGCCGCGCAGCGCGGCGAACTCCTCGGATCCGTCGAGATCGTCCGAGCCCGCGGACTGGATCACGACGGAGATCGAAGCTGGATTCGACCAGTACAGCGGCTGCTTGTTCGACGGATTGTGCAACCGCACGTGCGACCACGCCAGCGCGGACAGCCCGCACAGCGCGGCCACGACCGCCACTCGTGCGAGGCCGGTTCGCATCAGCGCCGCTCGACTTCCGACCGCTCCGCGCGCCGCTCGGCGCGCGTTCGCACGGCCGCCTCGATCTCGCGAACCATGCGCTCGTAAGGCAGCGGCGCCTGACGAGCGCCTTCGCTCGACGCTCCGGAACGCGGGTCGAGCAGGGCCAGCGAAGACGTGTCGCGTGTCGCGAACGTGCGGCCGCGCGCATCGGTGTGCAGGCGCGCACAGCCCTGGGCGAGTCCTACGGGCAGGCGCATTCCGTCCGCGCCGGCCGCCGAGAGGAAGAGCACGCAGCGCTCGCCGGCGGCGAGAACTGGAACGCCGGCCAGCACCAGGCCGCGCCCGTCGGGGAGCACGCCGCCGGGCAGGCGCACGACCCGCTGCGCGAGCGGATCGCCCAGATACGTGTGCGCGACGTCGAGCGTGAGCTCGGTCAGGATGCGGCCGCCCGGCCGCTCCAAAGCGCGAGCCTGGGTCACGCGAGCGTCCAGCACGAGCTCGGCTCCGTCGACGAGATCCGTCGTCGCCATGCGCACGACGGAACTGGCCCGCACGGCGGGCGCGTCGGTCGGGACGCACATCAACACGAGCAGTGCCGCGGGGATGCCGACGAGAAGAGCTCGCAGTCGCATGATGGGGACGCCGAGACCGTGCTCGAGCACTCCAGGCACATCCGCAGATCTGCGAGCCGCGGGCGGGCGTGGCGTATGCCGCCGGGTCGCGACCGCCGTGGGGACGGCGGCCGGGGGATGGGCGGCCTCTTGCGCTTGTCTCTAGTCGGGGGAATCGTCCGCCGTTGCAGCGCTTCTTGAGGACGAGTCCGTGCGCTCGCGATCCCGTCCCGAACGCGCACGATCGGCAGCTGGAAAGAATGACCGGCGCGAGCGGGCGCGCCGCTCCGTCATGGCGCCAGCAGATGAACCACGCCGAGCTTCGAGAACGAGAACTGGCCGGCGGCGGCATCGACGATCACCCACTGCAGCGGGATTTCGGCGCCGTACAACTGCGGGTCGTTCTGCAAGACGACGGGCAACTTCGCGACCCCACCGCTGGGGCCGCTGCCGGTCGTCAGCAACGTGAATCGCAGCATCGCGTTCTGGTACAGCGTGCAACCCGGCAACCCGAACAGCGCCAGATCCAGCGGCAGCGGCAGGCCGAGCCAGCTCGTCGTATCCGTGCCGACCAATAGCACGGCCGGCAGGCCTGGCGCGACGTTCTCCACGCGCAGATCGAAGCCGGTCGGCGCTCCGACGTGCGCATCGCCGCTGAAGCCGAGTTTCGGCTTGTTCGAGCCGGGGCCGCACGGCGTGCCGCTGTCGATGAACGAATTCTGGAACCAGCCCTGCGGAGCGACGGCGATGTCCCACACGAACGGAGTTCCGATGAAGAACGGGCTCGGCCCCGCGAGCTGCGAGTCATCGAACAGCGCGAAATCCAGCTCGCCTGCGTCGAGCGCGTCACCGTCGCCGTTCAGATCGCGCAGCCGGTGCACGACGGCGTTGCTGCCGTCGATCGCGCCTAGATAGATGCCATCGCTCGCCGCATCGAGCCCGGTGATCTGGTCGACCACGAAAGGCGATCCGCTGGTCAGGCTGCCGTCGAAGTACGCGCGCACCTCGCCAGCCTCCTGGAGATCGCCGTCGGCGTTGAGGTCCACGCCGCGGAAGACCAGACCGTTGACCGCCTGGCCGAGGATATTGAGGGCGTTGAAGCCCGCGGCCTGGTTGGTCGCGAAGTACCAAGCGGTCTGGCCGGACTCCTGGCGCGAAGCGAGGTAGTTCAGGCGAGCGTAGGCCTGGCCCTTGCCGCCCGGCCCGGGCAGCACGAGGCTGCGCAGCAGCCCGGACTGCCAATCAGCATTCTGCGGGAAAGCCGAGTTCTTGCCGGTGGCGTTCAGGAACAAGCGCGATTCGCCGGGGTCGGCGAGATCGGAGTCGGTATTCCGCTTCTCGAAGCGGAAGGCGGCCTCGTCATCGCCCTGTACGTACGCGACGACCATGTTGCCGAAGCTGGCCAGACGCAGCAGATTGCTGCTGTCGAATGCCGCGCTTCCCGCATCGGTTTCGACCCATTGCACTCCGCCGGCGGGGATCAGCTTCTCGCTCTCGCCATCGTCGTTCGCATCGTCGTTGCCATTCAGGTCGATGCAGCGGAACAAGCCGCGCGCCACGCCGCCGTCGGAACACCACCAAATCGCGCCGTCGCTCGTGCTCGCCAACCCGTCCGGGCTGGTCGAGCCGTCGAGACCCAAGATGTAGCGGTAGCGCGAATCCTCGCCGATGTCGATGCGGCCGTTGCCGCTTTCATCGACGGCGCGGAAGAGCTGATCGCGCTGCGTGTCGATCCAGTAGAGGGCCGGGGTCCCGGCCTCGAGCCGCACCAGCGCACTGCGCGGACTCGAGAAGTTCGAGCCGCCCATGCCGTCGTAATACAGCACGCGCACCTCGTCCTGCGACTGGTAGCGACCGTCTCCGTCGAAGTCGGTCAGCCGGACGAGTTGATCCTGCGTCGTCTCGACGAGCAGGACGTCCGAGAGTTGCTGACCGAGCGCGGGAGCGGCGCCGAGTACGAACCATCCGAGCAGCGAGCTACGAATCATGATGTGGGCCTGCGCCGGCGGCCTACCGGAGCAAGTGCGATATCCTACCAGACGGTCCCGCATGGCGCGCGAGCCGCCGCAACCCAGGGGCTGCGGCGGCTCGCGCGCGGAGGCCGCGCCCGGCGTGCGGGCGCAGTCAGGAAACGCCTATTGGTAAAGCGTCGCGACGCCCAGCTCGGTGAAACCAAGCAGCGTGCCGACCGGCTGGATCGTGATCCACTGCAGCGGGATCGGAACGCCGTTCAGGCCGGGATCGGCCGGAATCGTCAGCGTCTTCGACGCCACGCCTGAGGCATTGAGGAGGGCCGGCAACGAGAACGCGAGGTCCTGGTACAGCGTGCATCCGGGCAGACCCAGCACGGCCAGGTCCAACGGCAACGGCACACCCGCCCAGATCGTCGTCGAGGTCCCGATGTACAGCAAGGCCGGGATGAAGGGCAGGCCGTTCTCGACGCGCACGACGAAACTGCTCGTGCCGATCTTCGGCGTGCCGCTGGCGCGGATCCTGGGCAGCGGACCGTACTGCGAGCAGGCCGTGCCGCTGATTGCGAAGCCGAAGGGGAACGCGCCGGTAGGAGCGACGGCGATGTCGGCGACGAACGGAGGCAGCGCGAGCGGCGGAGCGCTCAGGTAGGTCACCGAGTCCCAGGCGTTGTTGAGCTGCTCGCCCGGTTCGTTCGCATCCCCGTTGGAGGTCAGGTCCTGGAAGAAGTGCACGCGGTTGGCGCCGTTGTAGTCGCCGACGTACATGCCGTCCGGACCGCCGTCGAGGCCGACGACCTTGCCGATCTCGAAGGCGGTATAGGAGGTCGTGCTGCCGTCGTAGTACAGGATCACCTCGCCGGAGTCGTTGATGTCACCGTCGAGATTCAGGTCGATGCCGCGGTAGATCAGGCCGTTGATGCCCTGGCCGAGGTGGTTCTGCTTGAACTGGCTCGTGTTCGACGAGTCGCAGGCCAGGTAGTACATGCGCGTGCCGGACTCCGTGCGCGTCGCGACGTGCGACAGCCGGCCGTAGGTGTTGTTCGTCACCGACACGAGCAGGTCGCGCAGCAGGCCGCTGGCCCAGTCCGGGTGCTTGGGCAGCAGCGGGTTCTTGCCGGTCGCGTTGAGGAACAGCCGCGCCTCGCCCGCATCGAGCAGGTCGCCGTCGCCATTCTTGTCCTCGAAGCGGAAAGCCGCCTCGTCGAGCCCGTCCTCGTACGCGATCACGCCGTTGCCGTCCTCGGCCAGGCGTCGCAGGTTCGAAGCGTTCATCGACTGCGCACCGGCATCCGTTTCGACGAGGAAGCTGCCGCCCATGCCCTGGATCAACTGGACCGTCTCGCCGGCGTCCATCGCATCGCCGTCGCTGTTCAGGTCGGCGCAGCGGAACAGGCCCTTGTCCTCCTCGGTGATGAACGCGACGGTGCCGCCGCTGAACCAGACCGCACCATCGGCGGTCACGCACAGACCGTCGCCGCCCATCTTCCCTTGCAGCGCGAAGTCGTAGAACAGCGTGACCTCCGCGCCGGTGAAGCGGCCGTCGCTGTTCACATCGGCGCCGCGCCAGATCGCGCCGAGGCCGTTGACCGGCACCGCCTGCACGATCTTCTGGTCGTACCAGTAGGCCACGGAGACTCCGCCCTCGGTCGTGAACTCGGCGGTCGTGACCCAGTTGCCCAGGTTCGTGTAGACCTGCCCGAGCTCGTAGGGCGACGCCCATTGGCCGTCGGCATCGAGATCGCGAGCCACCAGGATCTGGTCCTGGGTCATGGAGTCGTCGATGATCAGCAGATCGCGTTGCGGCGCGACCTGAGCCAGTGCGGGAAGGGCGAGGGCGGCGAGCGCCAAGGAGTGGCGCAGCGGGTTCGATGGACGGGTCATGGGGATGCTTCGTGGGTGCTGTGGTCGGGTGGGGTCCCAGGCGGCCGCCGACGCGGCTGCGGGCCCTCGATTCTATCCGAGGGAACAGCGTGCCGAAGCATCAAGTTTCGGCAAGGAATACGCGTGCTGACGCGCCCTCAGAGCAGCTGGCAGGCGGCCGCCTGACTGGTGTCCAGCCCCCCACTCGCCCCGTCGTAGAACAGGGTCTCCAGCCACACGGTCGCGCCGGCCAGTCCGGTGCCCGCCGGTACCGCAACCGCCAGGGTCGCGCTGCCCGCGGGGTTCAGCGGCCCCTGCACGACCACATGCAGATCGAGCAGATTGCCGCTGCCGATCTCGAAGGACACCAGGCCGGGGATCGTCGTCGCGCCCGGCTGCGTCGCGGCGACCAGCCAGCACCAGCCACCCGCTCCCGTTCCGACCGGAACGGAGAGCAGCGTGCCCGTCAGATGAGTGGCAGGAACCTGTTGCGCGGGCGGCTGGGTCGCGACGATCGCGAGCGGCGTGCTGCCGCTGCCCTGGGCAGTCGTGACGAGGACACCGGCGCTGCCGAGCGCCGCCTGCTGCGGCAGGCTGAACGACACCTGCCCGGCCCCCTGCGTGAACGCGACCGGCGTGCCCGCGACGCTCACCGCGGTCACGCCGCCCATGCCGCTGCCGGCGGCGACGACCGACTGGCCGCCGATCGCGGCTGCGCTCGACGGCGCCAGCGTGAAGCTCGGCGGACCGGGTGGCGGCGCGGCGTTCCAGCGCGCGACCTCGAACTCATCGAGGTTCCAACCGCCGAAATTCAGGGAGGCGTTGGCCTTGATGCGGAACTCGAAGACCACCGCCGGCTTGCCGGCGGCCTGCGTAGTGACGTCGAGATCGAACGCGCGCCAACCGAAGTCCGTCAGCGGCGCGCCCGCCGGATTGCGCCAGACGAGTTGGTTGTCGCACCACAGCTCGGACTGGTCCTTGATGCGGTCGTCGACGGTCAGCCAGCGCGCGAACGCGACGTGCACATTGCTCGCGCTCGCGCAGTTCACGGGCGGCGAGCGCAGCCACGTCCAGCCGTTCGCGGCGTACTCGCCATTCGACGTGAGGTCGGTCCCCCACACCTTCGTCCCCGCGAAGGCCTTGGCCGGATCGCCGCCCTTGCCGGCCGGCGTGCCGCGCGCCCAGTCGTCGCTGCCGGCATAGGAACCGTGCGTCCAACCCTCGTCCGTCGCGGCCTCGAAACCGTTCGCGTAGAGCAGCGTCTGCGTGCCGACGAAGAACTGCAGCGGCTCGCCGCCCAGGGCCGCGCCGGTCGGCAGATCCTCGGTCCCTCCGGCGCTGTCGGTCGCCGACACGTAGTAGCGACAGACCAGCGGCGAGCCCGCGGCCGGGATCGAGGCGCTCCACAGCGTCCCGCTCGCGCTCATCGAAGCGCTGAACCACTGCGTGCCACCGTCGAAGGACCAGTGCAGCGTGGCCCCGGTCACGCTCGCGGCCGTCAGCGAGGTGATCGTCGCCTGCACCAGGTAGGGTCCGAGCGCGTCCTGCGTGTCGGGGAGCGGCGTGTGCGCGATGGCCAGGTCGAGCGGCTCGGCCAGCGCGGCTGCCGTCGCGGCGACGCCCTGCGCGATCAGCTTGGCCAGTCCGAAGTCGTTGCAGGCGATCGCGACCGTGTCGTTCAGCGTGTGCAGTTGCGTGAAGTAATCGGGCAGATCCTCCGAGAAGTACGCGGCCGGAATGCCCTGGTTGTTGTACGAGGCATGGTCGGAGCTGCCGGCGTCGAGGATGTCCCACCACGAGGCCCAGTTCGGCACGTGCAGCGCGCTGATCGCGTCGGCGAAGCCGGTCAGCGAGGTCGACGAGGCGTTGGTCGTGAAATCGCAATCCACGGCGTCGCCCGCCAGGCGGAACGCGACCATGTCCATGTTCAGCATGCCGAGCACCTGCTCGCCGGCGAGCTTGGCCTGCTGCGCGTTGTAGGCCGAGCCGAGCAGGCCCAACTCCTCGCCGGAGAAGAACACGCAACGCACCGTGTGCTCGTAGGCGCCGCCGAGCTTCAGCGCGCGCGCCACTTCGAGCAGCGCGGCCGTGCCCGACGCGTTGTCGTCGGCGCCCGGCGCGTTCAACGCCGATCCGCCGGCATTGATCGAGTCGTAGTGCGCGCCCGCGATCACGACCTTGTTCGGGAACAGGGTGCCCGGGATCTCGGCGATCACGTTGCGCGACATCGACGTATTGAAGGTCTGCAGCGTCGGCGCGTACCCGAAGCTCTGCAGCTCCGCGACGAGCATGTTCTGGGCGGTCGTCGCGCCGGGCAGATTCGCGCGGCGCGTGCTGAGCGCGGCCAACTGCGTCGTCCAGTTCGCGATGCGGGTCTGGTCAATCGCAGCCACGACCGCGCTGATCCGCGCATCGGGCTGCACCAGCGTGAGCGCGACCTGGTCGGCGCGCGCTCCGCGCCAGACCACCGGCGGCGCCGGCAGGATCGGCGTTTGCGCGACGTGCAGCGGCCCGCAGTGCGGCCTGCCCGCCCCACCATCCTCGCGCAGCTCGCACTCGCGTTCGGGCGTGGTCGCGACGAGCACACGGCCGTCGAAGCGAAACAGCTCGCGAGTCCCGGCGGGCGCGGCCTCCTCCCCCTCGTCGTGGACGTCGAAAACGTACAGTTCCTCGCCGCGCGCGACGGCCGGCAGCGGCACCAGCACGACGCCCTCGCTGAGCAACGCATTGCGCTGCTCCTGATCGACGCTGCCGATGCCGAAGGTGCCGCCGTCCCACCACAGCTCGCACAGGCGCGCCAGCACCGCGTCTCCGCGCAGCGCACCGCCGTGCAGGATTGCTACGTTCTCGCGCGCCTGCTGCGCGCCGAGCACGGAACCGACCGACAACACGCAACCGAGCAGGTGTTTCATTGGAGTTGAATGCTCGCGGCGTTGGTCGTGTCGAAACTGCCCGCCGGACTCGTGTAGAGCAGCGCCTCGAGCCAGACGGTCGCGCCGGCCAGCCCGGTTCCCGCGGGCACCGGCAGAGCGAAGGTCCACGCGCCGGCCGCGTTCAGCGCATGCTGGGCGACGATGTGCAGGTCGAGCAGGTTGCCGTTGCCGATCTCGAGCGTGAACAGGCCGGGGATCGCGGTCGCCCCGCCCTGCGACGCCAGCAGCAACCACGCGAAACCGCCGGGCTGCGCGCCGACCGGAAGGGTCAGGGTCTGCCCCGTCGGATGCTGCGCCGGAGCCAGCAAGGCGGCCGGGCTCGTCGCCGCGATCGTGAGCGAGGCGGCCCCGCTGCCCTGCGCGGTGCTGATCTGAACCTGCGCACTGCCCAGCGCCGCCTGCTGCGGCAGGCTGAACGACACCTGCCCGGCCCCCTGCGTGAACGCGACCGGCGTGCCCGCGACGGTGACCGAAGTCACGCCGCCCATGCCGCTGCCGGCGGCGACGATCGACTGGCCGCCGATGGCCTGCGCGCTGGTCGGAGCCAGCGTGAACTGCGGGGGCCCCGGCGGCGGCGCCGGATCCCAGCGCTCCAGCCGCAGCTCGTCGAGGTTCCAACCGCCGAGTTGCAGCCCGCCGTCGCTCTTCAGGCGGAACTCGACGCGCGTGCTCGCGACCCCGGCGGCCTGCGCGCTGACATCGAGGTGGATCGACTGCCAGCTCGTGTCCTGCGTGTGGTTCGAACCGCCCGCGCTGCTCGGATTGGTCCACACCTTGGTGTTGTTGACCCACACTTCGGCCTGGTCGTACAGCCCGTCCTCGACGCCCAGCCAGCGACGGAAGGACAGGTGCACGTTGCTCGCGCTGGAACAGTTCACGCTCGGCGAGCGCAGCCAGTTGTGCGCATTGGCCGGGTATTCGCCGTTGTAACCACTGCCGCCCAGATCGTTCGCCCACACCTTCGTGCCGGCGAAAGCGGCGCCGGGATCGCCCGCCTTGCCGGCCGGCGTGCCGCGCTGCCAGTCATCGGTTCCAGACAGCGCGCCGTGCGTCCAACCCTCGTCGCCTGCGGCCTCGAATCCCGTCGCGTAGAGCACGCTCTTCGTGCCGACGAAGAAGGAGTGGTAGGCGGCGCCCAGCTCCGCGCCGGAGGGCGAGGACTCCGTGTGGCCCTGCGCATCGGTGGCCTCGATCCAATAGCGGATCGTCTTCGGCGAGCCGAAGGACGGCACGAGCCCGCTCCAAGTCGCTCCCGCGCCGGAGAGCGGCGCGCCCGCCCAGCTCTGCCCGTTGTCGCCGGAGTACCACACGGTCGCGCCGGCCACCGCGGCCGGCGTGAGGCTCGTGATGGTGGCGCTGAGCGCGTAGGGCCCGACGGCGTCGGTCGTGTCCGCGAGCGGCGTGTGCGCGATCTGCAGGTCGACCGGTTCGGCCAGCGTCGCCGCGGTGGCGAGCACGCCGCGCGCGATCATCCGCGCCAGGTCCCAGTCGTTGGTCGACAGCGCGGTCGTATCGCTGGCGGTGTGGATCTGCGCGTAGAAATCGGTCAGGTCCTCGAAGAAGAACGCGGATGGGAAGCCGTGGTTCGTGTAGGCGGCGTGGTCGGAGCTGCCGGCCGACAGCACGCCCTTCTTGCTGGCCCAACCGGCGACGTACAACGCGCTCGTTACATCGGCGAAGTCGGTCAGCGCCGCCGACGTGCTGTTGGTCGCGAAGTCGCAGTCGCGCGTGTCGCCCGCCTTGCGGTAGGCGACCATGTCCATGTTCAGCATGCCCAGGATCTGCTCGCCGCCCGATTTCGAGAGCGCCGCCGCGGCATCCGAGCCGATCAGCCCGAATTCCTCGGCCGAGAACCAGATCATGCGGATCGTGTGCTCGAACGGACCGGCGCTCTTGAGGACGCGCGCGAGCTCGAGCAGGGCCGCGCTGCCCGACGCATTGTCGTCGGCGCCCGGCGCGGCGAGCGCGCTGCCGCTGAGGTTGATCGAGTCGTAGTGCGCGCCGAGCACGACGATCTTGCCCGGATCGACGAGGCCCGGAATCTGGACGACGACGTTCTTCGAGTAGCTGGCGGAGAAGTTCTGCAGCGTCGGCGCGTAGCCATAGCCGCTGAGCCAGCCCGTCAGCTGATTCTGCGCGGCGGTCGCGCCCGGTTGGTCGGCGCGACGCGTGAAGTTCGAGGCCAGCGCGGCGTTCTTGGACTGCATGTTCGCGCTGTCCACCTGGGCGACCAGCGCGCTGATCCGCGAGTCGGGCGCGCCGACCAGCTCGATCCCATCGTCTCCGGGCAGGCCGCGCCAGCGGAACTCGTTGACCGGCGGCAGCGCGCGGCGCTCGACGCGCAGCGGCCCGCAGTGCGCGCCGCGCGACAACGCGACGAGCTGAGCGGGTGTGAGCGCCGCTCCCGCGGCTCTCGGCCACGCCAACACCGCGCGACCTCCCTGCGCGAGCAGCACACGCGCGCCCGCCGGCAGCTCCTGCCCGGGCGCAAGGTGCAGCAGGAACAGCTCCTCATCAGCGCGCGGCGACTCGAACGGCACGAGCCGCGCGCCGCGCGCGACGAGCGCGGCGGACTCGTCCGGACCGGCCGCGCCGAGCGCGAAGCCGCCGGCATCGGTCCACATCTCGCACAGTCGCGGCAAGGCCGCGCACAGCGCGGCGTCCTCGCCATAGACGATCGCGAAGGGCCGACGAGCCTCGGCTGCGGCGGGCTCAGCCGGCGCGGAAGGGCTTTCCGGATGCTGCGGCTCCGCGAATGCGTGGCGCGCCTGGGGAGAACGGAACGGTTGGGCCGCGAGAACGAGCAGCAGGGCCGGAAAGAGCATGGGGGGTCGCGAACGTCCGCGCAGGCGGGGGGCAGCCGGGTCCTGCGATTCTATCCGTGCGGATCCGCCTTCGACTCCATCGCGGCCATCCGCTCGTCCGATGGCAGCCCAGGCGCGCTCCGACCCCGATGAGTCGCACCAGGGTCAACAGCCAAGTCGGAGCGCGCCTCTCCTGACCGGGAGCACACCCCGCGAGCTCGACTGCGCGCCGGGCATCGAGGGCGGGCAGCTAGGCCGCCGCCGCGGCCGTTCACTCGGCGCAGGACCGGAAATGCCTTCCGGGCGGCTCGGCGCGGCCGCACGCGGGCGCCGGAGCGGGCTAGTCTTCCGGTGTCCGCGACTGCCGCCATGTCTCCCCGCGACCAGCTCGACCTGTACTACCAGCGCTACCCGCGCGTCGCGCAGCAGTTCGGCGAGCGCTTCCTGCCGCTGATCGAGCGCGCGTTGAAGGCGCGGGCGGAGGTCGGCGCGCGGATCCTGCAGCTGGTCGAGTCGAGCTTCGAGAAGGAGCAGGCGCGGCGCAACGGCGAGCTGGCGCTGCAGCGGGACCAGGAGCTGCGGGTCTTGCAGGTGGTGGCGGGAGTCCTGCACGGCTGGGAACCGCCCGAGTGGCTCGAGAAGTGGCGTAGCTGACCGGGCCCGAAGCCGGGTCCCTGGATGGACCTTGGCCTGGCTGGACCTTGGCCCGGCTGACTGCGCGTCCGCGTCCGCTGGGGGTCGATCGACCGCGCTGACCCCCAGGGGTGGGGCCTGTCGAGGCGGCGCGCAGTCAACCAGGCCAGGGTCCCCGGGCGGCTCGAGGCCGGTCCCCTCGCGGCGCGCAGCGAACGGGCGAATGGTCCGTAACGGGACCGGAATGGAACGGGTGTATGGAGCGGCCCCGATTTCCAAAACCCCGCACTCAACGCCATGTCTCGACCCTCCCTTGGTTCGTCGTCCCTGATCCAACTCGCCGCCGCCGGTCTGCTCTGCGGCCTCACCTCCGCCGCCCAGGAGCGCCCCGCACCGGCCGGTGCCACCGCCGCCTGGCGCCATTCCCACGGCATGAGCGAAATCGACGGGAAGCTGTGGGCCAACGGCCCCGACTACCGCGTCGAGCTCGACGAGGCGGGCATCGAGTATGCGGCCGCCTTCGGCACTCGCGCGAAAGAGACCCAGCAGGCGCGCTTCGATCTGCTCGGCTTCGGGCGCGCGACCGGCGCGCTGGTGCCGGCCCTGCCCGATCACCCCGAGTTGTCGCAGACCCTGGCCGTCTACGAGCGCGGCTCCGGCGTGCGCGAGCTGTACCAGACGCGACGCGAGGGCATCGAGCAGAGCTTCGTGTTCGAGTCGCCGCTGGCGGGCAGCGGTGACCTCGTCGTGCGCCTGGCCGTCGAGAGCTCGCTCGCGCGGGCCGGCGCGGCCGACGGCCTGGCCCTCGAAGCGCCCGGCCTGGGAGCGATCACGGTCGGCGCCGTCACCGGCATCGATGCGACCGGCGCGCGCACGGCCGGATCGATGCGCTGGATCGACGGCGGTATCGAGCTGTCGCTGCCGGCGGCCTTCGTCGACGCCGCGGCCTACCCGCTCGTGCTCGATCCGCTGATCGGGACCGAGTTCGAGGTCGATTCGGATGCGGCCAACAACTTCGACGACGTCTCCCCCGCCATCGCGCACGACTGGACGAATGGCAACTACTTGATCGTGTGGACGCGCTCGTTCGGTCTGGGCGATTCCGACATCCGCGGCCAGCGCGTTTCGGACGCCGGCGCACTGGTGGGCGGCCTGATCACGATCGAGGCCGGAGCCACGGTTTCGCCCTCGGCCACGTCTCCGTCCGTCGGCAACGTGAACCTGACGGACATGTACCTGGTCGCCTGGGAGAGCTCGAGCGGATTCCTCGCGCAGTCGGACATCAAGTGCCGCAGCGTGAACGCGGCGACGGGCGCGCTCTCGGCCGGCACGCTGACGATCGCCGCGACCGCGACCTACGACGTGGATCCCGTGATCGGCGGCGAGGCCCAGACCTCGGACGACGAGGTCATCGTCGCCTGGTCGGAGCTCGACGCCGGGATCCGCGCACGGCAGGTCAACGTGCCCGCCAGCGGCAATCCGTCGCTGGTCGGCTCCGAACTCGACGTCAGCAACACGGTCGGGTTCACGTACGACGACTTCGAGCCGGCGATCTCCAAGAGCACCGGCTACGGCGGCAATTTCCTGATCGCCTGGGAGCGCTACTTCGGCGGGGCGGCCACGCCGTACTACGACGTGCGCTACGCGGTGATCGACCGCAACGCGAACCTGCTCGTCACGACGAAGAGCGCCACCGTGAGCACGACCACCGACGAGCGCAACGTCGCCGTCGCCGGCGACGGCGTCAAGTTCGCGATCGTCTACGACCAGGAGCCCGTGGCCGGCGGCAACATCGGCATCTACGGAAACCGCGTCACGTACATCAGCGGAACGAGCGCGCCGATCTCCGGCCAGATCACGATCCTCGACGGCCCCTTCGCCGAGTCCGATCCGGACGTCTCGAATACTCTCGACTCCGTCACGCTGGCCTACGTCGGCACGAACATCCTGTCCTCGAACTCGCCGATCGTGATCCAGCCGCTGGACCAGGTCGATCTGCAACCGTGCGGCAGCGCGTCGGGCTTCTCCGACAGCGTGCTCGACTACGCGTCGCCGGTGATTTCGAGTGCGGCCGAGAGCATCACCAACTCGCCGGGCGACGTGCTCGTCGCGTTCTACGCGGAGGACACCAGCACGAGCCCCGGTGAGATCTGGGCGCAGCGCTACTCGGTCGTGGTCGGACAGAACGTCGAGAGCACCGGCTGCGGCGGCGGACGCACCGAGATCGGCTGCGCGCTGTCGACCGAGACCGAGGTCAAGGTCCACATGACGGAGGGTTTCGCGGGCGCGCCGACCTGGCTGATCCTGTCCTCACACGCGCTGGACATGCCGATCGGTCCGTGCGTGCTGTGGGCCGACCCGTTCAACGGCTGGATCCAGTCCTCCGGGACCGCCAATTCACTGGGCGAGGCGTCCAGCACGATCGCGATCGCGCCAACGCCGGGACTGGCCGGGCTGCAGTTCCACGCACAGCACATCAGTCAGGTCGCGGGCGGCCCGGTGACCTTCACCAGCGGCGGCCCCGCCTATCACCTCTCCACCGCCGTCCTGGTGACCTTCGAATGAGCGCAGCCAGTCGCGCCACCTGAGTCCAACACACCCCATCCCGAACCCCAGCTACCTCCCAACCATCATGTCACGAACCATCCACTCTTCGGTTGCCGCGCTCGGTGCCGGCACCTTGGTTTCCCTGCTCCTTTCCGCTCCGCTGCAGGCCGGAGACAAGCTCGTCGGCGGTCCGGTCGTCTCGATCCCGCGCGCCAGCGTCGGGCTCGAGGCGCGCGGCGACCACCTGCACGGCGGCGGCGCCGACTACAAGGCGAGCTTCGACGCGCAGGGCTTCACCTTCGTGCCGGCGCTCGGCCGCGCGGTCGAACAGACGCAGTCGCTGCGCTTCGAGCTGCGATCCGCGGGCCGGGTCCAGGGCCAGGCCATGGCGCTCGACCTCGGCGTGCCGGCAGAAGCCGCAGGGCTCTTCGCGAGCTACGACCGCGGCTCCCTGGTCGAGCGCTACGAGCTGCAGTCCGACGGCGTCGAGCAAAGCTTCGTGATCGCGGCGGCTCCGCAAGGCGACGGCGATCTCGTCGTGCGCGGCGCGCTCTCCTCGACGCTGCCGCTCTCGGCCGCGCAGGCCACGGGCCTGCGCTTCGCCACGCACGAGCACGGCGGCGTGTCGATCGGCGCGGTGACGGGCATCGACGCCAACGGCCGCAGCGTGCAGGGTTCGCTGAGCTTCGCCGACGGGATGCTCGAGCTGCGCCTGCCCGACGAGTTCGTCGACCAGGCGGCCTACCCGCTGGTCGTCGATCCGCTCTTCGGCACGGTCTTCGGAGTCTCGACGACCGTGGATGACGATTCGAACCCGGACGTCGCGAACGAGGCCAGCAACAACACCTACATCGTGACCTGGCAGCGGGAGTTCTCGGCCGCCGACGCGGACATCCGCGCACAGCGCGTGTCGACCAATGGCAACCTGCTCGGCGGCACGATCTTCGTCAGCGCGACCGGCTACAACTCGCGCCCGTCCATCGCCGGCAACACGCTGACCAACGGCATGCTGATCGCATGGCAGACCGCGGGCAACGTGTTCGGTCCGTACAACATCGTCTGCCGCAACGTCGACTCGAGCACCGGAAACCTGTCGGCCACGACGCTGGCGCTGGCCAGCGACCCGGGCAACGAGGTCGAGCCGGCCGTGGGCGGCGAAGCGATCAAGCTGATTGCGCTCGACAAGCAGGAAGTGATCGTCGTGTGGGGCGTCGAGGGCTTCGGGATCCGCGGCGCGCAGGTGCGCATTCCCGTCGCCGCGGGCAACCCGAGCGTGATCTCGACCTTCGTGGTCGCCACCAACACGCCGACCGAGTTCAACGTGCGTCCGGCGATCACCAAGCACGGCGCGGACGAGGGCGTGCATCTGGTGGTCTGGGAACGCCGGCCCGATCAGTTGATCGGGCCCGCCAATCTGCACGCGCAGATGGTCAATCGCTACGGCGTGTTGCTCGGGCCGCCGGCGGTGGTCGCCAACCACCCGTTCGACGAACGCGATGCGGCGGTCGACTCGATGCCGGACGGCTCGGCCTTCGTGATCGCCTATGAGCTCGAGGAAGCCGACGGCCAGGGGCACGACATCTACGCGCGCTCGATGATCCCGTCGAACGGCGTGCTGATCCCGGGCGCGGGCCCGGTCGCGATCGAGGCGGAGGACGGCGACGAGGAGAGCGATCCGGCGGTGATCTGCCCCGGCGCGAAGGCCTGGATCGCGTACTGCGACCAGACCACCTTCGCGAACTCGACGCTGCGCATCGAGGCCTTCGACCCGAAGACGCTGATCCAGTGCGAGGACGTGGTCTTCGCGCAGCCGGTCGGGATCGCGCAGAAGCCCGCGCTCTCCTACGTCTACGCTGCGCTGCTCGGCGGCTTCCAGTCGCTGCTGACCTGGGGCGTACTCGACGAAGCGCCGCCGTTCGTCGGCGACATCCACGCGCAGATCCTGCTGACCAACGCCGGGACCGGCACGACGCAGGACCTCGGCGGCGGCTGCGGCGGAGGCGGCACGCTGGTCGGCCAGGGCACGCCGGACATCGGCTCGGGGCTCTTCCAGTTGAACTGCAGCGGCATCGACCCGCTGGCGTTCAAGGCGATCCTCAACTTCAGCGTGCCGACGGCGCCGCTGAGCTGCGGGACCTGCGCCTGGATCCCGTTCTCCATCCCGATCGGGCAGACCATCCAGAGCCCCGGCGCGGCGGCCTTCCTGACGCCGATTCCGTGCGATCCGTCGCTGGTCGGTGCTCAGCTCGATGCGCAGTTCACGAGCTTCCTGACCGCATCGAGCCCGTGCTCGCTGTTCTCCAACGTGTCGCTGTCGAATCGGCTGCGCCTAACCTTCGGCCAGTAGCAGCGAACACGGCCGTGGCGCCGGGCCGGTCGACGCCAGACCAGTCGACACCGAGCCGGTGGGCGCCGGCGAAGCACGAGGCCCCTGCGAGCGCTTGCTCGCAGGGGCCTCGTGCATTCGCCGGTCTGCAGGCTGATGCCGGCGCAACCGTGATCCGACTCGAGTCTAGCGACCGGCCTTCTTCTTCTTGCCCCCGACCTTGATCTCGACGGTGGTGGTCTTGCCGGCTTCGACGGTGACCTCGTCGCTCTTGCCCTTGCCGATCGAGTCGTGCTCGTGCCAGTAGCCGACCTTGTACTTGCCCGCTGGCACGCCCTCGAGCGTCGCGCTGCCGTCGGCGCCGGAGAGGCCGTAGATCGGGTCGTCGGTCACGAAGATGTACGAGGACATCCACGGGTGGATGTCGCACTTGACGGTGACGACCTCCGCCTTGTCGAGCTTCTGCTCGGCCTTGCTGCCGGCGGCGACCGAGTTGTTCTGGTCGCCGTTCTTCGTCGCGTAGACGTGCACGTTGTGCGCGACCGAGTCGCTGTTCAGGTACTCGACCGTCGCGCCCATCGGCACGACCTGCACGTGGGGCTCGTAGCGGCAGGCCTTCTGGTCGAGGTAGTACTTGCGCCCTTCGGGCACCTTGACCGGCATGTCCTTGACGCCGATCGTCAGCACGACGTTCGCCACGCCGCCGGCGGCGTCGATCATGCGCGACTGATTGGTGGAGTCCACTGCGACGCCGTCGGGGCAGCAGCCCTTCGAGGCCTCCGGGCTGATCACCAGCGCGGGCAGCGCCTCGGGCTTCTCACCCTCCCAGACGACCTTGACCTGAACGGTGCCGGTCTCGGCCACGGCGTTGCTCGTCGCAACGGGGCTGGACTTGGTGAAGGGGATCGCGGCCGCCGCGCAGATGGCGGCGCCGAGCACGAGGGTGGAAACGGTGAGGATCTTCATGTGAGTTGGGGTGGGTGTCGCGCCGCGCGGAACTCCGGCGGGCGGTGGATGGAATGCGGGGGGGGCCTGATTCTGGCAGGCGGGGACTCTCCCGGCGACCCTCATCGGACGGAGGGTGCCGCGGCACAAGCCCCCGGCCGCCCGCGGGCCCTACATGCCCGTGGGCAGGTCCTGCCGTTGCATGTTGTAGAGCCAGTCGAGCAGCGCCTGGATCTGGACCGCGGCCTTGCCCGGGAAGAGCGCCTGGTGCGAGTCCTTGTCGGCCGGGAAGTTCACCGGCATCGCGGTGCCCGGGTAGACCTTGGCCGGGTTCTCGATCCACTTGTGGACCCAGTCCTCGCGCAGACGCTCGGCGGTGTTGTTCAGATCGGGCGCCCATTGGATCGGCTGCGCCGTGCCGCCCGCCGGGCCCTGCCCGTTCAGGTAGTGGCACTGCACGCAGTAGGGTCCGCTCGCATCGCGCGCCAGATTCTCGGCCTTGGCCAGGTGCTTGGAATCAGCCGCCATCAGAGCGTTGACGTGCGCCGGCGAGCGACGCACGACGCGCTCGTGGCGCGGATCCACCGGCGGCAGTACCTCGTCGAACTTCTGTGCATCGCCCCAGGCCTTGACCTTCGCGAAGCTCGCATCGATGTCCGGCCGGCTGCCGTTCTCGATGCCGGCCAGCGTCTCGGCGGGAATCTTGATCAGCGCCGCCAGCTCCTCGAGCGACTTCTTCTGCGCCAGACGCAGCTTGCGCGCGTAGTACACCGGCCAATCGCGCTGCGCTTCGTAGGCGAAGTAGTCGGCGATCGCGCCGGCCTCGCCGTCTGCGTAGTGGAAGCTCGGCATGCGCACGCGCATTTGGTGGCGCAGCGTGATCGGATCGTTGAGGAACGCATAGAACCAGTTGCGTTGCAGCTTGTCGCCCTCGCCGAGCAGCACCGGCGGCGCGAAGGTCCAGCGCACCTTGTCGTACTCTTCCTCGGCGTACTTGCGGTACTTGCCGTCGACGTCGCCGACGCCGCCTTCGGGATCGGGCGTGCGGCTGTTGTCCTCCGCATCGAACGGCTTCTTGTACCAGTCGGTCACGACGCGCACGAGGTCGCCGCCGACGGGCGGCTTCACGCTGACCAGATCCTTCGCGAGCACGGAGATCGAGTCGCCGATGTCGCCGAAATCAGGCTCGGGCCGCAACAAGCGCAGCGAGAACTCGAATTCATCGGGGTCGAAGTCCTCGTCCTCGCCCTTCATGTACGCGACGTAATCGGCCCAGTACTCGGCCCAGCGGTCCATGCGCGGCGGGAGCGTCTCGCCCTCGAGCTTGCGGAACTCGGCGCCCACCGTGTGCAGCTTGCCGGCCTCGTCCTTGAACGTGACCAGGCCGGGCTCGAGCACGTGGCAGGCCGCGCAGTTGTTCTGGCGCACCGCGCGCAGGCCCGCATCGCGCGCCAGCTCGCCGGCGTCCGGCACCATCTTCGCGCGCTGCACCTCGTCCTTCACGAGACCGACCACG
This sequence comes from Planctomycetota bacterium, assembly GCA_016872755.1. Lineage (GTDB taxonomy): Bacteria > Planctomycetota > UBA1135 > UBA1135 > GW928-bin9. The sequence continues at coordinate 27,175 of VGZE01000021.1, forward strand.
AAGGTCGTGATCGCCTGGGTCTGCTCCTCCGTGAAGCCGAAATACGGCATGCGCAGCTTCTCGGTCGGGTTCTTGATCTTCTTGCGGTCGTAGGACCGCGGAGCCTTCAGCTTCTGCTCGAGGAAGTTGTTGTGGTAGCTCTTGAAGTTCGAGGTCGTTTCCTGATCCCAGCCGTGCGTGTCCGCGAAGATGTAGGGAATGAACCCGAAGTCGAGCTTGTCGACGGTCTTGGAGGCCCACGTCGTCAGCTCGGCGCCGATCGGCATCATCGACTCCATGCCGGAGACCTCGTGGCAGGAGTAGCAACCGTACTGGACGACGAAGCGCTCCCCGACGGCGACCTGCAAGTCGGCCTGGCGGTCCCAACGCCGCGTCTCGTCCTTGCCCTCGAAGCGCTGTTCGAGGGCCGTGCGCCCGTCGCGCGTGAAGAACCAGCGCGCCTGCTCCTGGAGCACATCGAGCTTGGCGGCCGGGATGCTGGTCTGCCAGCCTTGCGGCACGTCACGGAAGATCCCGTCGGGATCCTCCATCAGGTACGCGGTGATGTCGGCGGCGTCCTCGTCGGACAGGCGCAGGTTCGGCATGCGCGTGTCGGGCCAGTACTTGGCCGGGTCCTTGAGCCACCAGTAGAGCCAGTCGGCGTCGAGCTTGGTCGCGACGCCGCGCAGGTTCGGGCCCATCTCGTTCTCGTCGGCGCGCTCGTGCGCGAGGTCGCCACCGACTGGGAAGGTCTGCGCGTCATGCGGCGCGACGTTGTGGCAGCCGAGACAGCCTGAGAGGCGGAAGGCCTCGCGGCCGCGCAGCGCGTCGCCCTCGGCGGGCGGCTTGGGCAGCGCCTGCAGCGGGTGCCGCTGCTGCAGGAACGCGGTCACCGCCGCGACCGCCGCGTCGTTCCACTCGCGCCCGAGCACGTCGCGCCCCTCACCGTACTTCGACTTCGCGATGACCGCGTCGTCGGCGAAGTTCTCCAGGTTGAAGAACTGCGGCATGCGCGTCGTCGGGCGGAAGGCCTTCGGATCGGCCACCCAGCTCGCGACGAACTCGGGCGTCAGCTTGGCCAGCAGGTTCTTCAGCGAAGGGCCCGGCTTGCGCTTGGTCGGGAACCACTCGACCTTGTGGCACGCATAGCAACCGTACTCCTCGAACAGGCGATAGCCCTCGGTGACCTTCGGCGCATCGGCCGCGATCAGCTCGAGCGAGTCGGTGTGGCACTGCACGCAGCCGGCTTCCGACATGCCGGTCGGCAGCATCGGGTAGTCCCAGTGGTGCTGCTTGTGCCAGTGGTACTCGTCCTTCCACTCCTTCGTCTGCTCGTCGCCGGTCGGGCGGTGGTCGGTGCGCACGATGTCGAGCGCCTCGCCGCAACCGCGGTGGCAGATCGTGCAGCCGACCTCGCTGATCGGGTGCGGCGACTTGTTGGTCAGGAACAGATCGAGGCGCGGGTGCGACGTGTACGGCTGCTCGGCGTTCTCGAAACCGGCGCGATCGATGCCCATGTGACAGCTCTGGCACATGTCGATGCGCTTCTTCTTCGTGAAGTTCAGCTCGAAGGTCAGGTTCTCGAGCGCGACCTTCTGCACCTTCAGGTTCGGCCCGATGAAATCCAGGCCCGGAAAGTCACGGACGATGTTCGCGACTTGTGTGGCGCGGTCGGCCGGGTCGAGCTTCTCGATCTTCGCGCGGCGCAACTCGATGTCCTTGGTCGCGACCTTCAGCGCGCGCTCGGCTTCCTTCAACGGCGCCTTCAGCGCGTTCACATCCGCTACTGCCTTGGCCAGCGCGGCCTCCGCCTGCTCCTTGCCGTAGGCGGACTTCTGCATGCGCTCGTAGACCGCGGCCATGTGGGCCTCGCCGTAGGCGGGGTCCTTGTGCTCGAGCCGGTGCTCGTCGACGACGTAGCGCTCCCAGTCGTATTGGGCCTTTTCCGTCTTCGCCGCGCTCTCCTTGACGAAGTACTCGCCCTTGGCGAGCCGCACGACCTCCTGCTTGGCGGCGATCTCGGCGTTGAGGGCCTCGACCGCCGCGGCGGCCTTCTGCACTTCGACCTGCAAGGTCTCACCGTGCGCGGCCTGGGCCTTCAGCTCGGCGGTTTCCAACTCGGCGCGCGTGCGCTCGAGGTCCAGCGCGCGGAACTCGCGCTGGTGGTTCTTCCACGGCCGGCTGGCATCGTCCAGGACCATCCAGACCGCCGTCACGAGCAACGCCAGGCTCGCGAACGCGAACCAGAGGTTCAGGTGCTTGATGTGGTAGTGGGTATCGCCGCGATCAGCCATGCGTCACCGGGAGGAACTCGTGACTGGGGACCGAGTGGAAATAGTGCGGAGGAGGGTTGTGGAGAAGGCCTGATCCATGGAGAGGGCCTGACCTAGACGTTGAAGAACCACTCGGGGATACCGACGATGTACTTCAACCCGACGGTCCAGCGCAGCAGCATCTTGAGCGGGATCAGCGCGAACCACAGCAGCATGTGCATCATGACCTGGTAGCGCACCATCCCGATCTGCGCGAACATCGACCGACACACGGTCTTCGCGAGCAGCGGCGGCAGCAGCAAGAAGAAGGCGCCCAGGAACGCGAAGCCGGGTGCCTCGCGCAGCAGGATGTTGTCGGGCCGCGGCTGGTCGAGCAGGTTGACCCAGAAGTAGGTCGACAGGTCGACGTTGACCATCGGCTCGAGCTTGTGCAGATCCCAGTACTCGAAGGGCCCGAAGAACGACCAGTTCGGACCGCGCAAGAAGGTGCCGAGGATCACGAACGACACCCAGAACAGCACGAAGCCGATCCAGAAGAACCAGATCGCGAACTTGCGCTCGTTGAACGTGTAGTAGCCGTTGCCCTTGGGGTTGGTGTCCACGTACGGGATCGCGCCCAGCCCGACGATGATGAAGCTCGGCAGCAGCACGCCCGCGATCCAGGGATCGAAGTACACGAGCAGTTCCTGCAGCCCCAGGAAGTACCACGGCGCCTTGGACGGGTTCGGCGTGCGCGCGAGCTCGGCCGGTTCCTCCAGCGGTGCCATCAGCACGATCGACCAGACCACCAACGCGACGGTGAACAGGACCAGGCAGATCAGCTCGGTGTAGACCAGGTCCGGCCAGGTGAAGACCTTCTGCTTGTTGAAGTCCCCCTCCAGCGTCGGCTCGCCGCGCGCGATGCGCTCGTCGTTGATGACGGCCTTGCGCAGCGACAGCCACGAGAAATAGACGACCGTCGCGAGCAGGATCACGATCGGCACGTTGTCCGGCTTGCCGATGATCTTCGCGAAGTTCGGGTCCTTCCACGCGAAGACCAGGAAGGCGGCGCCCAACACGAAGAACGCGACGATGACGAAGGTCTTCGCGAAGAACTTGCGGAACTGCAGGATCAGGATGATCGCGAGCGTGAACCCGATGAAGTAGCGGGTCGGCTCGGTCAGCCAGTTGACGGCGTGCTTGATGTAGTCGGCCATCGGTTGGTGCGGCGCGTCGGAAGGGGGTCGTGCGTGCGAGTGCGGGCCGGTGCGGACGCTAGCCCGACCTACTCATGAGGCCACGAGCGAAACGTCGCGAATGGCTGCAGCTGCAGCGATCTGCGACTGAGAGCAGCGGAGGCGACCTCTGGAAGGTCGTCGAGACCTCGCAAGGAGCAGAGCGCTGCAGATGCAGCCAGTCGCGACGTTGCAGCCGGGGGCTCATGAGTAGGTCGGGCTAGAGCGGGCCCGAGATCCCGCCGTCCTTGCGGACGCGCCAGAAGTGGATCGCCATCAGCGTGGCCGCGATCAGCGGGAAGCCGACGCAGTGCAGCACGTAGAAGCGCAGCAGCGCTCCCTCGCCGACGAAGCGCCCGGCCAGCAGGCCGAAGCGCACGTCGTCGCCGGCGTGGACGAAGTCCAGACCGCCGAAGCTGATCAGCGCGGCACCCGGCCCCTCGTGCCCGAGGAACGGCGTCGCGCGCGCCATGTTCGTGCCGACCGTGATGGCCCAGACGGCGAGCTGGTCCCACGGCAACAGGTAGCCGGTGAAGGACAACAGCAGCGTGATCACGAGCAGGATCACGCCGACGTTCCAGTTGAACTCGCGCGGCGGCTTGTACGATCCGGTCAGGAACACGCGGTACATGTGCAGCCAGACCGTGATGACCATCAAGTGCGCCGCCCAGCGGTGCAGCTCGCGCATGATCCCGATCGGCACGTGCTCGCGCAGCGCCATGATGTCCTGGAACGCCAGCTCGGCCGTCGGCCGGTAATAGAACATCAACAACAGGCCGGTGATCGTCTCGATCAGGAACAGGAAGAACGTCAGTCCTCCCATGCACCAGGTGTACGAGAGCTGGATCCCGCTGCGGCGCACCTTGACCGGGTGCAGGTGCAGGAACACGTTCGACAGCACGGCCAGCGTGCGGTTGCGCGGCGTGTCGGGATAGCCGTGCCGGAAGACCGACTTCCACAGCTGGGTCTTCGTGGTCGCTTCGAGCAGCTTCTTCATCGAGCGCGTGAGGAGCGGGGTGGGCGCGGGGCGGGCGCGAGGGGGAACGGGGGGCGCGGGGCGAACGGACGCGAACTCAGGCGACGTAGGGCAGGTACGAGCCGTCGAGCAGCCACTGCCCCTTCTCTTCCTGATACTTCGTGTTCTTGTCGATCAGGATCTGGCCGTCCTCGGCCAGCACGATCTTGTAGCGCTCGAGCGGGCGCGGCGCGGGCCCCTCGACGTTGATGCCGGTCTTGACGAAGCCGGAACCGTGGCACGGGCACTTGAACTTCTCCTCGGCGGGCAGCCAGTTCGGCGTGCAACCGAGGTGCGTGCAGACGGTCGACAGCGCGAAGAAGCCGCCCGCATCGCGCACGACCCACACGCCGTAGGAGGCCTTGAAGCGCTCGTCGACGGAATCGACCGCGAACTCGTCGGGGAGTCCGATCTTGAACTCCTGCGGCGGCTCGTACAGCACGTTGGGGAACAAGAAGCGGCCCATCGCGCCGAGCAGCCCGACGGACCCGAGCGTGAACGCGCCCCAGGCCACCGAGAGCACCGACAGAAAGCCGCGCCGCGACACCTCGCCGCGCAGCGGCGCGCGCACCGACTCGGGTGGGCTGGGCTCCGCCCGCGCGGACGCGGCGGCCGACTCGGCCGGGCTGGGCCGGCCTGATGCTGGATCCTTGATCTCGGTCACGATCGACTCCGGGGGACGGTCGCCCTCGCGCGGAGGGCGGCAAGCAGATCAGCCGGCGCGGACGCGCCGCGGGCCGAGCCGCTCGAAGCGCCGCAAATGCTAGGGAAAAGGGAGCGGTGAATCGAGGGGGCCGCTGCCGCCGTCGCGCGTTCCTCCGCGCAACCAGCCGTCATGACCCCTCCGCCTGGGCCAGCGCGCGCAGCGCGGCCTCGCGCAACTCGATGTCGGATTCCTCGCGCGCCAGCTGCTCGACCAAGCTGCGATACTCGGGCTTGCCCAGCCGCAGCAACGCCTCCAGCGCCTTGCGCCGAGACATCGACACATCGGCAGCTCGCGCGAACTTCTGCGGTTGCGCCTGGTGTGCCAACGCGTAGGCCTGCGGGTCGAGCATCTCCCTGAGCACGCCCTCGCCGCTGGCATCGGCCAGGTGCGACAGCGAGATCGCAGCCTGCCCGCGCAAGTCGAGCTCACTGGAGCCCAGCAGGCCGCGCAGAGCGCCGCGCGAACCGTCGGCCGGGTAGCGCTGCAGCGACATCGCCGCCGCCCGCACCAGACCGGGGTCGGGGTGATCGAGGAAGCGGATCAGCAGCGCATTGGCCGTCTCGCGCTGTGCCGGCTCGAAGCGCTCGGCCCAGGCGCCGAAGCTGCTCAGCAGGTTGAAGCGGACAAAGCCCTCCGGATCGGCCGAATCCGGCGCCTCGGCCAGCGCAAACAGGCGCTCGACGCTGCCCGCCTCGCCCAGCTCGAGCAGCACGCGCGCGTACAGGAAGGCCTGTTCGTACTGGTCCGCGTCGGCCTGATTGCACGCGTCGTAGGCCCCGACCAGGCGGTGCGCGAAGGACGGGCCGATGTCGTGCGGAACGGGCTCGCCGCGGTCCAGCGCGGCCTGGCGCTCGACGATCTGCTGGACCAAGCTGAATGAGGCCTGCCGGCGCTCGTTCTTGCCGCCGGAGATCATCCGCGAGAGGTTGTCCTCGGCGCTGGATTCCCGGCCGGTGACCGCGCCGAAGAGCACGAAGACGACGACCAGGACGATGCCGATCAGCGCCGGAACGACCAACAGGGGCACCCAGAGATTGCGGTAGGGGCTCTCGGGGAGGGCCTCGGCGCCGGGGTCGGGGGCGGGGGGCTCAGGGGGGGCGACTGTCGGGTCAGCGCTCATCGGGCCGTCAATGGCGCAATGTAGCCGCCCGGCGGGGGCGGGTCCAACGGACCTTGGTCCAGTTGGCTGCGCGCTGTCCAGGAATCCACCGCGAATGGGGGTCCGAGCGGTGTGCGGACCACCGCCGGCGGTGGACGCGCAGCCAGCTAGACCAAGGTCCCTCTCAGGGCAGCACCACCGGCCGCGGCAGCCCCCCCACCAGCGGTCGCGCATACGCGAGGAATTCCTCGCTCACATCCGCTCCACGCCCCAGGTACCGCTCCGGCAGCGACTGCGTCACATGCGCGACCCGCTCCAACTCGACCCACCCATACTCGACCCGATAGGTCTTGCCGGGGATCCGACGGATCACGACCGACCCGCTGCGCGGCCCGCCCTCGCGCGCGAAGCGCACGGCCGCCCGCCCGACCGCGCGGGCCTCGCGCGCGTCGGTGCTCGACACGCAGCCGTAGAAGCTGCGTTGCAAGTAGCCGAAGGTATCGGCGCGCACGCGCAGCTTGTCCCCCAAGCGTCGTTTCAGCTCGGCCGCCAGGAAATCCCCCAGCGCCCCCGAGCCGGACAGCACCGCGTTGCCGTGCGCGTCGACCTCCTTGGTCACGGCCACCGTCTTGCCGTCCGCGCCGCGCACGCCTTCGGAGACGGCGACCACGCATCGTCCGAGGCGCTGGCGCACCGCCTCGACGTCACGCGCGAAGGCCTCGAGGTCGAAGCTGCGCTCGGGCACGTACACGAGGTGCGGTCCGTCGTCGGCGCGCACGCGCGCCAGCGCGCTGGCCGCCGTGAGCCAGCCCGCGTTGCGCCCCATGATCACGTCGAGCTTGATGCCGGGCAGCGCGCGCGAGTCCAGATCGTCCCCCATCAGCGCCAGCGCGACGAAACGCGCGGCCGAGCCGAAGCCCGGGCAGTGATCGGTCTCGCACAGATCGTTGTCGATCGTCTTCGGCACGTGGAAGAGCTGCATCTCCCAGGTCGAGCGCTCGGCGACCTTCTCGAGCAGTTGAGCCGTCTCGGCCGAGTCGTTGCCGCCGATGTAGTACAGCCAGCGCACGTCGCGCTTGCGGCAGAACTCGACGATGCGCACGCATTCCTCCTCGGTCGGCTTCTTGCGCACCGAGCCGAGCGCGGCGCCCGGCTGTTTCGCGATCGCGGCGAGCGCGACGGCGGGCTGCTTGTCCAGGCGCACGAACTTGTCCTCGAGCATGCCGCGCACGCCGTGGCGCGCGCCGAGCACCTGCCGCACGCGCGGGTCGCGCCGCGCCTGTTCGATCACGCCGAGGAGCGACTGGTTGATCACCGCCGTCGGCCCGCCCGATTGGCCGATCAGCACATTGCCTTTGAGCTTGCCCATGCGGAGACTCCTGGGTGCAGCATGCGCTCGCTCTTCCATAGGCTCAAGTCCAACGCGCGCCGGCTGAGTGCCGGGGTCGCGCTGTGCGCGTGTTTCGAGCAGGCGGCCGCTCAGCAAGCGGATTCCCGGCCGGCGCCGCCGTTCGACGGGCTCACGCTCTCCGGCTGGCGCGCGCTCGGCGACGCCGTTTGGACGGTCGAGGACGGCGCGATCCGGGGGCGGGTGGGCGGCGGCGCGCAGAGCTTCCTGGTCAGCGAACGCACGTGGGCGGACTTCGAACTCGAACTCGAACTCTGCAACGACGCGCCCGGCAACTCGGGCGTGCAGATCCGCAGCCATGTGAACGAGCAGGGCCGCCTGTACGGCTACCAGATCGAGATCGATCCGAGCGCGCGCGCCTGGTCGGGCGGGCTGTACGACGAGGGCCGCCGCGGTTGGCTGGACGATCTCGCCGACGACGAAAAAGCGCGCGCGGCGTTCCGCGGCGGCGAATGGAATCGCTACCGGATCGTCTGCGACGGCCCGTGGATCCGCGCGTGGGTCAACGGCGTGGCGACTGCCGATCGGCTCGACCCGCTCGACCTCGACGGGCACTTCGCGCTGCAGGTGCACTCGGGCCGCGATACGAACATGCGCTGGCGCGGACTCGCGCTGGTGGAACGCGGTGCGCATCGCTGGGTCGACGTCGCACCGGAGGGGAACGTCGAGCTGGTAGCGGGACGCGGCGCGCTGCGGATCGAGCTCGCGGCCGACGCGCGCGGTGCGCTGGCGCTGGTCGAAGTCACGCCGAACCCCGCTCCGCGCGCACCGGTGCACTGCGGCGCCGGGCTCGTGCGCACGAGCGACGGCTGGCGCGTCGACGCCGACGCCGCCGAATTGCGCGGCGCAGCCGATGCACCTCGGCGCGAGCTGTGCTGGATCGCGTGGGACGGACGCCACGCGCTCTTCGTCGACGGCAGGCAGGTCGTCGACTGGCGTGCGGAGCAGGGGTGGTCGGTGCCCGCGCGCTTCACCTGGAGCGGCGCGACGCCGGCGCGGCTCCGCCGCCTCGAGCGCGAACCGCCTAGAGATCGCTAGCCGTCCACGGGCGGCCGCGCTGCGCGGCGCGCGCGCGACCGCGTTCGACCTCGTCGCGCGTCGGCGGCTCGGCGCGATGCCCCCACTCGCGACGCAGGTAGACGAGCAGCGCGTGGAGTTCCTCGTCGCTCGCCTTCCACGCCGGCATCTCGCCGTTCCACGTCTCGTTGCCGATCTGCACGGGTCCATGCATGCCGGCCGCGATCAGCGCGGCGAGCCGCTCGCTCGGCCCGAGCACGTAGGGCGAATCGAGCAGCGGCGGCGCCTTGCCCGGCGCGCCCAGACCGCTCGGCTGGTGGCAGGCCGCGCAGATCGCCGCGTAGTGGCCGGCGCCCGCGGCGTACAGCTCGCGTTCGCGCGCGTCGAGCGCGCGCATCGGCGCGTCGG
>VGZE01000022.1 GCA_016872755.1 Planctomycetota bacterium
CCGTGCCGGTACATCATGCGCGAGTTGGGCCTGGCGAGCTCGGCGTCGAGATCGAGGGCCTCGCCCGGTGCCGTCGTCACGCGCCGCAGGAACTCCGGATTGGACGCGTGCGTCGCGCGCCAGCGCTGCATGTCGCGAGCCTCGAAGACCGGCACGAGCGACAAGAACCACAGCGGCGGCATGTGCCCGCGGCCGAGTTGCTCGAGATCGAAGCGCGGCTCGAGCGCGGGTTCGCACAGCCGGCCCTCGACCGCGATGTGGCGCACGTAGAGCACGTTGTCGCCCTCGTCCGGCCCCTCCCACAGCGGCAGGAGCAGGTTGTGCGCGCACGCAAAGGCCGCGAACAGCGCGCATAGCGCGCCGAAGAGCCAGCGTTCGCGCGGAGTCGGACTCACGTCCCACAGTATGCGCGAGCGCGGCGCGCGATGCGCGCTTCGTCGCCGCTACGCTACACGCATGTGGATTCCGCTCCTGCTTGCCGTCCTCCAGGATTCCGCGCCCACCTCGCGCCCCGCACCGAGCCCGGAGGTCCTGCGCCACGCGGGTGAAGTGGCAGGGCTCGACTTCACGGACGCCGAACTGGCGCTGATGCGCGCGGGTGTCGGTGACCAGATGTCGAGCCTCGCGGCGCTGCGCGCGTTTCCGCTGTCGAACAGTGACGGGCCTGCGCTGCGCTGGCGACCGATCGCGGATCCGCGCGGACACGCCTGGGCGACGCAGGAGCGCGGCGTATTCGGCATGGAGACGCTGCCGCGCATGGATCTGCTCGAGCGAGACCGGCCGGCGAATCTCGACGAGCTCGCCTTCTGGTCGATCCGCGAGATCGCGGCACTCGTGCGCACCCGCAAGGTCGCGTGCGTCGAGCTCGCCGAGTGGAGCCTGATGCGCCTGGAGCGACTCGACACGAAATTGCACGCTGTCGTCACGCTGATGCGCGAGCGAGCGCTCGAGCAGGCGCGCACGCGCGACTCCGAGCTCGAGAAGGGCATCTACCGCGGCTACCTGCACGGCATCCCGTACGGTGCGAAGGACCTGCTCGCCGTGTCCGGTTTCCCCACCACCTGGGGCTCGCGGATCTTCGCGACTCAGGAGTTCGAGGAGGACGCGGACGTGATCGAGCGGCTCAACGAGGCCGGCGCCGTGCTCGTCGCGAAGCTCAGCCTCGGCGAGCTCGCCATGGGCGATCAGTGGTTCGGCGGCACGACGCGCAATCCTTGGCAACTGGAGCAGGGCTCGAGCGGGTCGTCGGCGGGCTCGGCCTCGGCCGTGGCAGCCGGCTGCGTCTGGTTCGCGATCGGGTCGGAGACTCTGGGCTCGATCGTGTCGCCGTCGACGCGCTGCGGTTGCTCTTCGATCCGCCCCACCTTCGATCTCGTCGACACGCGCGGCGCCATGGCGCTGTCGTGGTCGATGGACAAGCTCGGCCCGCTGTGCCGCTCGGTCGAGGATGCGGCCATCGTGCTGCAGGCGATCGTGCATCGACAGCGTCCCAACTCACGAGGAACTCCCGGCGCGCACGGCCCTCACCCAAGGACCCGGATCCCGCAGTTCTGGCGCGATTCGGAGCCCGCGCTCGCTGGAGTTCGTATCGGGTACCCGGCCGAGTCATTCGAGAACTCCAAGCGCGACCAGCCGGTGCTCGAGGACCTCCGGAGGCTCGGTGCCGAGCTCGTGCCGGTCGAGCTGCCCGACTATCCGGTGTGGGACATGATGGTGATCCTGTCGGCCGAGGCCGCGTGCGCGTTCGATGAGCTGACGCGCGACGGCCGTGACGAGCAGATGGTCGATCAGAGCCAGGATGGCTGGCCGAACCTGTTCCGCATCGCACGGCTGATCCCGGCCACCGACTACATCCGCGCGGATCGAATGCGCGCGAAGCTCAAGCAGGAGCTCGAGGCGTTGTTCCGCGACGCGAAGATCGAGGCGATCGTGCATCCGAGCTTCGGGCCGCTGCTCGGGATCGGCAATCTGACCGGCAATCCTACGGTCGTCGCTCCGAACGGTTTCGCCGCCGACGGCACGCCGCACAGCATCTCGTTCACCGGGGACTTGTACGAGGACACGCGGCTGCTCGACATCGCACGCAACTGGCAGTTGTCGACCGCGCACCACGAACGGCACCCGCAGCTCGACGCGAAGTAGCCTCGCTCAGGCGCGAGCGCGCGCGATCTCCGCCTCGATCCATGCCTGCGGCACGCCGATCTCGGCGACGTGCAGCCGACCGATGTGCTCGGGCCCCGCGCCGCGGAAGAAACCGAGCTTCGGCGCGATGAACGTCACCGTCTGCGTCGCGCGCACGGCGGCGCCGAGCACCTCGCCGGTGTCGGCGTCGAGACCGCTCGGCACATCGACCGCGAGCACGGGCACGCGCGCGGCGTTCAGGGCATCGATCGCGCTCTTCCACGGCTCGCCGAGCGGACGCGAGAGCCCGTGGCCGAACAGCGCGTCGACGACCAGCGCGTCGTCGGCGAGCGTCGACAGCCAGGTGCCCGGAGCCGGCGAAGTGGGATGAACCTGCGTGATCGGCGGCCCGAGGCCGGTCCACAGCTTCCAGTTCAGACGAAAGTCGTCCGAGACCCGCACCGCCGTCGGATCCGCGCCGAGGTAGCTGACGCGCACGCCCGAACCAAGCGCTTGCAACAGAGTCCGCGCGATCACGAGCCCGTCGCCGCCGTTGTTGCCGGGTCCCACGAGCACATGGACGAGACCGCGGCGCGGCGACCGCCGGAGCAATGACAACACGCGCTCCGCGCACGCGCGCCCGGCGCTCTCCATCAGCGCGAACGAGGGAATCCCCCATTCCTCGATCGCGCGGCGGTCGAGCTCGCGGATCACGGCTCGCGGCAGCGCCCGTCGCTCGAGGCCGGGTTCCCACTCGCCCCGTGCGGGCTCCGCTCCGCTCACTTGTCCGCCTTCATCTCGACCGCGATCGAGTAGCCGTGGCTCTGCTCGGCCAGGCGCTGCCAGTGCTTCTGCAGGCCCTTCGGCGCATCGACGAGGATCGAATCGAATCGCACGCGGCGGAAGCGGTTCTCCTGCGCGAGCCACTCCGTCATCAACTCCATGTTCCAGCGCGGACCGCCGGTCGGCGCGCCGTCGGTCAGCGCGAGGATCGTATCCACGTCCGGATCCTCGAGCGCGAGCAGAGCCGCGTCCCAGTAGTTTCCCGGCCCGCGGTCCTTGCGACCCTCGAACCACTCGAGCGCGCGCTGCACGTTCGCGGGCGTCGCCGGCTGCAACTCCTTGGCCCACGGGATCGGCTTGCCGGTATACGGAATCAGGTTGAAGGCGCTGCTGGCGGGCAGCTTCTCCAGCGCGGTGCGCAGCTCCGCGTCGAGGATCTGCTTGCGCGTCTTGCCATCGCGCGCGGTATCCCAGACCGAGCCCGACAGGTCGATCAGGATCACCAGCCGCGTCGAGACGATCGGCAAGCCGATCAGCGTCGGCGCTCCGATGCCCGTGCCCGACACGTCGGAGAGTCGATTGTCACCGGGTGCAACCGTGCGCGGCGCACCCGAGCGCGCGGGCGGCTGCCAGGTCTGCGGCAGCGCCTCGGCCCAGTTGCGCCAGGCGGCAGGCTCCCAGTTCTGCTCGACGCCCGACAGCTCACGCATCAGCTCGCGCAGACGCCAGGCCAGCGTCGGCTGCTGCTCCTTCTCGTAGCGGCGCGCGAGCGCAATGACGGCGCCGCGAGTCGCGAGTGCTGCAAGCCGATCGACCGCGGCCGTGCGCACGCTGAGCTCGGGCGCATCGGCCAGCCGCGTCGCCTCGGCCAGCGCCTTGTCGCTGCCGAGCAGCGCGGCGACCTCGAGTCCGGCGCAGCGCAGCACCGCCGATTTGTCGAGCAGCGCCTTGGCGATCTCGGGGGCCACGGCCTCGCGCTGCAGCGCGCCGAGCGCGGCGAGCGCGGCGCCGCGCACCTCGTGCGAGGCATCCGTACGCGCGACGGGGCCGAGCGCGTCGGCGACGCGCTTGTGATCGCCTTCGAGGATCCGCCCGGCCGCTGCGCGCCGTTCCAGGGTCCAGGCCAGCGTGCGGCGCAGCTCTGGTTCGCGTGCGGTGCGCACCTCCCGCGCCAGCATCGCCGCATCCAGCTCGGCCTGGCTGCGACCACAGACCTCGGCCGCGCGCAGTCGGACAGCGAGCTCCTTGTGGCCGAGCCCCTTCGCGCCCAGCAGTGCCTGCACGAGCTTCTTGTCGGTCATCCGCGCCAGCGCGAGCTCGGCCTCGTCGGCGACCTGCGCACTGGGCTGCTCGAGCGCACCGAGCACGAGCTCCCAGGCCTTGGGCGAGCCGATTTCCGCCAGCTTGCGGACCGCGCTGCGGCGCTTGGATTCCCACCAGTCGCCGCTGAACGCGAGGTCGCGCTCGAGATCTTTCAGGTCATCCTGTGCGAGTAGCAGGTGCGACGATCCGGACTGAGCGACAGCGTCGGCCGCCGCTGCGCCACAGGTCGCCGGCACGGAAGACGCCAGCCAGGAGATCCACGCCAGTGCGAAGGCAGTCACGACGCGGCCCCCTTAACGCCCCGCCGGCCGCTTGAAGACCGCAACCACGAGGCGTGTCACGCCCTCGTACGAGTTCGTATCGAAGATCGAAACGAGTTCCCACCCGTCGCGACCGATGGCCGCCAGCTCCCGATCGAGCGCGCCCTGGTCGAGCTTGCCGCCCAAGAATCCGGTCGTGTTCAGGAACAAGGTCTTGTACTCCCAGGTCATGGACGTCGGATTCTCCGGGTTCGAGGCGAAAGCTGCGCGAGCGCCGCAACGGATGACGCGTCCGCTCGGCGCACGGTTGCGACCGCGATCATAAGGGCCAAGCCGGTCCCGCATTGCACGCGCGTTCGAGCAGGTCCCCCTTGCCCTGGCGAGCCCCGGATCCGCTAAGATCCCCGTGATCGGAACCGCTCTCGCGGCTCACCGAGCCACCCAGCGCCCCATGTCCGTCCCCCCGACGACGAGCGCGAACGAGCCCGGCTCGACAGCGCCAGGTCACCACGCCGCGCACGATGCGCCCCCGACCGGCCGCCGCATGGCGGTTCTGACGCTCACGGCGCTCGGGGTCGTCTACGGGGACATCGGCACTAGCCCGCTCTACGCGCTGAAGGAGTGCTTCAAGCCCGAGTATGGCGTGCTGCTCGGTCCCGACAAGCAGCCGCTGCCGCTCGAGCAGATGACGCAGACGGTCCACGGGCTGCTCTCGACGATCGTGTGGACGCTGATCCTGGTCGTCGCGCTCAAGTACATCGTCTACATCATGCGCGCGGACAACCGCGGGCAGGGCGGGATCCTGGCCATGCTCGCGCTCTTGTTGCAGCAGCCGCTGTCGGGCACGAAAGGCAGGCGCCGGCGCTGGCTGTTCACGTGCCTCGCGTTGATCGGCGCAGCGCTCTTGTACGGCGACGGCATCATCACGCCGCCGATTTCGATCCTCGGCGCGCTCGAGGGCATCAAGGTGCGCAACCCCGGGCTCGGGCCGGCGATCGTGCCGCTGACGCTCGGCATCCTGTTCCTGCTGTTCTTCTTCCAGCGCCTCGGCACGTCGAAGGTCGGCTACTTGTTCGGCCCGATCATGCTGCTGTGGTTCGGGACGATGGCGATCCTCGGCGTGCGCGAGATCTTCCACCATCCGGAGATCCTCGCCGCCGTCGATCCGCGCTACGCGTTCCACTTCTTCAGCACGCACGGCGAGCTCGGCTTCCTGGTGCTCGGTGCCATCGTGCTGGCGGTGACCGGCGCCGAGGCCTTGTACGCGGACATGGGCCACTTCGGCCGGCGGCCGATCCAGTTCGCGTGGTTCGCGCTGGTCTTCCCCTCGCTGCTGTTGAACTACTTCGGGCAGGGCGCGCTGCTGCTCGCGGCGCCCGAGAAGGCCCTGATCGAGGAATTCAACCCGTTCTTCGAACTCGCACCGCCCTTCCTCGTGCTGCCGTTGGTCGGACTGGCGATGGCTGCGGCGATCATCGCTTCGCAGGCCCTGATTTCGGGCGCGTTCTCGCTCACCCAGCAGTGCGTGCAACTGGGCTACTCGCCGCGCATGACGATCGTGCACACGTCCGCGCGCGAGGCCGGGCAGATCTACATCCCCGAGGTCAACTCGTGGCTGTGCATCGGGTGCATGCTCGTCGTGTTCATCTTCGGGAGCGTGTCGCGCCTGAGCGCCGCCTACGGCATCGCGGTCACCGGCACGATGGCGATCACATCGCTGCTGTTCTTCCTGGTCGCGCGCCAGCGCTGGGGCTGGTCGCTGCTGCACGCGGGGCTCCTGACCGCGTTGTTCCTGGCCATCGACCTCGCGTTGTTCGGAGCGAACATCCACAAGGTCCACGAGGGCGGCTGGCTGCCGCTGGTGGTCGCGCTCGGGCTGTTCACCTTGATGACGAGCTGGAAACGCGGCCGCGACATGCTGCGCTCGCAGTTGCGCGCGAAGTTGCCGCTCGAAGAGTTCCTCAAGGACCTGGAGCGCCACAAGCGCATCCGCGTGACGGGTACCGCGGTCTTCATGACCTCCGAGCACACGGGCGTACCGGTCGTGCTGCTGCACCACCTGAAGCACAACAAGGTCCTGCACGAGCAGGTGATCCTGCTCTCGATCGCCTCGCGTGAGGTGCCACAGGTCGACCTGGACGAGCGACTGGAGGTCGAGACGCTGACGCAGGGCTTCCACCGTGTCCGGGCGAACTACGGCTACATGGAGAAGCCGGCGGTGGCCGAGATCATGCAGCTGCTCGGCGCGCGCGGAATCCGCACCAAGCCGCTCGATACGACCTACTTCCTCGGCCGCGAGCGCTTGATCCCGGTCGCGGTGGCGCAGCCCGGGCAGGAAGGCAAGATGACGCTGTGGCGCAAGTACGTTTTCGCGTGGCTGACGCGCAACGCGATCCCGGCCACGCAGTACTTCGGGATCCCGCCGAACCGGGTCGTCGAGCTCGGCACGCAGATCGAGTTCTGACGACGGTTCGCCGCGCTCAGTCGCGCCGCAGTTCGAGCCCTTCCGGCCACGAAGCCGTCACGCCCCATTCGAGCGCGACCGTCCCGCCGCGAGGCACCGGAAGCTCCCAGGTCAGGATCCCCTTCTCTTCGCGGTCCTTCTTCCAGCGCTCGCTGCTGGACGGCTTCGGCTTCGGCTCGTCGAGTTCCACCTCGATCCGCGAGTCGGCGCTGCGCGGCGGCGCTTCGCGCACGATCAGCACAACCGTGCCGTCGGCAGCGCCGCCGGGCGAGCCGAGGTTCTGTGCCGTGAGCTTCCAGCGCTGGCGATCCGACTGCCGCGAAGAGAACAGACCGCCCTGCGCGCGCTCGTCGACGAGCTGCGTGCGCTCGATCTTCCAGTTGGGGTCGCTACCCAGGTGCAGCGTGAATTCCTCGCCGCGCTGCACCATGCCGATCGAGGCCGGCCCGACGAAGTCGGAACCGAAGTAGACCGACGCCTGCCCGGGCAGCAGCACCCAGTCGCTCTCGTTCTTCGCGCGGCCGCGCAGCCACACGCTGGTGTCGAGCGCCGGAGCGCAGTGGTGCTCGGCCGCGATCGCGAGCTGCGCGCGACCGACGAGCACTCGCGTCGGCTCCGAGCGCGACTCGACGGTCTCCTTGCGCGCGAGCTTGTAGCGCAATGAGAGTCCGTTCGAGGATACCGACACGAATGCAGGGGTCGCGGAGGCTTCGGCCAAGTGCCCCGGGGCATCATTTGCTAGCGCGGAATCCCCGTATCCGAGCGTCTGGAGCCCTCTGGCGGCAGATCGCTCATTCTTGTCGAGCTGCGGCTCGCGAATCCGCAGCCAGCTCGGACTCGGCTCGGGCCCCTGCGCGCCGCGCTGCGGCTGCGCGGTCGACAGCTCGATCTCGCAATCGCGCCAATCCTCGCCGGTCTGTTGCCAGATCCGCGCGCGGTAGGTCAGGTCGACCGTGCTGAGCTTCGCATCCGCGCGCAGGTCGTACTGCGGCGCCCAGCCCGCGCTCGGCACGTGGTAATCGAGCTCGAACGAGATCGGCTGCCCGCTCGCTCCGATCACATCCAGCACGAGTTCGCGGCGTCGCTCGGCGCTGCGCGAGTCATACTGCCCGAGCTCGGCGCGCAGCGCGGCGAGCTGCGTGTCGAGCGTCTCGGTCTCGCGCACCAGCGCGCGCCGCTCCTTCGAGTTCTCCGCGAGCCTTCCCGACAGCCACTCGTACTGCTGGCCCCACTCGACGCTCGTGCCCGGCCCGAGGACGTACTTCTCGCCAGGTGGTGCCTCGGCCGCGCTCTTGATCAGGTTCGACAAGTACGTGCCGAGCGACGCCAGCACCTGCACGCGGTCGTCGAGTTCGGCGCGCTGCCCCTCGAGTTGCTTGAGCTTCGCCGAGAGCTCCGCGACGCGTCCGGCTCCGGACTTCGGCACGTCGCGCTCGCGCGTTTCGAAGGCCACGAGCTCTCCGCCGGACATGCGCACGCGCACGGAGTCGGGATCGAGCGAGAGCGGCAGGTCGGAGAGCACGTAGCGGCCGTCACCCGCGGGCAGCGCCGCGACGCGCGTGACGAGCGCGCTGCCCGGGTAGACCGTGACCGCCTGCAACGCGGCGGTGATCGGCGTTTCCGCCGGCGCTTGCACGGAGTTGCGGGTTGCAAGAACGGCGAGGACGGCAAGCGAGATCGTCATCAGGGCGACTCCAGTTCTCCGGTTACCAAGCGAGATGGTAGAACGATCGAACCAGCGGCGCTCTTGGGATGGGAGCTGAATTCACGAGCCGGCTTCCCGGCCCCCATGCGCACGGTGCTCACCCCCAGGGGGGCCGCCGCGACTCGATCTCAGGCGCGCGGCGCGCGCGCCGGGTCGGCGCTTCGCGCAAGCCGGCCTGGTCCTTCGAGACCTGGCGAACGCCGACGGGCTCAGTGCACCGCGCCGGTCGTGCCCGTGTCGATCGTGTCGAGGAACTGGTTCTTGCGCTCGGCCTCCGAGCCGTACATGTGCCGGCCGCCGAGGCCCTTGCCGAAGATCTGGCCGATGTTCAGCACGCCGAGCTTGAAGTCGTCGAGCATGCCGTAGCCCGACACGACCGCGTGCTGGTACCAGAGGAAGGCCAGCGGCACCCAGTTGTAGACCGGATTGCGCGGCAGCTTGATCAACTGCCTGACCAGCGGGAGCCCGCCGGGCATGTAGACCGCGACGTTGAACAGCTTGTGCAGGTTGACGACCTGATCGACGTCGTCGCGCTTCATCTGGCTGTCGAACTGGATCGACGGCCCGATGTCCTTGCCGATGTCGACGCGATTCTTGGCGAAGTCCTCGCGTCCCAGCGCCGTCGACTTGAACGGCCGGTACAGCAGCACCGTGCAGCCGTTGGGCTGGATCTCCTTGTTCTGCTCGACCGTCTTGAACATGTCCTCGATCGTCTCCGCGGGCGACCCGAGCATGTTGTTGGTCCGGTACGTGATGTTGTGCTTGCGCAGCAGCCGCGGGATGTCGTGCACGATCTCGTCGGTGTAGCCCTTCTTGTAGACCTTGAGCCGCACCTGCTCGCTGCCGGATTCGAGGCCGAACTGGACGGACACGCAGCCGGCGCGCTTGAGCGCGATGATGTCCTCCTCGTTCAGGTAGTTGATGTTGATGTTGCAGGCGAAGGGCAGGCCGACTTTCTTCGGCCACTTGTCCGCGAACTCCTGCACCCAGCCGCGCTTCATGTTCAGCGCCGCATCGCCGAAGTTGATCATCCGGAACTTCGGGTAGCGCGCGAGGATGTCGTTCATCTCCTCGCACAAGTAGTCGACCGATTTCGTGCGGTTGAACTTCTCGCCCGCGCGGCCGCTGATCCACTCCTTCTTCATCAGCCCGACCGAGCAGTACGTGCACGAGTTCTGGCAGCCGCGGCTGGCGTGGACCTGCAGCACGCGCTTGTTGGCCAGGAACGAGTACTTGTAGAAGATGTCGACGTCGGGGAACGGCAGCGAGTCGAGGTCGTCGACGACGCGGCGGATCGGATTCTGGAACGGCTTGCCGTCGCGCAGCACCGCGACGTTCGGGATGTCACCGATCGGCTGGTTCGCCTCCCAGGCGTTGACGAGGTCGAGCATCGCGTACTCGGCCTCCCCCTTGGTGGTCGCGTCGATGCACTCGGCGTCGAGCAGGATGTCCTGGTCGAAAGACGGGTGCGGGCCGCCCTGCACGACCTTCAGGTGCCGGATTTCCTTCTTCCACGCGCGGATGTGGTCGTGCGCCCAGCGCTCCTGGCCGGTCGTCGCATACATCCCGATCACGTCGGGCTTGAAGTCGAGCACCGTGCGCCGGAAGTCCCGCTCGAGCGTCGACAGGAAGCAGTCCGTCGTATGCCCGTGTTGCTTCAGAGTGGCCGAGAGCACCTTGATGCCCTCGAACTCGTGGCAGGTGGTGACGATGAAAGCAACTCGAGCCAAGGAGGTACCTCGCGGAAGAACCGGATGGCGGAAAGGGAGCGAAGGAAAGGAAAGCTGCCGTGTACGGGAGTTTTCCCAGGATAGCGCATCCGGGGCGTCCTTGGACGCACGCAGCGGTTGAATCGAACCCCAGGTTCCCTGGAATCCTCGACAGTTCGCCCTGATCCCCCGGCCGGGAGGGGCGCCGGTCCCCTACCAGGAGCGGCGCGCCGAGCGACCGACCGGCTAGGATAGAAGCTTACGCAAGCAGGCGATTGCGCGCCGGGTCCGCCCCTCGGCGCGGCTGCGTCCCAGCGGCCATCGCCCACGCTCCAGCACCATGACCCGCACCGTCCTCGTCCAGACCTACCACCCGTACACGCAGTTCACGCACGTCCACCCGCTGGGGATCATGATGATCGCCGCGGTATCGCGCGAACGCGGGCACCGCGACATGCACATCCTCGACATGAAGGTCGAGGACCTGACGCCGCAACAGGCCTGCGAGCGCATCGAACGGCTCGCGCCGTCGGTCGTCGGACTTTCCGCGATGACCTACGAGGCCGGCTGCCTGCACGAGCTCGCCAAGCTGCTCAAGCAACGCCTGCCGGGCCTCGTCGTCGTCGCCGGCGGCCCGCACCCGTCGGTGGCCGCCGAGGACGTGCTGAAGGACGCCGCGGTCGACTTCGTAGTGCGCGGCGAAGGCGAGTACACGTTCGCCGAGCTGCTCGACGGCGTCCGCGCCGGCCGCACCGACTGGACCGAGTGCGCCGGCCTTTCGTGGCGCGACAAGTCGGGCGCGGTCGTGCACAACCCCGATCGCGAGCCGCCGTCGAAGCTCGACGAGCTGCCCTTCCCGGCCTGGGACCTCGTCCCGCACGAGAAGTATCACACGGTGCCGCGCGGCGGCGTGATCTACGCGCACAAGGAATTCGCGACGATGTTCTCGTCGCGCGCGTGTCCGTGGCGCTGCACTTACTGCCACAACTCCTACGGCAAGACCTTCCGCGAGCGCTCGGCCGAGCACGTGCTCGCCGAGATCGACCTGCTCGTCACGCAGCACGGGGTGAAGGAGCTCGTCTTCATGGACGACATCTTCAACTTCCGTCCGGAGCGCGCGAAGAAGATCGCCCAGGGCATCATCGACCGCGGCTACAAGCTCGCGCTCACCTTCCCCAACGGTTTCCGCGGCGACATCCTCGACGAGGAGCTGGTCGTGCTGCTGAAGAAGGCCGGAATGTACCGCTGCATGGTCGCGGTCGAATCGGCCAATCCGCGCATCCAGAAGGTGATGAAGAAAAACCTGAAGATCGACAAGGTCAAGCGGATCGTCGACTTCATCGCCGACCAGGGCGTGATGGTGCACGGCGCGTTCATGCTCGGCTTCCCCAGCGAAACCGAGCAGGAGATGAACGAGACGATCGAGTGGGCGGCCGACAGCTCTTTCCACACGGCCGCGTTCTTCCGCGTGATCCCGTTCAAGGGGACCGAGCTGTTCAAGCAGGTCGAGCACGCCGGCTACGCGCTGCCGACCGACTGGAGCGCCTACGAGCCGTACCGCACCGACATCAACCTGTCGACGGTGCCCGAGGACATGATCTTCAAGCTGCGCAAGCGCGCCTACCGCAAGTTCTACTGGAACCCGAAGCGGATGGTGCGCCTGTTCAAGCTGATCCCGAACAAGTCGAACATGCTGCCGTTCCTCGGGCTGTTGTTCGCGCGGCGCGCCTACGCGCGCTGACGCGGAACCGGACGGCGCACGACGGGAAGCCTCAGCCGCGGTCGCCGCCGCGCCGCGCCTCGAGCGCGTCGATCAGCGCCCACATGTCCGCGATGATGTGCTCGCGCAGCTCCTCGCGCGCGCGCTGCGCCTCGGGACTGAACGCGCGCGGTTGAGGCGGAGCATCCGGAGTCGGGCGCGGATGACCGGCGCGCAGCAGCCGCGCGCGGATGGCCTCGAGATCCGGCACCTGCGCCGAGCCCGCCGCTGGTTTCCTGCGCGTCGCCGACTTCGCGCGTGTGCGCCCAGCCTCCTTCATCCGCTTCTTCTTCATCCGTTCACCATGCGCGGCAGCCTAGGAAATGGACGCCGCCGCGGCACGGGGGAAGCGCGCACGAGCGAAACGGTCGCCGGGCATCGCGCTCTCCAACGGCCTGCACGTCGTGATCTGCCAGTAGGCCCGAATGAATGGTGCCGGAGGGAGCTGCTTGCTCCCGCCGGCACCTGCGAGCTGCCTACAGCTGCCTACTGCTTCCCCGGGCCGGCGGCGGAGGTCGGGACCGCCGCGAGTCGTTCGATTGCCTTCTGCGCGGCCTCGCGCACGAGCGGCGCCGGATCCTGCAGCAGCCGCACGAGCCGCGGCGAGTGCTCGGTCCCGCCGAGCGTGCCGATCGACGTCACCGCGCCCGCGCGCACCTTCTCGTCCTTCGAATCGAGCAGGGCGACCAGCTCGTCCAGCGCCTTGGCCCGCGCCGACTCGCTGGTGGCTCGCCCGGCCCAGCGCTCCTTCTCCTCCTGCAGCGTGCGGATCGCGGCCAAGCCGTTCAGGCACGCGGTGCGCAGCGACGCGTTGCGCTCCGCGATCTCGAGCAGGCAGGCGACCGCCTCGTCGTTCATGTAATTGACCAGGCCTTGCACGGCGACTTCGCCGGGGGACGATTCCGCTCCGGTGCTCGCACGACCCGTGAGCGCTGCGTTGCGCAACTCGGGCAGGAAGCGCGGATCGCGCAACCGACTCATCGCGTCCAGGCCTGCCGTTCCGGGGAGGCGCAGCTCGATCACGCGCTGCACGGTCGCGTCGCTCACCGGTGCGGTCAGTGCTCGCAGCGCGATCTGCTGCACCTCCGTCCAATCCAATTCGCCGTCGGGCGAAACGGCCAGCAAGGTCTCGGCCAGTGCGCTCGACGGCGGCTTCGCCGAGCAGGCCGCGTGCACGAACAAGCGCACGAAGGAACTCTTTGCCGCCGGATCCTGCAGCAGCTTGTGCTGCAGCGCGTCGAGTTCCACACGCGGGCCCTCGCGCAGGATCCTCCACACCATGTTGAGGAGCTCACGCGACACCTTCAGTTCGAGCCAGGCCGGGTTCCGCGCGCAAGCGAGGATCTCGTCGTGAGCCTGCGGCCCGATCGAGGCCGCGGCGGAGGCCGCGGCCAGGAGCCCCAGTGCCTTCCCGGCGCCTCCCGCGGCGAGCGTCGAGCGCAGCGCCTGCGCCGCCGGCTCGCCGGCCAGCGAGATGAACTCGGTCAGATTCTCCAAGTGCTCCTTCTGCTCGGTGGCTCCCGCCTTGACGAGGAACTCGCGCAGTTGGTCGGCCGAGGTTCCGGCAAGCCGGATCGCCGCTGGGCGTGAGTCCTGGCTCCGCATGTAGCTCATGAGCCTGGTCGTCAGGTTGTGTGTGTCTTTCGGGCTGCGCACGGCCAGCCGCATCAGCTCGTTGCGCACACCCGGATTCTCGAGCAGCCGCTCGACGAGGCCGTAGTTCGGCCAGTCCGAGATGGCATTGGCCGCGGGATTGCGAAGGTGGGCGATCAGCGCATCGACGAAGGCCGGGCAATCGAGCGCGACCGGTCCGCTCCGAGGATCACCCTGCAGTGCCCCGCGAAGTGCCTGGCTCGTGGCCTCGATGACTGCCGGCTCCGGCTGCACGGCGGTAAGGAGCAGTATCTGGGCGCGCCGTTCGATCGGATCCTCGCGTCGCAGAATCATGCAACGCACTCCGATATCTGGATCTCGGGCCAATTCGAGCGAGAGGTCGAATTGGTCTGCGAGGTTCGGGTTCATCGCCAGCGCGTGGGCTACCTGAAGCCGGACCTCCCGGGCGGGGTCTCGCGCGAGCTGAGCGAGCACGTCGCGCGCACGACCTTCGACTTTGAGGGTGACCCTGGCAGCCGAAACGTTCGAATCCACGTTGTAGGGCCCGAAGGAGGCGGCGACGAATTCGCGAACGCCGGGATCGGTGTCCGATGCCAGTCCGAGCAAGTCGTTCAGCTCCGGGTAGCGAGCGCGCAGCGCGCGGGCCGCCGCCAGGCGCACCTTGGCGATCGGCGACTGCAGCGCGTCGCGCAGGACGCCTCTGCAGCCCTCGCTGGCAGGCACGTCGACAACTTTGATGATGCGCAGTGCGATCGAATGGTCGTCTCCGCGCGCGAGTTCACCCAGCGCCTCGCGCAGAACCGGCGTCAAGGCGTTGCGCCATGCGTACACCCGCAACGTGTCCTCGACTTGCATCAAGAAGCCAGGTTGCCGGGCGTGGGTCTCCAAGAAGCGCGTCCAGACAGGGTGCGCGATCCGACGCGGGGGGTCGCTGCCCGCGGGCTGATCCAACCACCATTCGTCACCGCTCTTGATCACACCCTGCCCCAGCATGTCGATCAGGCGCTCGATCCAATCATCGTCTCCGTCGACTCCGAGTTCCTCGACGATGCGCGCGACTTCCGCCGGCGCCATTGTGTTGAGCAGCACCAATGGGTCGATCCTGCTGGAGGCTCGCTTGCCCTCCGCGCGCGCGCGTCGGCTGAGCTCGGATACGACGCGTACGCCGACGTTGTTCAATCCCGCGGTGTTGCCGGTGCGCAGCACCTCGTCCACGATCTTCGCAATGCGATCGTCGGACGATTCGGCCTGCCGCGCGTCGCCGTAGCGCGCGCGCAGTGCTTCGAGCTTGGGCCCGCTGGGCGCGCCGGCCTCGAGCGCCGCTGCAAGCTTCTCGCTCTGTCCGCTGCGCGCATAAAGCTCGGCGCGCGCGCCGAGCAGTTCGACGAGCACGTCGTCGCGGCCCGGATAGGCATTCGCGTCGGCCGCGCGCGCGGCGATCGCGTCGAGCCGCTTCTCGACGTCGGAAGCCTTGCGCTCGACATCGAGCGCGAGGCGCGCGGCCGCGATCTCGGCGAGCAGCGCGTCGGCGCGCGCAAACTCGGCGCCGCGCGCGGCGACGGCAACAGACGACTTGGGCGAATCCTGCGCGGCGAGGGGCGCGAGCCCGGCGAGCAGGTACAAGGATGCAACGAGCATGCGTTTCATGGCGTGTTCTTCCTGATAGGTCGAAGCGGTGTGCTTCGGTTCGACCGATTGGACGCTCGGGCAAGAGCGGGCTTGTCAGCAACGGGTCGCGCGGCTGTCAACGCGCTGTCAACGCGGCGTGCCATTCAACGCGGCTCCTCGCCCCGCCGCGTGAAGCGGTAGCCCTTGCCGTGCACGGTCAGCAGGTGCCGCGGCCGCTCAGGGTCGGGCTCCAGCTTGCGCCGCAGCTTGAGCACGTGCATGTCGATCGTGCGCGTGGTCGGATCCTCGTCGCGCCCCCACACCGCGTCGAGGATGTCGCCGCGCTCGAGCGCCTCGCCCTCGTGCGCGAGGAAGTGCCGCAACAGCTCCATTTCACGCCGCGACAGACCTTCGCGCGCGCCGCCGCGCTCGACGCAGTAGGCGGCGAAGTCGACCACCGCGTCGCCGATCCGCACGCGCCGCGCGTCGCCGGAAAGGCCCGGCGCGCTGCCCTCGGCGCGCCGCGACAACGCGCGCATGCGCCCGAGCAGCTCGCGGATCGAGAAGGGCTTGACCACGTAGTCGTCGGCGCCGTACTCGAAGCCCTGCACGCGATCCCACTCCTCGCCGCGCGCCGACAACACGATCACGACCGATTGCAGCCGGTCCTCGCGCAGCGCGCGCAACACGGAGAAGCCGTCGCGCTTGGGCAGCATCAGGTCCAGCAGCACGATGTCGGGCGCCTCGCGCAGCGCGAGCTCCAGCCCGCGCGCGCCGTCGGCGGCCTGCGTGACGACATAGCCCTCGTGCTCGAGCGCATCGACCAGCGCCATCCGGATCGGCTCCTCATCCTCGACGACCAGCACGCGCAGACCGCTCATGAACGCCCTCCGCGCAGCGGGATGGCCAGTTCGAAGCGCGCGCCCGGCTCGACCGGCACGCAGGCCGCTCGGCCGCCGTGCGCCACCGCGATCGCGCGCACGATCGACAGGCCCAGCCCGGTGCCCGGGGCGGCGTCGGGCCCGTCGTGCAGCCGCTCGAACGGCTCGAAGAGCTGCTCGCGCCGCGCGGCGGGAATCCCCCTGCCGTGATCACGCACGCCGAGCACGAGCTCGTCGCCCACGACATCCGCGTCGGCGACCAGGCGCGCGTCACCGGAGTGCTTGAGCGCGTTGTCGACGAGGTTCGACATGGCACGACGCAGCGAATTGCCGTCGACGTTGGCGCTGCCCTCGAGCCGTCCGGTCACCAGTTCCAGCGTAGCGCCGCTCGCGCGGGCCCGCTCGGAGAGCTCGGCGCTCGTGCTCGCCCACCAGGTCGCGAGATCGAGCTCGGCGCGTTCGACCGCCAGCGGCTTGCCGCGCTCCAGGCGCGAGAGGTCGAGCACCGAGTCGACGAGCTCGCGCAGGCGCAGCGCCTCGCGCTGGATGCCGGCGTGGTAGCGCGCGGCCTGCTCGGGCGTCTTGACCCGACCCGAGGCGAGGTTCTCGGACAGCAGCAGGATCGAGGCGAGCGGTGTGCGCAACTCGTGACTGACGTTCGCGACGAACAGCGTGCGCAGCTCGGCCAGCCTGCGCTCGCGCACCAAGGCGCGCCAGGTCGCCCAACCACCGACGACGCACATCCCGGCGAGCACGAGGAAGGCGCCGCGCAGCAGCGCCGTCCGCCGCACGGCCGCCGCGACGAACTCGGATTGGTCTGGATTGCGCAGTGTGAAACACAGCAGCCCCGGTTCCAGCACGATCGCTCGGCGCGCGGCCGCGGTCGCTCCCGGGCTGTCGCAAGCATCGATCTCGAGCTCGTAGCCGCGCGGCAGCGCTCCGGCCACGCCGAGCATGATCGCGCGCAATTCCTGCAGGCCGCCGGTCGAGACCGCCGGGAGCAGCTCCGACTCGTCGGCGCGCCGCGCGATCACGTGCTCGCCCTTGCGCGAGAGCACCCAGGCGCCGCTGGTGGAGGCCGGCAGAGGGCCGGCCCAAGCGCGAAAGACCTCGTGCTGCCGTGCGGCGAGCGCCCGTTCGACGGCCTCGGCGAGCGGCGCACCGCCCTTGGCGGCGCGCAGCGCGCCGATCAGGGCCGTGATGCTCCCACGCCCCGACCAGGCCAGGCGCGCAGGCTCGGGAGCCGGCTCGTCGGATGCGAGCAATGCGAGCTCGCCGAGCGGCAGCGCGAGCGTGCCCTCCGCCGCCGCGGCGAGGATGCGCTCGTTCCAGGCCGGCGCGGCTTCGCGACCGCTGCTCCCCCACTCCAGCCACGCGAGCAGCCACTGCGAGTTTCCCGAACGCGACGGCTCGTCGCTCACCTCCGCGAACAGCTGGTCGAGGTGGGTGCGCGCGCGCTCCGCATCGTCGTTGCGCAATGCGAGGCTCGCCGCCGCGCGCAGGGCCTGGGCGCGTTGCGCCGGCTCCACGGCCTTCGACAGCGCGGCTCCGCTGGCTGCTGCAAGCTCGGAGCCGGGCGCGCCTCGCAGCAGGCCTTGCTCGACCTCGTCGAGGAACAGCTCGACCAGCGCAGCGCCCGGCGCTTCGGGTTCCGACTCGGCGGGGCCGGACCGCGCGGCGATCGGAGGCGCCGCCGCGATCTGGATTCCACTCCCGCTGAGCGGCGGATCCGGGCGGCGCAGGTGCGCACGCCAGGCCGCCTCGACGCCGCTCTCGACCTGCTCGCACAACCGGTCGAAGGCCGCGCGCGCGGCGAGTTCGGGGTCGTTGGACGGCAGGAAGGCCGCCGCGACGAGCCCCGCGGCCGCGCACAGGGCCGCGATCGGCACGGCCCATTCCCTCGCTCGCGAGCGCTGGAGCGCACTTTGCATGAGAGCAGCCTACGCCCTGCTCTTCCCGCCCAGGTCAACGAGTTGTCAACGCGGCCTGCTACTCTCGGCGCCCGATGCTGGAACCGCGCAACGAGCTGCCGCGCATCCGCGATGCGGTCGAACGGCTGCGGCCCTGCATCCGCGACGCCCCGAATCGCGTGCTCGCGCTGCCCGGTGCCGTGCTGCGCCAGCGGGGTTTCGACGTGCGGAGCGGGAGCTGCTGATGCGGATCGAGCACGCGCGCGTCGTGCTCCAGAGCGGCCACGAACTCGTCGCTGTTGAAGGCGACCTCACCCGCGAAGCGGCCGACGCGCTGGTCAACGCGGCCAACGGCGACCTCGCCCACGGCGGCGGCGTCGCGGGAGCCTTGGCGCGGGCCGCGGGGCCAGAGCTGCAGGCGCTCAGCGATGCGTGGGTCGACGCGCACGGCCCGCTCGCGACCGGCCGCGCGTGCGCGACCGGCGCGGGCCGCCTGTCCGCGCGCTGGGTGATCCACGCCGTCGGCCCGATCTGGAACGGCGGCGGCGAGCGCGAGCCGGAGCTGCTCGGCTCGGCCGTCCTGAGCGCGCTCGACCTCGCGCGCGAGCTCGCCTGCGCGAGCATCGCATTGCCGGTGCTGAGCGCAGGAATCTACGGCTACCCGCCGCGCGAGGCCGTGCGCGTGATCGCGACCTCCATTCGCGACTGGTGTGCGCGCGACTCGCGCTGCGGTCCGCGCGAGATCCGCGTCGTCGCGCTGGACGCGGCCCTGGCCCGCGAGCTCGCTCAGCAGCTCTGCGAACCGAGCAAGCCCGACAAGTCGTCACCCGGTCGGAACTCGACCGGCTCGCCGCCGCGGCGGAACACGCGCGCCCCGGATTGACCGATGAGTTGCAGCCGGTCGCCCTCGCGCAGCAGGATTCCGCCCTCGCGCAGGCCGACCACGCTGCGCTGGTTCTGCTCGTGGTACTCGCGGATGCGCTGCTCGCGGGTCTCCCCCATGTGCTTGGAGTTGGGCTCCGGATCGAGGTAGTGCGGATTGATCTGGAACGGCACCAAACCGAGCGCGTCGAAGGAGCGCGGCTGCACGATCGGCATGTCGTTGGTCGTCATGATCGTCGGGCAGGCCAGGTTCGAGCCCGCCGACGCGCCCATGTAGGGCATCCCGCCCTGCACGCGCCGGCGCAGCGGCTCGATCAGTTCGAGGCGCTGCAGCGTGTCGAGCAGGCGAAAGGTGTTGCCGCCGCCGACGAACACGGCTTCGGCCGAGGCCACTGCCTGCTGTGCCGTCGCCGCTCCAGCGGCCGCCGCCGTATGCAGCGCGTCGCAGCCGTAGCCGAGGCGCTCGAAGCGTTCGCGCGCCTTGGCGGCGTAGGCGTCGCGATCGTGGAGCGCGAACGGCACGAACAAGACGCGCTTCACGCTCGAGCCGAAGAACGCGCGCACGTGCGTTTCGGCGTAGTCGAGGTAGTTCGTGCCGTGGACGGTCGAGGTCGAGAGCAGCAGCTGGCGCATCACGCGCAGAGCATACGAACCAGTGTTCCGGCTCGCGTCCGGCGAGATCGCGGCGCCCGCTCGGTGCGCCGGACGCGAGCTCAGTGACCGACGCGCGGACGCGCGGTCGCTGTGGCGCGAGATGTGCGCTTCGGCACCGGGCGCTCCTTCCCGGTCGTGGCGACTCCTGCCACCAGGGCAGCCAACATCAGCACCATCAGGGAGACAGACAAGATCAGTGGCCAGTTCATGGATTTCCCTCCGGAACCAGACTGCGGGCGCGCGCGAACGCACTCGGCTGGAGGTTTACGGGATCCATGGCGAACGAACCCTGGATCGAGCGCCTGCCAGCAATTCAATGTTGTCACCCAATGGCGAAACAGGCGGGCAAATCGTGTTTCATCCGCGCAAAAATCACCCAAAGGGCGGCTGATCCAGCGCTTAGGGCTTGCGACGAGCAGCGCTATTCGACTTTGAGCAGCAGGCCGCCGGAGGCCCGCAGCTCGATCCGGTAGCTGCGCCCGACCTGCGCCTCGACCGACGGTGCCTCGGCCTGCAATGCGCGGACCCCCTTGGCCTCGGCCGCGCGCGGATCGTGCGCGTAGGTCCAGAAGTGCCTCCACAGGTCCGCGTAGAACGGATCGGGTCCCTCCTCATCGGCGTACGCGCGAGGCAGCTGCCCGCTCGCATCGAGGCTCGGACCCTGCGCCGGCTCTTGCTGGTCTCCGAACGCGCGCTGGAACAGACAGATCGACGTGCCGCGCAGGGCCTCGCCGCGTTCCACGAAGGTGTCGTCGAAGCGGATCACCAGCGCTTCGACGTACACGCGCTTGCCGCGCACGCTGAACTCGAGCGACGGTGCGAGCGGCGCGCCATCGGCGCGCAACTCGGTGAAGCGCAGCCGGGTCTCGACGGTGTCGTTCGCCGCGGGCACCTGGCCGAGCACCTCGAGCCGCGCGACGCGGTGATCGACCTTGAGCAGGCGCAGCGCGGCCTCGAGCTCGCGGATGCGCGCGTCGCGTGCGGCGAGGTCGATCGCCAGCGCGGCGATGCGCTGCTCGCGCAGCTCGATCTCGCGCCGCTGCTCGGCGAATTGCGCGCGCGCCCAGAACGTCCAGTACGCGGCAACGCCGGCGACGAGCACGAGCGCGAGCGCCTTCAGTGCACCGGTGAGCTGCTCGAGGAACGAGCGCCGCGGCGGCGGGCGGTCCTGCGGACGCGACGGCGAGGCGGCGGCTTCGGCCATGGGTCGAGTGAGGCTAGCACGCCGGCCCCGACAAGTAGCGCCTGCCGCGCGCGATTCGGAATCCCTCAGCTGTCGAGGCGCCTCCGAATCCGTGCGAGCCCTCCGAATCCGGGCGAACTCAGTGACCCGCTACGGGCTCGCGCGGACCCTTGGCAAGCGCTCGCAGCAGCATCCACAAGAACCCGGCCAGGGCCGCCAAGGGCAAGCAGACCTCCAGCAGTCCGCCCCCCGCGCCGACCCTGCTGTGCGCGGGCGCCACGAGGTAGTAGAGGTGCAGGATCGCTCCACCCAGCACGGCCACCGCAACCCGTGCGACGATCTTCGGATCGCGGCGCAGGCGCTTCGGCATGAGCGCGAGGAAGGGCACGAGCCAACAGAGCACGGTGCACGCACGCGCCACGATCGGCCACTCGCCCCGTGAGCGCGTGACGTACCACGACGTCTCCTCCGGCATGTTCGTGTACCAGATCAGCATGTACTGACAGAAACCGATGTACGCCCAGAACAGCGACAGGCCGATGAACAGGCGCCCGAGATCCTCGACTCGATCGGCACTGGCCAAGCCTTCGCAGCCCGGCTTCCGCGCGAACGCCAATCCGACGATCGTGCAGACGGAAAGCCCGGCAAGCGAGACCGTCGAAAGCACCACCAGCGCGTAGATGGTGCTGAACCAGTGCGGCTCCAGGGATTGCAGCCAGTCGACGCTCGCGAGCGAGAACGTGATCGCGAACACGCTCAGGAACGCCGCGGCGGCGCGAATGGACCGGCGCGACGCCGGCACGCTCGGATCCGAGTCCTGCGCGCGCAGCGCGGCGACGAGCCTGTGTCCGAGCCACGTCCACAGCGCGAAGTACACGGCCATGCGCACGCCGAATCCGACCGGATTCAGGTACGCGCTCTTGTGCGCGAGCAACTCGTCGTTGGCGACCGCCGCGGCGTCCGACCAGTCGTACAGAGCTCGCAGCCCGGACATGAGCACGATGCCGAGCGGCAAGCCCAGCGGCAGCGCCGAGACCATCGCCTCCGGGATTCGTCGCATCGGACCCGGCCAGCGCGCTCCCGATAGCGCCAGCAAGGACAGGAAGAACGGGCCCGTGACCGCAAGCCCCGTGAACAGCGTGAATCCGACGAGGAACCCGATCCAGACGTGCTCGGGATCGTAGTAGAGGCCGGTAACGAACAACGCGGCGCCGGCGAGTGCGATGCCCCGCAGGAACGAGAGCAGCCTCTGCGGTGCCTGCCATGGGAACGTCATCACTTCACGCCTCCCCCTTGCAGATTGCGCACGTAGGCGATCACGGCCCAGCGATCGTGGCGGGTGATCTGCGCGGCGTGAGAAGCCATGTTGCCCTGCCCGCGAGTGAGGATGTGGAACATCTCGCCGTCCGACAGCCCCAGCGCTCGGGCACCCAGGAGCGAGGGCGGCGGGAGCATTCCGCGAGCCACGACCGAGCCCTGACCATCGCCTCGCGCGGCGTGGCAGACGATGCAGAATCTGCGGTAGATCTGCTCACCGCGCGCGCTAGCGGCCGGATCGCCGGGGGCGAGCGGACTCCGCAGCTCCAGACCCGCGCGCTTCTGTTCCTCGGGGCCTGGCCCGAAGTCGAATGCCTCCGTCTCGCGCAGCACGACGCCCGCGACCGGCGGCTGCAGAACCATGCCTCCCGGGAGCAACTCGTCGGAGGCGAAGGACTCGGCCGCAACGGAGCGCGCCATGTCCGGGAAGAACTCCCAGCCTGGCTTCTCCGCCTGCGGGCGCAGCAGCAAGTGCAGGCCATACCATGCCGCCGTCACCAGCAACACGGTCGGGATCAACCCGCGCAAGTCGCTTCTCACGGCAACTCCTCCTCGACGACCTCGACGGCCCCGCATTCGAACAGCACCTGGCGCAGCTCGCGCGGGTCGTGGCTCGCGTCCCGCCGAGCGACGACGAGCGCGATACGGTCGTCGCTCGTGCGCAGCCGCTCGGGTCCGACTCGCCGCCACGGGTGGAGTCCCGTCCTGGCGAGCAGTCCGAACACGGTGCACAGGCCCGCGCCGAGGATCGTGAGCTCGAATGCGACCGGCACGAAGGCCGGGAAAGAATTGAACGGCTTGCCTCCGACGTTGAGCGGCCAGTCGCTCGCCGAACTCCAGTACTGCAATGCCATTCCCAGCGCCAGGCCGACGCTTCCGCCGATCAGGGTCAACCAGGGCAGGCGGGTGCGTCGGAGGCCGAGCGCCTCGTCGATTCCGTGCAGGGGGAACGGGGACACGACGTCCAGCGTCTCCAGCCCGCGCTCGCGACAGATGCGCAGCGCGTGCACGACTTGCGAGTCCTCCTCGAAATACCCGACCAGTTGCCGGCGTGTCATGCGCGCCCCTCCCGCGAGTGCTCGGCGCCGTGCTCCGGCGCGAGAACCGTCTTCACCTCGAACATCGAGATCATCGGCAGGAAACGGCAGAACAGCAGGAACAGCGTGAAGAACAGGCCGAAGCTGCCGAGCAGCGTCCCGAACTCGATCGGCGTCGGCACGTAGCTCGACCAACTCGAGGGCAGGAAGTCGCGCTCCAGCGACCCGACGATGATCACGTAGCGCTCGAACCACATCCCGACGTTCACGAGCAGCGAAATCACGAATACCGCGAGCAACGAATTGCGCACGCGTGACAACCAAAGGAGTTGCGGCACGACGACATTGCAGCCGACCATGATCCCGTAGCCCCAGCCCAGGGGCCCGCGCATCCGGTTCGCGAAGGTGAACTGCTCGTAAGCCGACCCCGAATACCATGCGACGAACAACTCGGTCGCATAGGCGAGCCCCACGATGCTCCCGGTGAACACCAGCACCTTGCACATCGCGAGGATGTGACGTTGCGTGATGTAGCGTTCGTAGCCCATCACCTTGCGCGCGACGAGCATCAGAGTCAGCACCATGCCGAATCCCGAGAAGACCGCTCCGATCACGAAGTACGGCGGGAACACGTTGGCGTGCCAGCCGGGTATGACCGAGGTCGCGAAGTCGCTCGAGACGACGCTGTGCACCGAGACGACGAGCGGCGTCGCGAGCGCCGCGAGCAGCGCGCAGGCCACCTCGTAGCGCGACCAAGAACGCGCCGATCCCGTCCACCCCAGGCTCAGCCAGCCGTACAACTTGCGCCGCCAGCCGCGCGCGCGATCACGCACGGTCGCCAGATCCGGAATCAGGCCGATGTACCAGAACAGCAGCGAAATCGTGAAGTACGTGCCGATCGCGAAGACGTCCCACAGGAGCGCCGAGCGGAAGTTCACCCACAGCGGCCCGCGGCCGTTCGGATAGGGAAAGACCCAGTACGCGAGCCAGGGGCGCCCCATGTGGATCACCGGGAACAATCCGGCACAGATCACGGCGAAGATCGTCATCGCTTCCGCCGAACGATTGATCGAAGTGCGCCACTTCTGGCGGAACAGCAGCAGCACGGCGGAGATCAGCGTGCCCGCGTGTCCGATGCCGACCCAGAAGACGAAATTCGTGATGTCGAAGCCCCAGCCGACCGTCCGGTCGAGTCCCCACGTGCCGATGCCGACCTTGATCTGATAAGCCACGCACGCCACGCCCACGAGCAGCGCGCTCCCGGCGATCAGGAGCCCAATCCACCACATTCGCCCGGGCCTGCGCTCGAGCGGCGAGCACACGTCGCGCGTGACGTCGCTCGACCGCGTGCCCGGGGCGACGAGGGTCGGCGCGGGCGCGACCTGCAGGGTCGTGGCTCTGATCCTAGTGGCCATGCGGATCCTCCTTCCGGCCGGCGCGTCGCTCGCGGCCGAGATAGCGAATCGACGGCTGCACGTTGAGTTCCTCCAGCAGCGCAAAGGCCCGCGGATCCGCCGTGGCACGCGCTACCGCGCTCTTCGCGTCGGCCAGGTCCCCGAAGGTGATGGCCCGCGCCGGACACGATTGCGCGCAGGCCGGGCGCACGTCGCCGTCCGCGAGCGGTCGACCCGTGCGCCGCGCCTCGAACTTCGCCTCTTGGATGCGCTGCACGCAGAACGAGCACTTCTCCATCACGCCGCGCGAGCGCACCGTGACGTCGGGATTCAGCGAGTGGTTGGCGAGTTCGTCCTCGCGCGCGTAGTCGAACCAGTTGAAGCGCCGCACCTTGTAGGGGCACGTATTGGCGCAATAGCGCGTGCCGACGCAGCGGTTGTAGACCTGCTGGTTGAGCCCCTCCGCCGAGTGCACGGTCGCGAGCACAGGACATACCGCCTCGCACGGTGCGTTGGCGCAATGCTGGCAGAGCATCGGCTGGAAGTCCGCGCGCACCTCGTCGCCTTCCCCGGCGAAATAGCGGTCGATGCGCAGCCAGCTCATTTCGCGATGGCGCGCGACCTCGTCGCGACCGACCACGGGCACGTTGTTCTCGGCCTGACACGCCACGACACAGGCCGAACAGCCGGTGCAGCGTTCGAGGTCGATCGTCATGCCCCAACGCGGGCCGTCGTTGGCGTGGTCGTCCGGCCACAGACCCGGATTCCCGTGCCCGCCGTGTCCGTCGCGCGCGTGCAGGAGGTCACGCTCCGCATGGCCGTGGGGCGCAAGGTCCTCAGGCAGCTGTAGTGTGTCGTGTTCTTGCGTGCGAGCGAGTTCGGCACGCCTTCCCGTGCGCACGAGTCGCAGCGGGTGCACGTCGCTCCGCAGGTAGCCGCCCTCGAATGCGAGCATCGGCGCGGCGTTCACCCCCACCGCGTCGCCAGAGTCGACCGTCGGGCTCGCTCCGATCCATTGCGGCCCGACGCGCATGAAGCGATCGGTACCGACGCGCCCGTAGCCGAGCGCGACCGCCACGACGTCCTCGTGCTGGCCGCGCTGCACGTACACGGGCAACTCGAGCACTGCGCCACCTGCCTCGACGCGCACAACATCGCCGTCCGAGAGACCCTCGCTCGCGGCGCGGCCAGGCGCGATGCACGCGTAATTGCCCCAGGTCGCCTTCGAGATCGGGTCCGGCAGCTCTTGCAGCCACGGGTTGTGCGCGTGGGCGCCGCTGGGCATCGTGACCTTCGCGTAGAGAACGAGGGTCGCGCCTGCAGGACCCGGGGTCGATGGTTCGAGCGCGACACGGCCGCGGAAGGCCGGTGTTGCAACGTTCTCGCGCGGCAGCTCGACGACGCCGTCGTGCAGCGCGCGCCGGAAGAAGGCTTCGAACGATTCGGAGCCGCGCGCTCTCGGCCAGATCGCCTCGCGCCAGTGCTCCTCGATGTGCTCGCGGTCGCTGCCCGTGTCGCCGAGCCACGCGCGCAGTGTGCTCCGCAGCGTGCGGGCATCGCGCAGCGGCGGGACCGTGGGCTGCGTGAGGCGCAGGCTCCCGGCGAAGGGTTCGGCGTCGTTCCAGCACTCCAGGAAGTGCGGCTCCGGCGCCACGCAGTGGGCGATGCGCGCCGTCTCGTCGTGTTCGGGCGAGCACGTGACGAGCGTCTTGACCCGCCCGAGGGCACGCGCGAAGGCGGAAGGAAGCTCGTAGGCAGGGTTGCACCCTGCACAGACCAGCATGTCGATCTCGCCGCGCTCGAGTTCGCCCGCCAACTGCTCCAGTGCCCTGTCGTCCCCGCTGCGCTGCAGCGAGGGCCTGGCGAGGTCCAGCGTCCTGCCATAGTTCTCCAAGAGCGCATTGGCCTCGTTGACGAGCAGCTGGCCTGCGAGGTCGTTCGTCCCGCACACGACGAGGCTGGCGCCGCGGGCGCCCCACAGTTCCTCCGCGATCCGTTCGATTGCGGCGCCGAGCTCCTCTCGCAGCGACGAGCGGGCCGGCGCGGCGGCGCCGGCGCGAACTGCGATTTCGTCCCGCAGCCGCTCGAGCGCCGCGCGCAACTCGTGCGGCGCGATGCGCGTTCGTCGGTCGGCGCGTGAGCCGGTCAGCGACAGGCGCGACTCGAACTGCACGTGCATCGAGCGATCGCCGCCGGGCACGCGGCGCTCGGCATGGCGCGCGGCGAAGTGCACCGGCGCGATCCAAGTGCCGAGGAAGTCGGCCTCGAAGGCCGCCACGACCCGCGCGCGCTCGAAGCGCATGTCCGGCAGCACCCGCACGCCGTGCGTGTGCATGTGCGCGTCGAGCAGCGCGGCGGCGGATGGAACGTCGTACGCGACGTGCCGCGCATCGGCGAAGTGCCCCACGAAGTCCTGGATCGCGCGCCGCGTGCTGGGCGAGTGGATCGTGCTCGTCAGCACGCGCACCTTGCCGCGCTTGCGCAGCGCATCGAGCTCGAGCCCGACCTGGGAGTCGAGCTCGGCCCAGGTCGTGCTCCGACCCTGCCAGCGGGGGCCCGGCACTCGCTGGGAGTCGTACACGCCGAGCAACGCAGCCTGCCCGGCGGCGCACAACCCGCCCCGGCTGTCGACATCGAGCTCATTGCCCTCGAGCTTGACCGGCCGACCATCGCGGCACCGCGCAAGCGCGCCGCACGCGCTCGGACAGCCGCCGCAGGTCGTGGCGATCCACCACGCGCGTCCGGCGACCACGTCTTCGGGCGCCTGGGTCCAGGAAAGCGCGCTCGTGGGCGCGCGGCGCGAACAACCTGCCAGCGATCCTGCGGCGATGCCGAAGCCGGCCAGGCGCAGGAAAGCGCGCCTCGAAGGCGACGGATCGTCGCCGGGGAACAGTAACTCGTCGTGGGAAGTCGGGTGATTCACGTTTAGTAGTGGCACGCGACGCAGTCGGTCGAAACGTGCTCCTCGAGACGCGGACCGTCCGGCGCGCCGGCTGCCGTTCCCAACGCGGGTGAACTCGCGCGGTGGCACGCGACGCACCAGCCCATGGAGAGAGTCGATTCTTGTCGCATCCGTTCCATGGCTTGGACCTGACCGTGGCAGGTCTCGCAGGCAACACCCCGCGAAACGTGGGCGCGGTGGTCGAAGTACACGAAATCAGGAAGCGCGTGGACTCGTTGCCACGGGACAGCCAGCGGGGCCCGCCCGGGAAGGGGCTTGAGTTCGGAATCCAGTGCGAGGAAGTCGTAGAGCTTGCGCAGTTCGACCGATTCGACGGGGCGCACTTGTCGCTGCTCCAGCTCGGCGGCCGCCTTCTCGGCCAGCACCGCGTCCATTCCGGCCCTCACGACCTGGTGGCAATTCATGCAGATCGATGACGCCGGAATGCCGGCGTGACGACTCGTCTCTGCGCCGTAGTGGCAGTACTGGCACGCGATCTGGAGCTCGCCTGCGTGCAGTCGGTGCGAGAAGGCGATCGGCTGGACCGGCGCGTAGCCGCTGTGATCGCCTTCGCCGCGCACGTCTCCATCGAGCGCGATCGCGGCGGCGCCGATCGCGAAGGTCGACAGGCCGAAGATCCATCGCTGAAGCGCCATGTGCTGCTCCTAGCAGGGGACCTCCGCGCCCTTGCGCGCGTAGTACCACCAGTTGATGCCGGTCGCGATCGCGTAGAACACGATGGCGCCGACGAAGAAGGCCGCAGGGCTGCCGCTGCTCTCGAAGGACGAATTCATCAGCAGGGACACGAAGAACGGCCCGTAGGCCGCGATCGCGGCGGTCCACCCGAGTACGCCGGCGCCCTGACGCGGAGAGTGCTTGAAGATCAGCGGGTATTGCCGGAACGTCGCGGCGTTCCCGATCCCGGTAAAGAAGAAGATCGCGAGCATCAACCCGACGAACATCGGAAAGGACTCGCGGGACTCGGGAGTGAGCACATTGGTCGCGACCAATGCCGTGCACAGTCCGATCAGGGCCACTCCGCACAGCTGTGTCAGCACCGCTCCGCCGGTCTTGTCGGCCACGAATCCGAAGATCACGCGGCTCACCGAACCGATCAGCGGGCCGTAGAAAGCGAAGGCCAGGGGATCCGGAGCATCCGGGAATTTTCCGTAGATCTTCGCGATCATCAGCGGAAACACGGCCGACAGCCCAGCGAACGACCCGAAGGTCATCAGGTAGGTGATGGTGCAGAACCATGTGTGCTTCGACTTGAAGATGTCGAGCTGGTCCCGGAACGAAACGCGCACGGGAACGCTGCGCAGCCAGAGGGCGCAAGCGATGCCGAGCAGGACCAGGAACGGCACGTACACCCAGAAGGCGTTCTGCAGCCACATCGGCTTGGAGACCGCTCCCTTCGTGAACGTCTGCGCTGCGCCACCGACCGCACCGAACGCCGCAAACCCGATGATCCAGGGCGTCAAGAACTGCGCCAACGACACTCCGAAGTTCCCGATGCCTGCCTGGATGCCGAGCGCCGTGCCCTGCAGGCGCTTGGGGAAGAACAGGCTCGTGCTCGGCATGTAGGAGGAGAAGTCACCGCCCCCCATGCCCGCCAGGAACGCGAGCAGGAGGAACATCCAGTAGGGTGTCTCCGGGTTCGTGATCGCCAGGGCGAGCCCCACGCACGGAATGAGTTTCAGCAGGGTCGCGATCGACACGACCAGGCGAGTCCCGAAGATCGGGATCAGGAACGTGTGCACGATGCGCAGCGTTCCACCGGCGAGACCAGGCATCGCGGTGAGCCAGAAGAGCTGGCTCGACGTGAACTTGAACCCGATGCCGGGCAAGCGCACGACGGCCGCCGACATCGCGAACCAGGACGCAAACGAGAGCACGAGCGTGAACGTCGTCAGCGTCAGTGTGCGCCACGCAATCGCGCTGCCCTTGTCGCGCCAGAACGTTTCGTCCTCGGGCGTCCATCGCTCGAGCCAGGTCTTGCCGTGCCGTTTCGGCTCCGTCCCGGTGACGACGCTCATTGCGACCTCCCGGACCGAGCGAATCCGTTCTTCGCAGCCGTTCCCGCGGGAGCAGCAACCGGATGCGGTTCGCGGTCCTGCGACGGATCGCGGGCGGGATCCTCGTCAGCGAACGAACCCTCCGGCTCTCGCAGCCACAGCAAGCACGTCAGCACGCTCAGCGCCGCGCCCGCGGCCAGCAGCAGGAAGAACACCTTGGCGCTCACCATCGTGAACAGCACGAGGTACACGACGGCCCCGACGTTGCCGTAGGCACCAGCCATGCCGGCGATCTGGCCCGTCTGCCGCTTGTTGATCATCGGGATGATCGCGAAGGTCGCGCCCTCGGCGCCTTGAACGAACATCGAGCACGCGATGGTCAAGGCAACGGCCAGCCAGAGCGGCCACATCCCGGTGATGAATGCCATTCCGAAGAAGCCGGCCGCGATCCCAGCCATGTAAGCGGCCATGGTCCACTTGCGGCTCCTCAAGCTGTCGGAAAGCAGGCCTCCGAGCGGCCGCGCGAACAGATTGACGAACGCGAACGACGAAGCGACCAACCCCGCCGTCGTCGGGGAAATGTCGAACGTTCCCTCGAAAAAGGCCGGCAGCATCGACACCACGGCCAGCTCGGCGCCGAAGTTGGCGAAGTAGGTGGTGTTCAAGGCGGCCACGCTCGGGAAATGCACGCGCAGGTCGTCCGGGACGCCCGCGCGGATGTGAGGCAGGTTCACTTGGATCGTCTTGAGCGCGTGCGCGATGAGCACGAGCGCCAAGACGGCATAGACCGCCCACAGCATTTCCTGCGACATCACGTGGTCGCTCGATCCCCCACCGAGCGTGATCTTCGAGGCGCGCCAGGCCAGGAATCCCAGGGCGCCGACCAGCGGGAACGACCAGATCAGGAGCTGGACGAGATCCCAGCGGCTGTTCACCAACATGGGCTGCGTCTTCTTCAACCCGACGAACTGCTTGCCATCGGGGACGTCCCGCACGAGGAACAGGTAGGCGATCCCGTACACGAAGGCCACGGCTGCGTTGACGGCAAGCGCATAGCGCCAACCGTTGTGGCCGCCGCCGAACCAGGACAGCGCGATCCAGGGCAATGTCATCGCAGCCCAGGCAGAGCCGAAATTCCCCCAGCCGGCGTAGAACCCTTCTGCCCGTCCGATCGTTCGCGGCGGGAACCACTGCGCCACCATGCGAATGCCGATCACGAAGCTCGCGCCCGTCGTGCTGATCAGGAGTCGCGCAACCAGGAGCTGCATGAACGAGGTCCCGAACGCGAACATCAAGGCGGGAATCGCCGTGAACATCAACAGGCCGGCGAAGCAGCGACGCGGCCCGAAGCGATCGATCAGTGCCCCTACCACGATTCGCGCCGGTATCGTCAGCGCGACATTGCAAATCGCGAGCAACTTGAGGTGCTCGGGTGTCAACCACCCTCCTTCACCGCCCTCCTCCCGCAACATGGTGGTCGCGAGCGGCGCCATGTTGAACCAGATGTAGAAGGAGATGAAGAACGCAATCCAGGTGCAATGGAGATTGCGGATCCGCTCGGCGGAGAAGTCCAAGAGTTCCGGCAACTTGCGTTTCGTCACGGCTGGATCCTCGGATTCAACTGGACCTCGTGCGCGGGCGGTTCCACAGCACGACCTGGGTCTTGCGCCATAGGTAGGGATTCGGCACGACGAGCACGTGCACCAGGCGGGTGAACGGGAAGACTCCGATCAGCAGCCAGGCATTGACGATGTGCACCTTCACGAGCCAGGGAAGCGGGGCCACCCACGCGACTTCCGGATCCAGGCGGGCAAGCGACCAAAGCCAGGGACTCACGCTGCTCGAGAACCACGAGGAACCCCAGCCGTGCACGATCGCCACGCCGATGCCGCTCAGGATCTGCGTGCCCAGCAGTACATTGAGCACCCAATCGCCCGTAGTCGTCACGACACGCGCCTTCGGAACGCTGGCTCGCCGAACCACGATGTTCACGAGTCCGACGAGCGCGAGCAGCGCAAACGCCAAGCCGGTGATTTCGAGTGCGTAGAGCCGCAGCGGTTCCGCGTTCCACCACAGCACGGCCCGCGGCAGCAGCAGCGCGAGCAGGTGACCTGCGAGGACCACCAGCAGCCCATAGTGGAACGGCACGGATCCCCAGAAGTGGTGCTGGTTCTCGAGGAATTGCGACGAGAGACTCGAGTACGTGAACGAGCGCTGGCGGTAGCGCTGGATCGTGACGATCAGGAACACAACCGTCGCCGCATAAGGCAATGCGCCGTAGAGCAGCAGATCGTTGATCACGACTTGGCCCTCGTTTCACGGTCCGTGGCGAGGGCGCTGCGCAAGGCCACGAGCGCCGCTCGGTAGGGATTTCCGGTATCGGTGAAGCGCTCGACGAGCTTGTCGAGGCCTGGAACGAGCACGTGCTCGGCGAGCGCGCCCGCCATGGTCTCGTCGACGCGCCCCAGCAGCCGGAGCACGTTCGAGACGTGGTCCGGCAGCTCCCCACCCTCGTCGAGCTGCGCGTCGCGCAGCAGCGTCCGCAAACGCACCAGCAGCACCCCGCGTGCGTAATTCTCGCCGTGAAGGTGCCAACCGAGCTCGAGTGCGCGCTCGGCGTTGCCGTCGAAGGTGCGCGTGTACAGTTCTTCGCACTCCCCCTCGCCGCGTTCACGCGCGAGTTCGACCAGCGGAGTGAGCTGATCGCGGAGCGTCGGAAAGCGCGCGACGACGTGCTCGCACCATTCGCCGCGCAAGCGTTCGACGTTGTTGCCTGGATAGCTGAGCAGACCCGCGAAGGCGTCCCACACTGCGGTGCTGGCGACCATGGCTCAGGCCCTCTCCGGAGCGGTGCGGAATCCGAATCCGGCCTCGGCGCGATGGACGTGCGGATCGTCCAGCATCTCGAGCGCCATCTCGCGCTGGAAAGGCGGGATCACGAAGCGATCGTCGAACGTCGCCAGTGCCGTCAGGCGGTAGATGGCGTCGGCCTCTTCGCTGGTGCAGTCCGCCTGGGCCAGCGCGTCGCGTGCCGCCTCCGCAGAGATGTCCCCCACCGTCACGTGGCGGCGCCACAGCCTCACGGCGAGTTGCTTCTTCAGCGCGTAGCGGACCTTGCCGTCGTTGCCGGCCGCGAAGAGCTTGCCCAAGTACGCGATCGGCGCGCGCACCTTCTCCACTTCCCCGAAGAGCTGCGAGACATCGCTGCGGACGAGATTGCCGTCCGCGATCGACATGACCGGCAGGAGCGGCGGAACGTAGAAGAGCATCGGGAACGTGCGATGCTCGACGTGCAGGGGCAGCGCGAGCTTCCATTCCTTGACGAACTTCCATGCCGGCGAGCGCTGCGCGCTTTCGACGACGGCGTCGGGGACGCCACTCTCGCGGGCCGCCGCGATCACCGCCGGAT
Source organism: Planctomycetota bacterium (assembly GCA_016872755.1). Classification (GTDB taxonomy): domain Bacteria; phylum Planctomycetota; class UBA1135; order UBA1135; genus GW928-bin9. Next base: position 32,970 of record VGZE01000022.1, read on the forward strand.
CGTTCGGATCCAGGATCAGCTCGCGCTGCGCGTCGACGAGCTCGTGATCCGGCCGCAGTGCAGCCGAGCTGATGCGATCAGCGTCGTAAAGAACGTTGCCGAGGTACCGTATGCGACCGACGCAACTGTGGAAGCAAGCCGGAGCCTGGCCAGATTCCAAACGCGGGAAGCACAGGATGCACTTCTCAGACTTTCCGGTCGACCAGTTGTAGTAGGTCTTCTTGTACGGGCAGGCCGGTATGCAGGCGCGCCAGCCGCGGCAGCGAGACTGATTGAGCAGCACGATGCCGTCCTCACCACGCTTGTACAGCGCGCCCGATGGACAGGCCGCGACGCAGGCGGGGTTCAGACAGTGATTGCAGATGCGCGGCAGGTAGAAGAAGACCAGGCGCTCGACCGAGGAAAGCTGCGCGCGCTGTTCCGGTGAGAGATCCTCGAGATTGGGATCGTTCTTGGCGTACACCTCGGAACCGCCGAGATCGTCGTCCCAGTTCGGACCCGCCTCGACGTTGATCGGCTCGCCCGTGACCATCGAAATCGGTCGCGCGGTCGGCTGATCGTCGCCCTCGGGCGCATTGAACAGATCGTCGTACTTGTAGGTCCAGGGCTCGTAGTAGTCGTCCATGCTCGGCATGGACGGGTTGTGGAAGATGTTGGGGACGATGCGCGCCTTGCCCGTCGAGCGCAGCTCGATCACGCCGTCTTCGACACGCCAGCCTCCGCGATAGCTCTCCTGGTCTTCCCAACGCGTCGGATACCCGGTGCCGGGCTTGGTCTCGACGTTGTTCCACCACATGTACTCGGTTCCGGCGCGGTCGGTCCACACGTTCTTGCAGGCAATGCTGCACGTGTGACAGCCGATGCACTTGTCCAGGTGGAAGACCAACGCGATCTGCGAGCGAACGTCCATTGGGTTGGGGCTTTCCGCTGTCACCAGGTGAGGTTCGGGAGCTTGCGCACGAAAATGTGCGTGTCGCGGTTGCAGCCGATCGGCCCCCAGTAGTTGAAGTGGTACGTGAACTGTCCGTACCCGCCGACCATCAGATTCGGCTTGAGCCTGGCGCGCACGAGGCTGTTGTGACCGCCGGCTCGTCGATTCCCGCGCAGAGGCGACTTCGGAACTCCGTACGTGCGCTCGGGCGAGTGGTACTGGATGCAGATGCCGCTCGGAATGCGCGCGCTCACTGCCGCGCGCGTCACGACGACACCGTGGTCGTTGTGGACCTCGACCCAGTCGTTGTCCACGACCCCGATCCTCGTGGCGTCGCGCGGGCTGATCCACAGCGGCTCACAGCCGCGCGAGAGCGTCGTCATGCGCTGGTTGTCGCCGTACGTCGAGTGGATGTGCCACTTGCCGTGGGGCGTCAGCAAGTTCAGCATCAGCGTTCCCGCGTCGCTCGGACTGCAGCGCAAGTCCGCGTACTGCTCAGGTTTCGGCTTGGGCTTGTAGGTCGGCAGGTGCTCGCCGAACTGCAGATAGCCCTCGTGGTCGAGGTACAGGTGCTGCCGGCCGGTCAGCGTGCGCCAGGGCACGTTCCGCTCGACGTTGTAGGTGAAGGGTGAGTAGCTGCGACCGTCCTCGAGCAGCCCCGACCACATCGGACTGTTCAGGAGTCGCCGCGGTTGAGCCTGGAGGTCTTCGTAACCGATGCGCACGGAGCGCGATTTCTCCGCGAGGTCGGCCAAGGGCAGCCCGACCTTCTTCTCCATGTTCTTGTAGCTGCGCCAGGCCAGCTCGCCGTTCGTGACGGTCGCGAGCCGCAGCACGGCATTCGCCGCGTCCTTGGCGTCCTTCACCGACGGATAGCTCGTCCCGTCCCAGCGCTCGACGCGCCCGGTGGCGAGCATCTCGTCGTAGAAGTCCTTGACGTCGTAGCTCGTTCCGTGGGCACCGAGCCCGCGCTCCCGGATGCCCCGCCCGAGCGAAATGAACTGTTCGTAGGTTCTTGCGTATTCGCGTTGGACGAGCTTGAACGCAGGCATCGTCACGCCCGGTATTGCGGGCGCCGATCCGTCGATCCAGTCCGCGATGCGGGGCTGCGCGATCTCGGCCGCGGTGTCGTGCGCGAGCGGCAATGCAACGACGTCCGCGGTCTTCCCGGGCAGGTGTCGCGAGGCGAGCTCCGAGAATTTCTTGGAGAGCGCCTTGAAGATGTCCCAGTCACTCTTCGACTCCCAGCACGGCGGCACCGCTTGCGCCAGCGGATGGATGAAGCTGTGCATGTCGGTCGAATTGAGATCGGACTTCTCGTACCAGGTCGCCGCGGGCAGCACGATGTCGGAGTAGAGCGCCGACGTGTCCATCCGGAAGTTGAGATCGACGACGAGATCGATCTTCCCGCTCGGAGCGTTCGGCACCCACTCGACGTCGCGCACCGAGTCACCCGCGATCTGGGTGGCGACGTTGTTGTGGTGTGTTCCCAGATAGTGATCGAGGAAGTACTCGTGCCCCTTCGCCGAGCTCATCAGCGCGTTGCCGCGCCAGATGAACCACAGTCGCGGCCAGCTCTCGGGCGCATCCGGTTTCTCGATGGCGAATTTCAGCCGCCGCGCCACGAGCTCGCGTGCTACGTATTCGGAAACCCCCTTTTCGTCCGCTGCGCCGGCCGTGAACGCTTCCCGCGCGAGGTCGATCGGGTTGCGGTCGAATTGCGGGTAGAACGGAAGCCAGCCGTTGCGTACCGCACGCACATTGACGTCGATCGTGTGGCCGTTCGCGAGGCTGCCTTCGGGTTGCTCGGGCGGGACCACGTGATAGTCGCGGAACCCCTTCTCGTAGCGCCATTGATCGGAGTGCACGTAGTGCCAGCTCGGCGCATTCTGGAGTCGCGACGGAGCATGCCAGTCCTTCGCAAAGGCGAGGGCGGACCATGACTCCATCGGGGCCAGCTTCTCCTGCCCCACGTAGTGCGCGAGCCCCCCGCCGTTCTTGCCGACGCAGCCGCAGAACACGAGCGCATGGATCGCGGCGCGATACATCAGATTCGCGTGGTACCAGTGGTTGATGCCCGCGCCGATGATCACGGTGCAGCGTCCGCCGGTCTTCTCGGCGGTCACGCCCCATTCACGCGCAAAGCGGATCAGCGTCTCGCGATCCATGCCCGTGTGCTGCTCGGCCCAGGCCGGCGTGTAGGGACCGTTCTCGTCGTAGCTCTTCGGATACGCTCCCGGCAGGCCGCGCGGCACGCCGTACTGCGCCATCAGGAGGTCGTAGACCGTCGTGACGGCCACGCTCTTGCCGTCCTTGGTCGTCACCCTTCTCACCGGAACGCCTCGCTCGAT
>VGZE01000023.1 GCA_016872755.1 Planctomycetota bacterium
GCTGGCGCTGGCGGCGGCGCTGGCGGCCGGCTGGAACGCGCGCGCCGATGCGCTCGCGGCCTGGCGCGAGGCCACCACCGAGTTGGAGTCCTGTCGCGCTCCCTTGCAGGAGCTGGCGCGGCGGCCCGCCGCGCGCGCACCCATCCTGGTCAATCTCGAAACGGGCACGCGCAGTCTGCTGCGCGCCTTTCCGGAATTCAGGCACGACGACCTGCTCGTGCATCCGACGCTCGCGTTCCTCGACACACCGCACGCGTGCGCGCCGCCTCCGCAGCTCGCGGAGCTGGCGACCGATCCGCGCGGCCTGTGGGGGCGGCGCGCCGATGGCAGCCATGGTGCGATCGACACGGCCGAGCTGCTCGCGCGTCCGCGGGTCGAGGAGTGGAAGCTCTACGCCGCGGTGCGGACGGTCGCCACGTACGAGGAGGCGCGTGCGCTGCTCGCCGGCGGCGCCGTCGACCCACGCGCGGTCGCGATCGTCGAGGCCGCGCCGGGTTCGATCGAGACGGATGCCGGCGCCCGGTTGGAGCCGGGCGAGAGGCTGCAGGTCGCCGTGCCGCTCGCGATCGACGCGGTTGCACTGCGGGCTTCGATCGAACTGGACATCGAATGCGCGCGCGAGCGCTGGCTCGTCGCGCAGCCGCCGTTCCTCTACAGCGATCTGCTGCGCTTCGGACCCGATTACGCGCGGCTCGGTCGAGTTGCCGACCCGCGCGCGGTGCGCGCGAGCGCGCGCATCGACGGCACGCCGATCGAGCAGGTGCTGCGCGCGCAGGGCTGCGGTTTCGCGTTCCGCGTGCCGGCCGGCGCGCACCGCGTCGCGCTGGCCTTCGACGTGCAGCCGGTCGCGCTCAACGCGCGTTGAGCTCGACGCCCCACCACAGCCCGCGGCCGGTCTTGTCGAGTTCGGTCCACGTGAGCGGCAGCGCGATCAGGCACACTGCGAGCGCCGCATGCGCGGCAGCCGAAGCGCGCGCGGGGCGCGCGCTCGCGAGCACCAGTGCGGCCAGTCCGCCCAGACCGATCCAGGCCTCGACCTGTCTCGTTCCGGCCGCCAGTCCGAACGCCAGCGCGGCCAGCGCGAGCGCGCGCCGATCGGCGCGGCGACGCCAGCAGATCGCGAAGCCCAGTCCCGCCAGCGCCCAGGCCTCCGGCCCCAGGCCCAGCTCGAGCGCGACGGGCGCGGCCAGCAGGCACAGGTCGACGCCCGCGTTCCACGTCCACGGCTCGCGGCCGTCGCCGCCGGGCACGAGCGCGCGCGGGCCGAGCGTCAGCAGCACCAGGGCCAGCACCAACCATGGGGACATCCACGCCAGCGCGGCGGCCGCGTGCGCGGGCGGCTGAACTCCCAGCCAGTATCCGACCATCACTTGGGCCGGCCACAGCGCCGTGCCCAGGGCCAGGCAGGCGACCAGCGTGCGCAGCGCGGCGCTCGGCCAGGGCAGCAGCGGGCGCAGCGCTCCGATCGGACCCGGTGCGAGCAGCGCGAGCAGCACGCGACCCGGGACGAGCAGCACCAGCCAGTCGAGCGGCGACTCCGGCATGTGGCGGATAGAGTACGCGCCGATGAAGGTGGGCGCCTGCTCGTTCGATGTGCGCGCCGGCGAACCCGAGCACAACCTCGCGCTTGCCGAGACCGCGCTCGTCCAGGCCGCCGCGAGCGGCGTCGAGCTGGCCCTGCTGCCCGAGATGTGGCCGACCTCCTTCCCGGCCGGCGCGCTCGCGGCGGATGAGCAGCAGCGCTGGCTGGACGCTTCCGAGCACTGCGTCGAGCGCGTGCGCGCGCTGTCGCGGGAGCTGGACATCGCGATCGCCGGTTCCGCGTACGGGCGCGCATCGGCGGGGCTGCCGCGCAATCGGTTGCAGCTGTTCGCGGCGGGCCGCGAGCTGCTGCGCTACGACAAGCTCCACCTGTTCAGCCCGACCGCCGAACCCGCGCAGTTCTCGGCCGGCAGCGAACCGCCCCCGGTCGTCGAGTGGCGCGGCGTGCGCATCGGCGGCGTGGTCTGCTACGACCTGCGTTTCGGCGAGCTCTTCGTCGGGCTGCACGAGCAGCGCGTCGAGCTGCTACTCGTGCCGGCGCAGTGGCCGGTCGCGCGCGAGCGTCACTGGCTGGCGCTGCTCGGCGGCCGCGCGGTCGAAGCGCAGGCCTTCGTGCTGGCCTGCAATCGCTGCGGCAGCGCGACCTTCGGCCGACGCGGCGAGACGCTCGAGTTCTCAGGGAACTCGCTGATCCACGCTCCCGACGGTGAGCGGCTCGCCGCGGGCACGCCTCGAGGCGGTTGCGTGAGCGCCGAGATCGACGTCGAGGTCGCGCGCGAGGTTCGCCGGCGCGTGCCGGTCGAACGCGATCGACGGCGCTAGCGACTCAGGCCCACAGGCGCTGCCACAGCGATGCGCGCGGCGGCTTGGCCTCGTAGCGCGCGCAGTCGCCGCGTCGATTGAGCGCCGCGTGGTCGCCGGGCACCTGCTGCTCGTCGAGGACGGGATCCTTCTGCTTGCCCGGCATGTGCTCGGGGTGGTAGCAGCCGGTCTTCTTGGCCTGCCAGGGAGCCATGCGCAGCCAACGGCAATCCTCGCAGCGGACCCGGGTCGCGGCGGCGGTGGGGGAGCTGTTCATCGTCGATGCGCGTAGTGTGTGCCGGGCCGCGCCGGGTGCGCAAGATGCACCCGGCGCGGCCCGCCTGCCGCGGTCCGAGAGCGCCCCGGCGCGTCAGCGGCCGCTCTTGATCGCGATTCGCTTGGCAACGGCCTCGGCCGCCGCGAGCTTCGGAAGGCGCACGCGCAGCACGCCCTTCTCGAAGGTCGCCTCGATCTTCGCGGCGTCGATTTCCGCCGGCAGCCCGATCACGCGTTGGAACGACCCATAGGCGCGTTCGGTCAGGTGCCAGCCTTCCTGTTCGAGCTTCTGCTCGAGCTTCTTCTCGCCGCGCAACACCAGCGTGCCTTCATGCAGCGTCAGCTCGATGTCCTGCTCCTCGACTCCAGGCAGTTCCGCCTCGACCAGGATCTCCGCAGCGTTCTCCCGAACGTCCATGCGCGGGCTCTGCGCGGCACTGAGCGGCACGAGCTCGGCGGAGAACTTCGGGAAGCCGCGCAGCAGGTCGTCAAAGGTTCGATTCATGCGGGTTTGCAGCAACATCGTGGTTGTCCGTTGATGGGCGGGTAGATGGGATAGGCAATTCTTGCCGTTTCGGCATGATCAAGGACCGTGCCATCGATTGAACTGCTGCCGGAGCGACCTGGGCGGGGCCGCAAAGGCCGCGGATCAGCCTAAATGGCAGATCCCTGCAGCGCCGGCAGCCGGGGACGCGGCGGCTCAGGCGGCCGGGGTCTCGGCCTGGATCACCCAGCGCTGCAACGCCTCGCGCAGGGCGGTCAGGCCGACCGGCTTCGACAGGTAGCCGTCCATCCCCGCTTCCAGGCACCGCTCGCGGTCCCCTTGGATCGCATTGGCAGTCAGCGCGAGGATCGGCAGTCGCGCACGGCCCTGCCGCGCGGCCTCGCGCCGGCGCCACTCGCGCGCGGCCTCGTAGCCGTCGAGCACCGGCATCTGGCAATCGAAGAGCGCGATGTCGATCGGCTCGGCCTCCAGCAGGTCCAGCGCCTGCTGACCGTCGCTCGCGATGCGCGGTTCGATGCCCAGTCGCCCGAGCAGCGCGCGGATCACGCGCTGGTTGATCGGATTGTCCTCGGCCACCAGCACGCGCAACCCGGAGTTCAACTTGGTCGCGGCCGGCGCCAAGGCCAGGGCAGGGTCCGGTTCCGCCCGCTCGGCCACCACCTCGAGCGGAATGTGGAACCAGAAGGTCGAACCGGCGCCGAGCGTCGATTCCAGTCCGATCGTGCCGCCCATGCGATCGACGATCCGCTTGCAGATCGCCAGGCCGAGTCCGGATCCGCCGAAACGACGCGTCGTCGATGAGTCCGCCTGCGTGAAGGCCGTGAACAGCCGCGCCTGGACCTCGAGCGCGATCCCCGGACCGCTGTCGCGCACGCGCACTTCCAGGCCGGTTCCTCCCGGTCCCGGACGCACGAGCATCTCGACCGCCCCCTGCTCGGTGAACTTGACCGCGTTGCCGAGGAGGTTGACCAGGACCTGGCGCAGGCGCGTCGGGTCGCCGCGGACGCGGCGCGGCAGGCTCGGATCGTACGTGGTGTGGATCGCCAGCTTCTTGTGGCGCGCCGGTCCAGCGGCCACTTCGACGGCCGAAGCGAGCAGCGGCAAGAGCCCGAACTCGACGCTCTCCAACTCGAGGCGACCGGCTTCGATCTTGGAGAGGTCGAGTACGTCGTTGACCAGCCCGAGCAGCGCCTCTCCGCAGGCGCGCGCGGTCTCGGCGCACTCGCGCTGATCGGAGGAGAGCGACGACCGCAACAGCACCTCGTTCATGCCGATCACGCCGTTGAGCGGCGTGCGGATCTCATGGCTCATGTTGGCCAGGAACTCGCTCTTGGCGCGGTTGGCTTCCTGGGCCTCCCGGCGCGCGAACTCGGCGCGCTCGGCGGCCTGGGCCGCGGCGCTCACCTGCTGCACGAGCGTGCGCGTGACCGAACGCGCGACCAGCAGATAGAGCACCAGTCCGATCAGACCGGAGCAGGCCATGTTCCACCACAAGGAGAAGAACGTGCGCTCGATCTCCTCGTTCTTCGTGTTGACCAGGCCCTGCAACTCGACGCCGAGGACTTCCAGTCGGGCGCGCGGCTCGCTCAGGCCGGCCTGCAGGCCCAGTTGCAGTTGCGAGCGACGCTCGTCGAGCGATTGTCGCCGCTCGAGCAACTGGATCACGGGCCCGCTCGAGGGCAGGGTCGCGAGTTCGGCCTCGCTTTCGGGCCAACGCTTCGCCTCTTCGGGATGCAGCGCGCGCAGCATCCACAATTCGGCCATCAGCCGCTCGGGCGATTTCTGCTCGGCGATCGGTGCGATTTCCGTGTCCAGTCGCCGCCCCATCCGCGCGTATTCGCGGATCAGGTTCTGCTCGACGAGGTCGCGGTCCTCGCGCCAGATTCGACAGTCGGAGAGCACCCCGCGCGCATCTTCGAGCGCTGCATCGAGCTGTCGCATCGAGTCCGCGAAGTGTTCCGATTCCGCCAGTTCCGGGAAGGCGGTCGGCAGGTAGCGCAGCGGGTTGTCGAGCCGACTCGCAGGTGGGTGCTCCGCACCGCCCAGCAACCGCTGGGCCTCTTGCTCCGCTTGCGCCAGGCGCATTCCGAGCAGGCGCCGGCTTTCCAGGACCTCCTGCTCGAAGGACTCGATCTCGGCGCGGTCCGCGCGTTGCAGTTGCATCCGCCATCCGCCCACGAACAGCGCCGCGCCCCCGGTCAACACGACGATCCAGGCCAGGGCGTTGATCAACCGGCGGACGCGCTGAACCTGCGCCGGACCGGAGGCATGCTCAGGCGGCGGTGTCGCGGCGGGAGCGCCGCCCGGATCAGTCGCAGGTTCCACGGGCTTGTCTGGCGGCGGACAAGGAGCAGGGCCAGCCTCCGCGATCCGGATGCTGACCCTGTTTCCTCAACCCAAGGCTCTCTGTCTCGAACCAGTCTCGGTATCCGCCGCTCGATTTCGAATCGGGCGGGGCTCCCGAACACCTTCCTTGTCGGCCGGCTCGTCCGCGGACTTGAGGCCGCGGCCGGAGATTTTCCGGACCGGCGGCGGTCCGGGCGGCGCGCGCTCGTCGGCGGCGCAGGGTCCCCGATATACTTCCGGGCTCGCGAGCGGGCCCCTTGGTCGCGGGTCCCCCCCTCATCCAACTCCCAAGTACCGGTCACCCGCCGGTCATCGCCCCGGGACCGATCCACCCATGCAGGACGTCGTCATCGTTTCCGCCTGTCGCACGCCGATCGCGCGCTTCCAGGGCAGCCTGGCAGGTTTCCGTGCTCCTCAGTTGGGAGCATTCGCGATCCGGGAAGCGCTGCGCCGCGCCGGCTTGGCAGCGGACAAGGTCGACGAGGTGATCATGGGCAATGTGCTGCAGGCGGGGCTCGGTCAGAACCCCGCTCGACAAGCGGCGCGCGGCGCCGCCATTCCCGATGCCGTCGGCTCGTTCACGGTGAACAAGGTCTGCGGCTCCGGTCTCAAGGCCGTCATGCTGGGCGCGCAGGCGATCCGGGCGGGCGACGCCGAGGTCGTCGTGTGCGGCGGGATGGAGAGCATGACCAACGCTCCCTACCTGTTGCCCGAGGCTCGCGCGGGCCAGCGCCTCGGTCACGGCAAGCTGCTCGATTCGATGGTCTGGGACGGGTTGTGGGACATCTACAACGACTTCCACATGGGCATCACCGCCGAGAAGGTCGCGGCGAAGTACGACGTGTCGCGCGCGGCGCAGGACGTCTTCGCGGCACAGAGCCACCAGAAGGCGGACGCGGCCACGAAGGCCGGCCGCTTCGATGCCGAGAAGTTCGCGATCCCGCTGCCGCAGAAGAAAGGTGATCCGATCCCGTTCACGACTGACGAGGGGATTCGCGGCGATTCGACCTCCGAGGGCCTCGGCAAGCTCAAGCCCGCCTTCCAGCCCAAGGACGGCACGGTCACGGCGGGCAATGCCAGCCAGATCAACGACGGCGCGGCGGCCGTCGTGCTGATGAGCGCTTCCCGCGCGTTGTGCGAGGGCGTCAAGCCGCTGGCGAAGATCACCGGCTACGCCACCGGCGGCCTGGCCCCCGAGTGGGTGATGATGGCCCCCGAAGTCTCGATAGGGAAGCTCGCCGCGAAGCTCGGCCGCAAGCCGCGCGATTTCGACCTGCACGAGATCAACGAGGCGTTCTCCGCCGCGGCCTGCGCGCTGACTCGCGTGCTCGACCTCGATGCGACGAAGGTCAACGTCAACGGCGGCGCCGTCGCGCTCGGCCACCCGATCGGCGCGTCGGGCGCGCGCCTGCTGGTCACGTTGCTCCACGCGATGCAGCAGCGCAACGCGAAGAACGGCATGGCCTCGCTGTGCCTGGGCGGTGGAAACGCGGTCTCGCTCGCGGTGGAGGCGCTGTAGTTCCGTGGCGGCGTACTTCGAGCGCGTCGCCGTGATCGGCGCGGGTCAGATGGGCAATGGCATCGCCCAGACCTTCGCGGGACAGGGCAGCCAGGTCTGGCTGATCGACGTGAACGAGCAGGCACTCTCGCGCGGCATGGGCGCGATCCGCGCCTCGCTCGATCGCCTGGTGAAGAAGGGGACCTTGCCCGCGGTCGAGGCCGAGGGCACGCTCTCGCGCATCGTCGGCGGTTGCGCGCTCTCGGACGCGTCGGGCGCTCAGATCGTGGTCGAGGCCGTCGTCGAACGCGAAGACGTCAAGCGCCAGATCTTCGCGGAACTCGACCGGCTGACCGACCCCAAGTGCATCCTGGCGACCAACACCTCGTCGATCTCGATCACGGCGATCGCGGCCGCCACGCAGCGTGCCGACCGCGTGATCGGCATGCACTTCATGAACCCGGTGCCGCTGATGAAGCTGGTCGAGGTGATCCGCGGGCACGAGACCAGCGCCGCCACGACGCGCACGGTGATGGAGTGCGCCACGGCGCTGGGCAAGACGCCCGTCGAGGCCAACGACTACCCGGGCTTCGTGTCGAACCGCGTGCTGATGCCGATGATCAACGAGGCCGCCTATTGCCTGATGGAAGGCGTGGCGTCGCGCGACGCGATCGACACGGTGATGAAGCTCGGCATGAACCACCCGATGGGGCCGCTGGCGCTGGCCGACCTGATCGGGCTCGACACCTGCCAATACATCCTCGAGGTGCTGCACGACGGCCTCGGCGACGACAAGTACCGCCCCTGCCCGCTGCTCAAGCGAATGGTCGCCGCCGGCCGACTGGGCCGCAAGGTCGGCAAGGGCTTCTACGACTACCCCGGCTGACGCACGGCGTCCCGCAAGCACCCCCCCACGGCAAGACCAGGATCCACCGAGACTCTCCATGGAATTCGAGCTCGACGAAGACCAGCGCATGTTGCGCGACATGGCCCGCGATTTCGCGGACAAGGAACTCGCTCCGCGTGCGCGCGCGCACGACCGTGACGAGTCGATCGACCCGCAGGTCCTGTCGCAGATGGGGGAACTGGGGCTGTGGGGCTTGACGACGCCCGAGGAGTTCGGCGGCGCCGGGCTTGGAATCCTGCATCTGGCCCTGGTCCTGGAGGAGGTCAATCGCGCCTGCGCGTCGACCGGCGTCACGCTCTCGGTGCACAACTCGCTCGTCGCGGCGCCGCTGCGCAAGTTCGGGAGCGACGAGCTGCGACGGCGCTGGCTACCCAAGCTCGCCAGCGGCGAGGTGATCGGCGCCTACTGCCTGTCCGAGGCGAATTCCGGTTCCGACGCGGCGGCGTTGCGCACGCAGGCGCGGCCCGACGGCGCCGACTGGGTGTTGAACGGCACGAAGATGTGGGTCACCAACGGCGGCATCGCGGGTGTGTTCCTCGTCTACGCACGCACCGACCCGGCCGCGCCCAAGGCCAAGGGCATCACGGCCTTCGTCGTGCCGCGCGACGCGCCCGGCCTGACGGTCGGGAAGAAGGAGAAGAAGACCGGCATCCGCGGCTCGACCACCACGGAGGTCCTGTTCGACAACTGCCGCGTCTCCTCGAAGGCCATCCTGGGCGAGCTCAACCGCGGATTCCCGCTGGCCATGGACACCCTCGACGGCGGCCGCATCGGCATCGCCGCGCAGGCCATCGGAATCGCGCAGGCCTGCCTCGACGCCTCGATCAAGTACAGCAAGGAGCGCACGCAGTTCAACCAGCCGATCGGCAACTTCCAGGCGATCCAATGGAAGCTCGCCGACATGTCCGCCGGGATCGAGGCCGCTCGGCTGCTGACGCACAAGGCCGCCTGGCTGCGCGACCAGAACCTGCCCTGCGCGCGCGCGGCGAGTCATGCCAAGCTCTTTGCGTCGCGCCATGCCAACTGGTGCGCCGACGAGTGCCTGCAGATCCACGGCGGCGCCGGCTACACCGACGATTTCCACGTCGAGCGCCTGTTCCGGGACGCGCGCATCACCGAGATCTACGAAGGCGTGACCGACATCCAGCGCCTGGTCATCGCGCGCAGCCTGCTCGGATAGCGCCCCGAGTCCGAATCGTGCCCGTGGTCGACCCATCGAGCCTGAGCGGACGCCTCGTCGCGGGAGACCGCGGCGCACTGGCGCGCCTGATCAGCTGGGCCGAAAACGGCGATCCGCGTTTCGCCGCCGAGCTCGCGCCGGCCTGGTCGCGCGTCGGGCGTGCGTGGCGCAGCGGCGTGACGGGACCACCCGGCGCGGGCAAGAGCACGCTGGTCAACGCGCTCGCCGGCCGATTGCGCGCGACCGACAAGCGCGTCGGGATCCTGGCCGTCGATCCGACCAGCCCGTTCACCGGCGGCGCACTGCTCGGCGACCGCATCCGCATGGAGGAGCGCAGCTCCGATCCCGGCGTGTTCATCCGTTCGATGGCATCGCGCGGCTCCCACGGCGGCCTGGCGCGAGCCGCGATCGACGCGTGCGATGCGATGGACGTCGCGGGCATCGACGAGATCCTGCTCGAGACCGTCGGAGTCGGTCAGGCCGAATTCGACGTGATGAGCGCGGTCGACACCGTGATCGTGACGCTGTGCCCCGGCGCCGGAGACGGCGTGCAGGCGATGAAGGCCGGCATCCTGGAGGTCGCCGACGTGCTGGTCGTGAACAAGTGCGACATCGCGGGAGCCGACCGCCTCGCGACGGATCTCGAGGATGCCGTCGCCGCGCGGCTCTCGATCGCGCGCGCCGCCAAGCAGGGCTGGCAGCCTCCGATCGTCTCGCTGTCGGCGGCGCTGGGCAACAACATCGAGGGGCTGGTGGAGGCGATCGGGCGGCACCGCGCCCACCTCGAACGCAGCGGGCTCGACCAGCTGCGCCGCGCCCGTCGCGTCGAACAGGTGCGCCGCGTGATGCTGGAGCACCTCGGCGAGCGGCTGTGGGGGGCCGGCGGCCTGCGGGAACTGGCGGAACGCGCGCTCGCGGCAGGCGATCCGCCGTACGATGTAGCGGAACGACTCGCTGCGCGCGTGCTGCGCGGCGCCAACCCCTAGCTCCCCTCCATGAGCCAGCCCGTGCCCCCGCAGTCCTCCGCTCGCGACTCCACCGCACGCGCCACCGGCGCCGGCCGGGCCCAGCTCTCGGCGCGGCAGCTGTGGGAGGAGGCCTGGCAGGTGGCGCAGATGCGCGAGGGCCGTTTCACGACGCTGTCGGACACGCCGCTCAAGCCGCTGTACCTGCCCGCGGATGCGCCGGTCGAGTACGAGCGCGACCTCGGCTACCCGGGCCAGTTCCCGTACACCCGCGGCGTGCACCCGACGATGTACCGCGGGCGCCTGTGGACGATGCGGCAGTTCGCCGGCTTCGGCACCGCGGCGCAGACCAACCAGCGTTTCAAGTACCTGCTCGAGCACGGACAGACCGGTCTGTCGGTGGCCTTCGACTTCCCGACGCTGATGGGCTACGACTCCGACCACGAATACGCGCGCGGCGAGGTCGGGCAGGTCGGCGTCGCGATCTCCTCGCTCGAGGACATGCAGACGCTGATGGACGGGATCCCGATGGCGGAGGTCTCGACGTCGATGACGATCAACGGCCCGGCGCCAATCCTGCTGGCGTTCTACATCGCCTGTGGCGAGCGCGCGGGCGTCGACCCGGCGCAACTGCGCGGCACCGTGCAGAACGACATCCTCAAGGAGTACCAGGCACAGCACGCCTGGCTCGTGGATGTCGAGCCGGCGCTGCGCATGATCACCGACGTGATGAGCCACTGCGCGGTGAAGGTCCCGCAGTGGAACACGATCTCGATCTCGGGCTATCACATCCGCGAGGCCGGTTCGACGGCGGCGCAGGAGCTCGCGTTCACCCTCGCCAACGGCATGGAGTACGTGCGGCGCGGCGTGGCCGCAGGCATGAGCGTCGACGAATTCGCGCCGCGCCTGTCGTTCTTCTTCGACAGCCACCTCGACTTCTTCGAGGAGATCGCGAAGTTCCGCGCGGCGCGGCGGATCTGGGCTCGCAAGATGCGCAACGAGTTCGGCGCGAAGAATCCGCGCTCGTGGATGCTGCGCTTCCACACGCAGACCGCGGGCGTGTCCCTGACGGCACAACAGCCCGAGAACAACATCGTGCGCACCGCCGTCGAGGCGCTGGCCGCGGTGCTCGGCGGCACGCAGTCGCTGCACACGAACTCGATGGACGAGACGCTCGCGCTGCCGACGGAGAAGTCGGTCAAGATCGCGCTGCGCACGCAGCAGTTGCTGGCCGAGGAGCACGAGGTCGCGCACGTGGCCGATCCGCTGGGTGGTTCCTATTTCGTCGAGGCCGAGACGAATCGGCTGGAGGCCGACGCCGAGCGCTACTTCCTGGAAATCGAGCGCCGCGGCGGCGTCGTGCCGTGCATCAAGGCGGGCTACATCCAGCGCGAGATCCACCGCTCGGCGGTCGCGTACCAACAAGCGGTCGAGGAGGGGCGCAAGAAGGTCGTGGGCGTGAACGCCTATGTCGAGGACCTGCACGCCAAGCCCGAGATCGAGCTGTTGCGCATCGATCCGAGCGTCGAGGCCGAGCAGTGCGAGCGGTTGGCCAGGCTGCGCGCGCGGCGCGATGCGAAGAAGGCCAAGGCGGCGCTCGACGCGATCCGCGACGCGGCCAAGGGCAATCCGAACGAGTCCGGAAACAACCTGCTGGAGCGCTTCGTCGCGGCGGCGCACGCCGACTGCACGCTCGGCGAGATCGCCGACGTGCTGCGCGCGGAGTTCGGGCACTACAAGGAACCGAAGATCCTGTGAGCGCGTCACGAATCGGGGGAGACGCACGAAAATGAACGAACGCAAGATCCGCGTCCTCGTCGCCAAGCCCGGTCTCGACGGCCACGACCGCGGCGCCAAGACCGTCGCCGCCGTGCTGCGCGACCACGGCATGGAGGTCATCTACACCGGCCTGCACCAGACGCCCGAGATGATCGCCGAAGCCGCGCTGCAGGAAGACGTCGACGTCGTCGGCCTGTCGATCCTGTCCGGCGCGCACATGACGCTGTTTCCGCGCGTGCGCGCCGAGCTGGAGAAGCGCGGCATCGGAAACGTGCTGTTGACCGGCGGCGGGATCATTCCCGCCGAGGACATGCAAGCGCTGGAGCAAGGGGGATTCGCGAAGCTCTTCGGGCCGGGCACGCCCACCGACGCGATCGCGACCTGGATCCGGCAGCAGATGGAGAAGCGTTTCGCGGCCGAGGCCGCCCCGAGAGGTACCCGATGAGCAACGAGTTCCGCGACATCTTGAACATCGACGAGGCCGCCGCGCTGCTCGGCGTGTCCGTCAAGACCTTCAACAAGGTGCTGCACACGCAGAGCATCCCGGCCCGCAAGATCGGCCGCGAGTGGAAGTTCTCGCGCCAGGCGCTGATCGCCTGGGTCGGCAGCGGCAAGAGCGAGCAGTTCTACCGCGACAGCGACAACGGCGAACTCGAGGGAGTCGAGAAGGGGACGCGGCGCACGGGCGCCTGGCGCGTCGAACTCGATTGACGCCTTCGCCACCCAACGAATCACGCACACCCATGCGAACCGCAACGCACGCTCAGTACACGCTGCCCCGACTCGAGCACGGCCTCGAGCTCTCCAACGACCAGCTCGCGATCCGCGACATGGTGCGCGAATTCGCGGTCGAAGAGGTCGCGCCGCTCGCGCATGAGATCGACGAGAACCATCGGTTCCCGGTGGAGACCTGGAAGCGGATCGTCGAACTCGGGCTGCCCGGCATCCCGTTCCCCGAACACCTCGGCGGCTCGGACCAGGGCACGCTGGCCTACTGTCTGGCCGTCGAGGAGATCAGCAAGGTGTGCGGCTCGACCGGCCTGACCTTGGCCGCGCACGTGTCTCTGGGCACCTACCCGATCTTCGCGTGGGGCGGCGACAAGCTGCGCAACGCCTACGTGCCGAAGCTGATCGCGGGCGAGTACATGGGCGCCTACGGATTGACCGAGCCCGGCGCCGGTTCCGACTCGGGCGGCACGCGCACCACTGCCGTGCTCGACGGGGACTCGTACGTGCTGAACGGCCGCAAGTGCTTCTGCACGAACGCGAATCACGCCGGGACGGTGATCATCACGGCCGTCACCGACAAGTCGCTCGGGCCCAAGGGCATCAGCGCCTTCGTCGTGCCGCGCGGCATCGCGGGCTATCACCTCGAGAAGGGTGAGAAGAAGCTCGGCATGCGCGGTTCGGACTGGGCGAGCCTGGTGTTCGAGGATGCCCGCATTCCGCGCGACCACCTGCTCGGGCCCGAGGGCGAGGGCTTCAAGACCTTCATGAAGACCCTCGAAGGCGGACGCATCTCGATCGGGGCGCTCGGTCTGGGCATCGCCGAGGGCGCCTACGAGTGCGCGCTCAAGTACGCGCAGGAGCGCGAGGCCTTCGGCAAGAAGCTGTCGGATCAGCAGGCCGTCGGGTTCAAACTGGCGAACATGGCGATGGAGTGCGAGATCGGCAAGCACCTCGTCTACCACGCCGCGCGCCTGAAGGACGCCGGCAAGTCCTACGGCAAGGAAGCTTCGATGGCGAAGCTCTACACGTCCGAACTCGCGATGCGCTGCACGTACGAGGCGATCCAGATCTACGGCGGGTACGGCTACTCGCGCGAGTATCCGGTCGAGCGCATGTGGCGCGACGCGAAGCTGTGCACGATCGGCGAGGGCACCAGCGAGGTGCAGCGCATGATCATCGCGCGCAGCGTGATCGGGCGGAAGTAGCCGCGCCGGTTCCGCTCTTCGCATGAGCGCGCCGCCTGAACCGATCCACCGCGCAGGCTGGCGCCTCGACCCGCTCGTGGACGGGGAACTGCGCCTGGACGGCGGCGCGATGTGGGGCGTGGTCCCCGCGGCGATCTGGCGCGCGCTGACCCCGCCGCACGAGGACAACACGATCGATCTCGTGTGTCGCTCCTGGCTCGCGCGCCGGGGCGCGTGGACCGTCGTGATCGAGCCCGGCGTCGGTACCCGCTGGGACGCGAAGCTCGCCGCGCGCTACGGCATTCGTCCGGGGCCCGGCGTCGTCGCCGGGCTCGCGGCCCTCGGCCTCGCGCCCGAGCAGGTCACGCACGTGGTCGGCACGCATGCGCACTGGGACCACATCGGCGCTCAGGTAGTCGAGCGCGACGGCGCACTCGCTCCTACCTTTCCGCGCGCGCGCCACTTCCTGCCGGCGAGCGAGGCGCGCGTCACCCGCGCCGGCGGCGGCGCGCGTCGCGCTTCCTACCGCCGCGAGGACGTCGATGTGATCGACGCGGCGGGACTGCTCGAGCCCTGCTCGGGTCGCGCCGAGATCCTGCCCGGGCTCGTGCTGCACGAGCTCGGTGGTCATTCGGAGGGTGTCAGCGTCGTGACGATCGGGGCGGGCGCCGACGGCGCGATCTTCTGGTCCGACGTCGTGCCGACCGCGCACCACGTGCAGCCCTCGTACGTGATGGCCTTCGACGTCGATCAGCAGAAGAGCTACGACGTTCGCTCGCACTGGCTCGCGCGCGCGGCGGACGAGGGCTGGACCTGTCTGTACTTCCACGACCCGCTCACCGCCGCGAGCGCGCTCGCGCGCGAAGGGCGCGGCTACCGCGCGCTGGCGACGTAGGGCGCGGGCGGCGCCGCCGCGGCGCATCCCTGCGCAGCGAGCAGCTCGGACGCGATCGACAAATGGTGGTGCGTGTGCACGACCGCGAAGCGCAGCCACTGCGGCGCGTCGAGCGGTCCGAGGATCTGGTGGGGGACCTTGAGCTCGCTCGGCACGATCGCGGTCGGAACCAGCGCGCGGAAACCCTCGCGCGCCTCGCCGAGCCACTGCGCGAGCAAGGCTCGATCGACGCGCTCGGGCGGCCGCACCATGCGCGGCGCTTGAGCCTGGCCGCGCGGCAGCAGACCCGCCTCCAGGAGTTCGAGAGCACGGGGCACCGGCTCGCCGCCGCGCTGCACGAGCAGGCCGGAGCCGGCGACCAGGCTGTGCAGGTTGCGCAGCACGAGCTCGTTCGCCAGCGCGATGTGCGCGAGGTGATGCTCGGCGTCCCAACCCGACAGTGCCGGCACGCGCGTGACCAGTGCCGCACTCTCGAGCGCGAGCGCACGGTCGATCCAGTCGTACTGCGCGAGCAGGGTCGCGAGGTCGTCGGCCGGGCGCATCGGAGACAGAACGATATCATGCCCTCGCCGGCGACCTCCCGACCGTGCCGGCCAGCATCGCCCGGCACCACGCATGCGCATCGTCTCGCTCTGCCCCAGCCTGACCGAGCTCGTCTTCGACCTCGGCCGCGGCGCCGATCTGGTCGGCGCGACCGATTGGTGCGTGCACCCCAAGCCCGCCGTGGATGCGATCGAGAAGGTCGGCGGAACGAAGGACCCGCGCATCTCGCGCATCGTCGAACTCGCGCCCGACCTCGTGCTGTTGAACGAGGAGGAGAACCGCCGCGAGGATGCCGAGGCCCTGGCCGCGGCGGGCCTGCGCTGCTACGCCAGCTTTCCGCGCGACGTCGCCGGCACCGCGGCCATGGTGCGCTCGATCGCCGCGGCCGTCGAGCGCCCGGAACAGGGCGAGCGCATCGCCGCGGAGATCGAGCGCCGCGCGGAACGCGTGCGCCGCGACCGCGCGGGCCGGCCGCCGATCCGATTCGCCTACCTGATCTGGCGCAAGCCGTGGATGAGCTGCAATCGCGACACCTTCGCGAGCGAGCTCCTGTGCCTGGCCGGCGGTGTCAATGTGTTCGCGCACGTCCCGGTGCGTTACCCGGAGTTCACGCCGCCTGAGCTCGCGCGCGCGGAGCCGCAGCTCGTGCTGCTGTGCACCGAGCCGTTCCCGTTCACCGACAAGCACTCCGACGAGCTCGCGCGCGAGACGGGACTGCCGCGCGAGCACTTCGTGATTGCCGATGGCGAGTACCTGTCGTGGCACGGCTCGCGCACGCCCGACGGCATCGACTACGCGGAGCGTCTGATCGGGCTGGCCCGAAATGGAATCAGCCGCACGACATCGTACGGCTGAGCTGGATCACGACCGTGCCTGGTTCCGCGATCCGCGCGCGCATTGCATGCGAATCGCGTGCCGCCACGGAACGTTCCGGTCGGAAGCGATCCGCGCGCCCGAAGGACCCAGCGCGTTACGCGCGCGGAACATCAGTGCGCGTCGGACTCGAGCTCGGGCGGCAGCCGGAACGTGACCGATTCGGTCTCGCCGGGCAACTCGCGTACGTCGGAGGCTCCCAGCTCGCGCAGCCGGGCGACGACCTTCTGGACCAGCGACTCGGGCGCCGAGGCGCCTGCGCTGAGCCCGATGCGCAGGCCGGGCCGAAACCAGCTCGGGTCGAGGTCGCGCTCGTCGTCGACGAGGTAGGAGGGCAGCCCCTTGCGATTGCCCAGCTCGCGCAGGCGATTCGAGTTCGAGCTGTTCTTCGACCCGACCACCAGCAGGAGCTCGATGTCGTCGGTGATCGCCTTGACCGCGTTCTGGCGGTTCTGCGTCGCGTAGCAGATGTCCTTGAGCTCGGGGCCGCGAATCGACGGAAAGCGCCGTGTCAGCGCCTCGACCACGTGCCGGGTGTCGTCGACCGACAGCGTCGTCTGCGTCACGTAGGCCAGCCTCTCCGGATCGTGCACGACGAGCCGCTCGACCTCCTCGACGGTCGAGAGCACGTGGACGGGCCCGCGGATGCGCCCGCGCGTGCCCTCGACCTCCGGATGGCCCGGGTGCCCGACCAGGATCAGCTCGCGCTCCTCGCGCTCATAGGCCTGCGCCTGCAGATGCACCTTGGTGACCAGTGGACAGGTCGCGTCGATCACGCGCAGCTCGCGCTCGCGCCCGCGCGCCACGACCTCGTCGGACACGCCGTGCGCGCTGTAGATCGTCACCGATCCCCGCGGCACCTCGTCGAGCGAGTCCACGAAGCGCACGCCGCGGGCGCGCAGGTCCTCGACCACGTAGCGGTTGTGCACGATCTCGTGCAGCACGTACACCGGAGCGCCATAACGCTCCAACGCGCGCTCGACGATCTCGATCGCGCGGTCGACGCCGGCGCAGAAGCCGCGCGGATTGGCGAGCGTCACCCGCATCGGTTCAGTGGTGCGTCTCGCGCACGAGGTTGCGATTCCAGTCCGGGATCTCGACCACCAGATCGCGCGTCCCGTCGGGCACGCACTGGCAGGCCAGACGCGACTTGGGCGTGAGCCCCGGCGCCTTGTCGAGCTGATCGAGCTCGTCGTCGGTCGCCTCCGAGCAGCTCTCGAGCCCTTCGCGCACGATGACGTGGCAGGTCGAGCAGGCGCACACCCCGCCACAGGCATGATCGATCCCGACGTCGTGGCCGAGCGCGATCTCGAGCAGCGAACCCGG
The DNA here is from genome assembly GCA_016872755.1 of Planctomycetota bacterium. Taxonomy (GTDB): domain Bacteria; phylum Planctomycetota; class UBA1135; order UBA1135; genus GW928-bin9. Next base: position 17,350 of record VGZE01000023.1, read on the forward strand.
CAGTCCGTCGCGCGTGTAGGGAAGCTTCGCGGGGTCGACGTCGACGCTGGTCGTGTCTCCGTCGGCGGCGCGGTAGACGATGCGGAAGGCACGCGTGGGGAAGCGCGTGCCGGCCGATCGGATGAACGGATTGGTGCCACCCACGTCGGGGACCTCAGCGTCGGACGTTCGGCCGCTTGAACACCAGCGGCGGCGGAACGAAGGGCTTGGACGGGTCGATCGTGATCTGGCTGGCCGGCGATCCGGCCGGTTCGACCGGCGCGCGGTCGGAACGCGTCGCGCTGCGCGTGCCCTGCGGCGGCCCGCGTCGCCCGCCGCGCGTGGGGCCCGGCGGCTCGACGCGCGCGATCCGCTGCGGCATCGCCCGTTCGATCGCGTCCCAGGAGCGCCGCTCGCGCGGCGTCACCAGCGTGATCGCGATGCCCGAGCGCCCCGCCCGACCCGTGCGGCCGATGCGGTGCGTGTACTCGCTGATCTCGCGCGGCACGCCGAAGTTCACGACGTGCGAGACGTGCTCGACGTCCAGGCCGCGCGCGGCCACGTCGGTCGCGACGAGCGCCTTGACGTTGCCGGTGCGGAACGCGTCCATCACGCGGAAGCGCGCGGCCTGGTCGTATCCGCCATGCAGCGCCTTGACCGCGAAGGGCAGGCGCTCGAGGCGCCGCATCAGGCGATCGACGTCCTCGCGGCGAGAACAGAAGACCAGGAACACCTCGTCGGGCTCGCTCTGTTCGAGCAATCGAACCAGCACGAGCTCGCGGTCGTCGGGCCCGATCTCGATCGAGCGCTGCTCGATCTTGGCGACCGTGGCGACGCCCTTGGCGGTTGCGAGCTCGACCGGATCGCGCGTCGATTCCTTGGCCAGGTCGCGCAGCGCCGGCGGGAAGGTCGCCGAGAAATGCAGCGTCTGGCGCTCGTCTGGCAGCAGCGCGAGGATCGCGCGCACGTCGTCCGCGAAGCCGATCTCGAACATCTTGTCGGCTTCGTCGAGCACCGCGAATTCGGTCCACGGGAAGGTCAGGAAGCGCTGGCGATTGAGGTCGAGCACGCGGCCGGGAGTGCCGACCACGAGCTGCGCGCCGGCCTTGAGCGCTTCGACTTGCGGCATCAGCGGCTCGCCTCCGACGACCAGCGCGGTCTTCAGGCCGCGCCCGCGCCCGAGCAGGACCAGCACGTCGTGCACCTGCTGCGCGAGCTCGCGCGTCGGGCACAGCACGAGCCCGAGCACGGTGGCGCGTTGAGCGTCCAGCTTGGAGACCATCGGCGCGCCGAAGGCGAGCGTCTTGCCCGTGCCGGTCTCGGCCTTCGCGATCAGGTCCTTGCCCGCCAGCACGTGCGGAATCGCCATGGCTTGGATCGGAGTGGGCGTCGTGATGCCCATCGCGGCGATCGCGGCGCGCACGTCGTCGGCCAATCCGAAGTCGTCGAAATTGCCGGCCCTCTGGGCGGCAGGCTCGGCCGCGGCCGGGGCGATGGGCTGAGCAGCGGGTGCTGCGGATCCGGTGGGCGCGTCAGCGGGTTTTGCGCCGCGCCCGCCGCGTCCGCCGCGCCTGCGGCGACGCGGCCGATCCCCTGCGGGTCGGTCCGATGCGGAATGGGAACTGTGTTCTGGCGTTTCGATCTTGAATGGACTCCTCGCGGCTCTAGCAGCCGTCGACCGGCGTTTCCGGGACTGGCGCAGCGCGCGATCAACACACATCTTAGGGTATCGAGCCCCGATCCATGCAAATCGCGACCTGGAACGTGAATTCCGTACGCGCGCGCCTCGAGCGCGTGCTGCCCTGGCTCGAAGCGCGCCGCCCCGACGTGGTCTGCCTGCAGGAGATCAAGTGCCAGGACGAGCAGTTCCCGCGCGAACCGTTCGAGGATCTGGGCTACCAGATCGCCCTGTGGGGGCAGAAGACCTACAACGGCGTCGCGATCCTGTCGCGCCGCCGGATCGAGGGCGTCGTGCGCGGCCTGGTCGGCGACGGCGAGGGCTCCGAGGCGCGCGCCATCGCATGCCAGATCGACGATTTCCTGCTGCTGAACCTGTACGTGGTCAACGGCGAGAAGGTCGGCAGCGAGAAGTACGCGAAGAAGCTGGGCTGGCTCGAGCGCCTCGAGCGCACGGTCGCCGAGCGCTTCCCGAGTTCGGAGCGGATCGTGCTGTGCGGTGATTTCAACATCACCTTCGACGATCGGGACGTGTACGACCCCGCGGCATGGCACGAGAAGATCCTGTGCTCGACGCCGGAGCGCGAGGCGCTCGGCCGCGTGATGCGCCTCGGCTTGCACGATGCGCTGCGCAAGTTCGACCAGCGTCCCGGCGTCTATACGTGGTGGGATTTCCGCACCAAGGGCTTCGAGCGCGGTCAGGGACTGCGCATCGACCACTTCCTGCTGTCGGAGAGCGCGCTCGCGGCCTGCCGCGGCGTCGAGGTGGACCTGGAGGCGCGCGGCGGGCCCAAGCCCAGCGACCACGCGCCGGTGTTGGCGACGTTCTAACGGTCGTATCCGCCTCGCGCGGTCGTACCGCGCGGTCGTACCGAGCCCGCCTCGAATCCGGCGAGTTCGCTCCGCGAACTCGCCGGATTCGAGGCGGGCTCGGTACGACCCGAGGCGGGCTCGGTACGACCGCGACCTACCGCCGGCGCCGGCCGTGTTCGTCGAGGGCGATCCGCGCGCGCACCAGCGGATCGAGCTCCGCGTGCAGCGCCTGGATGCAGCGATGCGGCAGACCCAGCCGCAGGATCAAGCGGTCGGCAAGTTGGCCGAAGGGCAGCGCGCCGCCCTCGGCCTCTGCCTGCGGATCGCGTTGCGCGAGCGCTGCCAGCAGGGCCGGCCTCAGGTGTTCCACCTCCGCGCGCGGCGGCTCGGGCTCCGTCAGTACGCGCGCCTCCACCAGCCGGTACAGGTGGGGCGACGGCACCTCACACAGCTCGACGCGCGCGAGCCCCCCGAGCAAGAGCAGGAAGCGCCCGTCGGGCAGGCGCTCGTGCCAGCGGATCACGCCCAGCCCTCCGCGCGCATAGACCGGCGGGGCACCCGCGAGCTCGTGCTCGTGCCCCTCGGCCACGGTTCCGATCGCGATGTGTCCGGGCCCATCGAGCGAGTCCTCGATCATGCGCCGGTAGCGCGGCTCGAAGATGTGCAGTGCCTCGTTGCGGCCGGGAAAGAGCCAGAAATTGGGCAGCGGGAACAGCGGCACGCTCGTGCCGTTCGTCCCCTCGCAACGCCCGATGGTGTAGGAACCGGTCACGCCGTGAACGGGCTCTTGCGGTCGGGCTCGGTCCGGCGGTCGCGGGTTCCCTCCGCGGGGCTGGCGCAGCGCCGCCGTTCGCGCAGCAAGGACATCGAGCGCACGGCCCGGTACAGTTCGCGCGCTTCGCGCTCGAGTCCACGGCCCTGGTACGAGCGTGCCAGGTTCATCGTGTGGCGCTGCAGCAGCAGTTCCGCCGGAGCGTCGACGAACCAGGTCGGCTCGGGCGCGAGCCCGTGCCGCGCGAGATGCTCCTCGCATTCGCGGCGCGTCCGCGAGCGGCCGCCGTCGAATGGGTCGATCAGCACGGAGCGCGCCCCCTCGTGCAGCCGCAGCATCACGTGCCCAGGCAGGGGCACGCAGGTTGCGCGCAGGTCGGCGCGCTCGGCCACGCACGTGTACAGCGCGCACAAGGACAGCGGCATGCCGCGCCGGCGCTCGATCGTGCGATGCAGCACGACGTTGTCGGGCTGGTGATAGTCATCGCGATCGCCGCTGTAGCCGAGCTCCCCGGCGAGGTAGACGGCCAGTTGCAGCGCCGCCTCGAGCGGATCGCGCTTGTGACGCGCACGCTCGCGCACTTGAGCCGCCATCGCCAGCATCGCACGCTTGTACGGCCGCGCGTCGAGGTCCGGATACGCGTAGCGCGACAGCAGGAACAGCGAACCCTCCAGGCTTGCGTCCGGTCGCGCCGCGCGCCGCACCAGGCGACGCAGCACCTGTTCGCGGCGCAGCGCGAGGAGCGTCGCTCGTGCCCGCGCGCGCTTGCGCGGATCGCTGTCCGCGCAGGCGCGGCGCAGCGCGCGCAACGGCGCGCGCCCCATCGTCGCGAGCTCGCTCTGCACGACCGCCACGACCTGCGGGGATTCGTCGAGCAGCAGGTCGAGCAGCGCCGCGAGCCGCGGATCGCGCAGCGAGCCGCCGCACGCCGTCGCCCGGCCGGCCGAGGCGGGTTCGGACGCGGCCGCGCGCGGGTCGAGGGGGGTGGAGGGAGGCATCGGCTTGCGCTGGAATCATACGAGCCGCGCGTCGTTGCGGGGGGCGCGCGCGCGAACTCCCGAGCCGCTCGCCGGGCGTCGTGCGCCGTGCTTGCGGGCTCGCCGGAGCGCTCGTATCTTCTTAGGCCTCGAACTCCGGCCGCAGGGTGCGAAATTCCTCACGGCCGCACGACTCGAACACCCGACGCCGCGCGTCGGTGACGCGTTCCAGGATCCCAGCTTCCGACCCCGAGCATGCCTTCCACCGCCTCCGCGCGCCCGAGCGCAACGCGCCGTGTCGTGATCACGCACGCGCTGCGCACGCCGATCGGCCGCTATCTCGGGGCCTTCGCGGACCTCTCGGCGGCCGATCTCGGCGCGAGTGTCGTGAAGAGCCTGCTCGCGCGCTCCGGAATCGACGCCGCCGCGGTCACCGAGCTGGTTTTCGGCAATGCGCGCCAGGCGGGCGGCGGCCCGAACGTGGCGCGCCAGGTCGCGGTGCGCGCCGGAATCCCGGTCGAGCGCACCGCCTGGACGGTCAACATGGCCTGCGGATCGGGCCTGAAGGCCCTCAACCTGGCCGTCGATTCGATCCGTCTCGGCCGCGCGGAGATCGCCGTCGCCGGCGGCACCGAGTCGATGAGCGGCCTGCCGTTCTTCCTGCCGAATTTCCGCCGCGGCTACCGGCTCGGCCACGCGCCGGTGGTCGACGCGATGTACAAGGACGGCTTCGCCTGCCCGCTGGCGGACATGCTGATGGGGGAGACGGCGGAGAAGCTCGCGCGTGAGCTCGGGATCCCGCGCTCCGCCCAGGACGAGTTCGCGCTGACCAGCCAGCGGCGCTGCGAGGCCGCGCGCAAGGCCGGCCGCTTCGCCGACGAGATCGCCCCCGTGGTGATCGCCGGTCGCAAGGGCGAGAGCACGACCATCGCGCTCGACGAGCACCCGCGCGACGGCGCCACGCTCGAATCGCTCGCGAAGCTGCCGCCCGTGTTCGACGCGCAGACGGGCACGGTCAGCGCCGGCAATTCGTCGGGCATCACCGATGGCGCGGCCGCGCTGCTCGTGATGTCGGAGCAGGCCGCGCGCGAGCGCGGACTGACTCCGCTCGCCGCGGTCGGCGAGTCGACCGAGGCCGGTGTCGATCCCACCGTGATGGGCATCGGACCGGTGCCTGCGCTGCGCGCGCTCGAGCGGCGCGCCGGTCGTGCGACCGGTTCCTACGACTTGATCGAGCTCAACGAGGCCTTCGCGGCGCAGGTCCTCGCGTGTCACCGCGAGTTGCCGCTGCCGCTCGAGCGCCTGAACGTCAACGGCGGCTCGATCGCGCTCGGCCACCCGATCGGCTGCACCGGCGCGCGCATCGTCGTCACGCTGCTGCACGAACTGCGGCGCCGCGATGCCCACCACGGCCTCGCGACGCTGTGCATTTCCGGCGGCATGGGGCTCGCGACCGCCTTCGAACGCTGAGTCCGCATTTTCCACTCCACCCCCTCGCTCCCTTCGTCGTTCATGACCCCCAATCCAATCAAGAAGGTCGGTGTCGTCGGCTGCGGCCTGATGGGCCACGGCATCGTGCAGGTCGCCGCGCAAGGCGGCTGTCAGGTCGTCGCGGTCGAGACCGAGCAGAAGTTCCTCGACTCCGGCCTCGGTCGCATCGACAAGTCGCTTGCCAAGCTCGCCGAGAAGGCGATCGAGAAGGGCAAGCCCGCCGACGCCGCCAAGGCCGATGCGGCCGCGGTGCGCGCGCGCATCAGCGGTTCGCTCGACAAGCAGGCGCTGGCCGACTGCGATCTCGTGATCGAGGCGATCGTCGAGAACCTCGACGTCAAGAAGGCGCTCTTCGCTGAGCTCGGCCGCATCTGCAAGCCCGCGACGATCCTCGCCTCGAACACGTCGAGCTTCCCGATCGGCGAGATGGGCGCCGCCTCCGGCCGCCCCGACCGCATGGTCGGTCTGCACTTCTTCAATCCGGTGCAGCTGATGAAACTGGTCGAGGTCGTGCGCACCGACAAGACCGCCCCCGAGGCCTTCGCTGCCGCGCGCGCCTTCGGCGAGGCCTGCGGCAAGGTGCCGGTGGCCTGCAAGGACACGCCGGGCTTCGTCGTGAACCGGCTGCTCGTGCCCTACATGGTGCAGGCGATCGAGATGCTCGACCGCGGCGATGCCAGCAAGGAAGACATCGACGCCGCGATGCAATTCGGCTGCGGCTACCCGATGGGCCCGCTGACGCTGACCGACTACGTCGGGCTCGACACGACGCTGTTCATCCTCGACGGCTGGGTCAAGCGCTACCCGAACGAGCCCGCGTTCCGCGTGCCGAAGAGCCTGCGCGAGAAGGTCGCGGCCGGCAAGCTCGGCCGCAAGACGGGCGAGGGCTACTACAAGTGGGAAGGGGACAAGAAGGCATGATCCGCGCACTGCTGACGCTCGTATCGCTGTTCGCTCTCGTCGGCTGTGACGAGCGCGCCGCCGTCGCCGTCGCACAGGCTCAACAGGCTGCGCCGACCGCGGTCGCCAAGCTCGAGCTCGTCGCGCCCGACCTGTGGGTCATCGGCGGCCGACTCGAAGCCAAGCTCAAGCTGACCGCGCCGGCCGAGGGCGCGATCATCCCGGGCTGGCAGGTCACGCCGGCGGGCTTCACGGTCGACGGCAAGCCGCTGGCGTCGCATGGTGAGCTTCCCGAGATCAAGGTCGGCGCGAATCAGGTCTACGAGACGTCCGTCGACCTCGGGCACGCTCTGAAGGTGAGCGCAGACTTCGAGCTCGGCTACGGCGATCAGAAGGCGCTCGTGCGCGTGCTCGAGCCGGCGCCGCCCGGCCTGGACTTCATGGACGAGGCGAAGATGCCGGTCGCCGAGCTCGAGAAGTACTGGGTCGTGCTCGACACCGTGCGCGGCACGATGGTCGTCGAGTACTTCCCGGCTCTCGCGCAAAACCACGTGCGCAACCACCTCGACCTGTCGTACACGGGCTTCTACAACGGCACGATCTTCCACCGCGTCGGTGCCGGTTTCATGATCCAGGGCGGCGATCCGACTGGCACCGGCACCGGCAACAATCCGAAGCGTCCGAGCCTGAAGGCCGAATTCACGCGCTACAAGAAGCACGAGAAGGGGATCCTCTCGATGGCGCGCAGCCCGCACCCGGACTCCGCCTCGTGCCAGTTCTTCATCATGCACGGGGCCGCTCCGTTCCTCGACGGCAAGTACTCGATCTTCGGCAACCTCGTGCGCGGTTTCGCGACGCTCGACGCGATCGTGCGCAGCCCGGGGCAGGCCGGTCCCGACGGCACCATCCGACCGAAGGAACAGCAGGTCATCGTCAAGGCGACCGTCGTGAAGATCCCGGCCAATCCGGACGACTGGCGCCAGGGCCCCGACGGCAAGCCGCTGCCGAAGCCCGCTCCTGGTACCCCCGCGAAGTAGCACCCCCAAGGCCCAACCCCCATGCCCCACGCACTCACAGGCGTCACCGCCACCCTCGAGACCAGCGCCGGCTCGATGAAGCTCGAGTTCTTCCCGGACAAGGCCCCCGGCCACGTCGAGAACTTCGTGAAGCTCGCCGAGAAGGGCTTCTACGACGGCACCGTGTTCCACCGCACGATCGCCGGCTTCATGATCCAGGGCGGCTGCCCCAAGGGCACGGGCACCGGCGGACCGGGCTACACGATCAAGGCGGAGTTCAACGACACGAAGCACATCAAGGGCGTGTTGTCGATGGCGCGCTCGAGCGACCCGAATTCCGCCGGCTCGCAATTCTTCATCTGCCACGGCGACGCGGGCTTCCTCGACAAGCAATACACGGCCTTCGGCCGCCTGAGCGGGGGCATGGACGTGCTCGACAAGATCGCGACCGCGCCGACGTCGGTGGGCGCCGGCGGCGAGAAGAGCAAGCCGCTGACGCCGGTCAAGGTCAACAAGGTCACGATCACGCGCCCCGCCGCCAAGGCGTAGCTCCCACTCGAGAAGAATCCCCATGGGCTATTCGAATCTGCTCGTCGAGACGGCCGACGGCCTGGCCACGATCACCGTCAATCGTCCGGACAAGCTGAACGCGCTGAACCACGCGACGCTGATCGAGATGGCCGCCGCCTTCGACGCGGTCAAGGCCGATGCCACGGTGCGCGGGCTGTTGATCACCGGCGCGGGCCCCAAGGCCTTCATCGCCGGCGCCGACATCGAGGAGCTGGCGAAGATGAAGCCGTTGGCGGCGAAGGACCTCGCCTACTTCGGCCAGCAGGTCTACGCGCGCCTCGAGAAGCTCGGCAAGCCGTCGATCGCGATGATCAACGGCTTCGCGCTCGGCGGCGGCCTCGAGCTCGCGCTCGCCTGCACGCTGCGCACGATCAGCGCGACCGCCAAGGTCGGCCTGCCCGAGGTCTCGCTAGGCATCATCCCCGGCTACGGCGGCACGCAGCGCCTCGCGCGCATCGCCGGCCCCGGCGTGGCGCGCGAATGGGTGCTGACCGGCGACATGTACGACGCCGCCGAGGCGCACCGCGTCGGCGTCGTCAATCGAATCAGCGCTCCGGAAGCGCTGCTCGACGACACGCGCAAGCTCGCGCAGAAGATCCTCTCGCGCGGCCCGGTCGCCGTGCGCCTGGCCCTCGAGACCATCGCGCGCGGGCAGAACATGACGCAGCAGGAAGGCGAGCTGATCGAGTGCGACATGTTCGCGCTCGCGGCGACCACGAGCGACATGAAGGAGGGCATGCGCGCCTTCCTCGAGAAGCGCAAGGCGAACTTCACCAACTCCTGAGCCACTGGCCCCTCCATGAGCCACACCATTGCGATCGTCGGCGGCGCGCGCACACCCATGTGCGAGTACAGCGGCACGCCCGGCTACGGCAAGCTGAAGGACATCTCCGCGATCGACCTCGCCGCCCACGCGTCGAAGGCCGCCCTCGCGCGCGCCAAGGTCGACCCCGCATCCGTCGAGCACGTCGTGGTCGGCAATGCCCTTCAGACCTCGGACGACGCGCTCTACGGCGCGCGCCACGTCGGACTGAAGGCCGGCTGCCCACAGGCGACGCCGGGGCTGACCGTGAACCGCCTGTGCGGTTCCGGCATCCAGTCCATCGTCAGCGCCGCCCAGTTGATCCAACTCGGCGAGGCCGCCGTCGTGCTGGCGGGCGGCATGGAGAACATGAGCCAGGCCCCGCACGTCGTGCGCGGACTGCGCGAGGGGCTGCCCTTCGGCGCGGCGCCCGCGCTGTCCGACCTGCTGTTCGCGGCGCTGAAGGATCCGGTCTGCGGCCTGTACATGGCGCAGACGGCCGAGAAGATCGCCAAGCGCCTGAACGTCACGCGCGACGAGCAGGACCGTTTCGCGCTGCGCAGCCACCAGCTCGGCGCGGCCGCCGTGAAGTCGGGCCGCTTCGCTGCCGAGATCGAGCCGCTCAAGGTGCAAACGCGCAAGGGCGAGGTGGTCGTCGAGACCGACGATCACATCAAGCCCGACACGACGCTCGAGGGCCTGGCGAAGCTGCGTCCCGCCTTCGGCAAGGAAGGCACGGTCACCGCCGGCAACGCCAGCGGCATCGTCGACGGTGCCGCGGCGGTGGTGCTGACGACCGCGGAGCGTGCAAAGGCCGACAAGCACGACACCTGGGCGCTCGTGCGCGCCTGGGGCTACGTCGGCGTCGATCCGTCCGAGATGGGCATCGGCCCGGTGCCCGCGATCCGCGCCTGCCTGGCGCGCGCCGGCGTGAAGCTCGCCGACGTCGATCGCATCGAGATCAACGAGGCCTTCTCGGCGCAGTACCTCGGCTGCGAGAAGGAACTCGGGCTCGATCGCGACCGGGTCAACGTGAATGGCGGCGCGATCTCGCTCGGGCACCCGCTCGGCGCAACAGGCACGCGGCTGGTGCTGACGCTGATGCACGAGTTGCGGCGTGCCGGCAAGCGCTACGGCGTTGCCTCCGCCTGCATCGGCGGCGGCCAGGGCATCGCGATCCTGATCGAAAATCCGCAGGCCTGATCCGAACGCGCACGGAACCGACGACGTGAGTCTCATCCTGACGAAGCCCGACGGGCGGCGCGTCGTAGCGCTCGACCCGAGCAAGCGCGTGCTGTTCCTGACCAAGGACCTCGAGAAGATCCGTGCGCAACTGCGCGGCGAGCTCGACCTGCGCATGAAGGACGTCGATCCGGCCGCGCTGCTGGACGACATCAACACCGACGTGATGACGCCGGCCTGGGTCTGCTTCCGCCACCGGCCCGAGGACATCGCGCTCGATGCCTATGCCGGCCTGCTCGACGCGGGCGGGCAGCGCGTGTTCGGCACGCGCGCGCTGTCGAGCGGCCAGTTCCAGGTCATCGTCTCCGGTCAGCGCAAGGGCACCGGCTCGTCGCGTGAGACCGCGCCGCAGTGCGAGAAGTGGAGCGGCATCGAACTCGTGGTCGCGCACTCGTTCGCGCCGATCCACGCGCGCAACAACCTGAACCTCGGCCAGCTGATGGGCAATTACGAGCAGCTGGCCCGGCTGCAGGCAGGCGAGGAGATCCCGCTGTCGGAGTTCACCTCGCACTACGATCCGGTCACGCGCGCGGTGCTCGAGGCGGGCGGCCTGTTCCCGTTCGTGGCGCTGCACAAGGCCGGCAAGGTGCAAGTCGCGCTGCCCGCGCATCCCGCGCGACCGCTCACGATCGCCGAGAAGATCCTGGCCTCGAAGCTCGTCGGCGCCGAGGGCCGGCGCGTGCACGTCGCGCCCGGCGATCTGTGCCTGGTCAAGGTCGACGGCGGCTACAGCCACGAGTTCACGACCGCGCAGGTGCACTACTTCCTCGCTCAGGAATATGGGGAGAACTATCGGGTCGCCGACCCGCGCAAGTTCGCCGTGTTCGAGGACCACCTGCTGTACGCCGACGGCGTCAAGCGCATGATGCCGTTCGCGGCGCAGATCCAGACGCTGCGCGACTTGCAGAGGGCTTTCCAGCGCCACACCGGCGTGCGCGACTACTCGGCCAAGGACGGCGTCTCGCCCGGCATCTGTCACCAGGTCGCGCGCGAGCAGTTCGTGGACCCGGGTGATTTCATCCAGGCCACCGATTCGCACACCTGCATGGGCGGGGGCAACAACGCACTGACCTGGGGCGTCGGCGCGACCGAGTACGCGGCCCTGGTCTATTCCGGTTTCACCTTCGTCGAGGTGCCCGAGTCGATCCGCTTCGAGCTGGTCGGCCGGCTCGCTCCCGAGTGCACGGCCAAGGACGTGATCCTGCACATCCTGCAGGTCTATGCGGTGCGCGAGGACACGCTCAACCGCGTGATGGAATTCGGCGGCCCCGGGCTCGCCACGCTCGACATGGACGAGCGCGCGACGCTGTGCAACATGGCGACCGAGTGCTCGGCGCGCTCCGGCGTCTGCGAGGGCGACGAACTCGCGGCGCGCTGGATCGCGGAGCGCCGTCCGGGCACGACGCCCGCGCAGGTGGCGGCGCGCTTCGTGGCACCCGATCCCAGCGCGCACTACCACGGCGGGACGCACGTGATCGACCTGTCGCGCATCCGTCCGATGGTGGCCAAGCCGGGAGACCCCACCTACGGGGCGGACGTGGACGCGCTGGGTGACGTCAAGATCGACATCGCCTACGCCGGCTCGTGCACGGCGGGCAAGGAGCGCGACCTCGACTTCTACGCGCAGGTGCTGCGCGAAGCGCTCGCCGCGGGGAGAAAGGTCGCACCCAACGTCCGCATGTACATCCAGTTCGGCTCCGAGGCCGTGCGCGAGTACGCGCGTTCCAAGGGCTATCTCGACGTCTTCCAGCGCGCCGGAGTCGACGTGATCAACCCCGGCTGCGGCGCCTGCATCGGCTGCGGTCCGGGGGTTTCCGAGACTCCCGACCAGGTCACCGTCAGCGCGATCAACCGCAATTTCCAGGGCCGCTCCGGTCCCGGCAAGCTCTACCTCGCCTCGCCGCTGACGGTTGCGGCGAGCGCGGTCGAAGGACGCATCGCCGCCTATCAGTCAGGCATGTTCCGCAAGCCGGTCGCGGCGCGCTGATCCGATCGTCCGCTCCCTCCACCCTTCGCACCACACCCTGAGTTCCCCGTCTCGATGAAAGAGATCAAGATTGCGCAAGTCGCCGGCGACGGCATCGGCCCCGAGGTCACCGAGCAGTGCATGCGCGTGCTCGACGCGGCCGGCGAGATCTACGGTTTCAAGGCGCGCCGTACCGTCTACCCGTTCAGCACGCAGTACTGGCTCGACCACGGGCAGAAGGACGAGATGATCTTCCCCGAGGAGTCGTTCCGCGAAGTGCGCGGCCACGACGCCGTCTACCTCGGCGCGATCGGCGATCCGCGCGCTCCCGTGGGCAAGATCGAGTACGGGATCATCGCCAAGCTGCGCTTCGAGCTCGATCTCTACATCAACTTGCGGCCGATCAAACTGTACGACGAGCGCCTCTGCCCGCTCAAGGGCAAGAAGCCCGAGGACGTCGACATGGTGATCATCCGGGAGAACACCGAGGGCGCCTACGCCGGCATGTTCGGGTTCGCGCACAAGGGTCAGAAGCTCGAAGTCGCGACGCAGACGATGGTCTACACGCGCGAAGGCGTCGAGCGCGCGATCCGCTTCGCGTTCGACAAGGCGCGCGAGCGCGGCAAGCGCAAGACCGTCACCTTGATCGACAAGGCCAACGCGATCCGCGCCCACGACATCTGGACGCGCACGTTCGCCGAGGTCGGCCGCGAGTATCCCGACATCAAGCAGGATCACGCCTACGTCGACGCCGCGGGCATGTGGATGATCAAGAACCCCGAGTGGTTCGACGTCGCGGTGACCACGAACCTCTTCGGCGACATCCTCACCGACCTCGGCGCGATGATCCAGGGCGGCATGGGCATCGCCGCCAGCGCCAACCTGCACCCGGGTCGCGTCAGCCTGTTCGAGCCGATCCACGGCTCGGCGCCCAAGTACGCGGGCAAGAACGTCGCCTGCCCGGTCGCCGCCATCCTGGCCGGCTCGATGCTGCTCGACTACTGCGGGCAGAAGGAAGCTTCGCGCACCATCGAAGGCGCGGTGAAGGACCTGCTGATCAGCGGTCGGATCAAGGGCGTCGGCACCGGCGACCACAAGACCACCGAGGTGGGGGACATGGTCGTCGCCGAGGTGCGCAGCATCGCGGCGCGCGTCTGAACTCCGGCGCGCACGAGTCGGATCGACAGGCAGCCTCCCGCATGCATCCGTTCCACCTCGCGTTCCCGGTGCGCGACATCGAGGAAGCGCGCCGCTTCTACGTCGACGTGCTCGGCTGCGGGGTCGGTCGCAGCGCGGAGCGCTGGATCGATTTCGATTTCCGGGGCCACCAGATCTCGGCGCACTTGATGCCGGAGGCCTGCGGCGCCGCGCGCGCGCACGAGGTCGACGGCGATGACGTGCCGGTCAGGCATTTCGGTCTCGTGCTCGAATGGAACGAATGGCACGCGTTCGCAGAGCGGCTGCGCGAGCGCGGCACCGCGTTCCGCATCGAGCCGCACATCCGCTTCCAGGGCAAGGTCGGCGAGCAGGCGACCCTGTTCGTGCTCGACCCGTCCGGCAACGCGATCGAGTTCAAGGCGTTCAAGGATCCGAGCCGGCTGTTCGCCCGGCAGCTCTGAGGATCAGCCGAGCTTGCCGCTGAAGCGCGCCCAGGTCGGTGCGTGATCGGACAGCCCCGCCTTCTTCTCGATCCACGCGTCCTCGACCTGCGCGGCGAGCTCAGGACTCGTCAGCACGTAATCGATGCGCCAGCCCTTGTCGGTCTCGCGCGCGCGTCCGCGATTCGACCACCACGAGTAGAGGCCCTTCTCGCCCGGGCGCACCTTGCGCAGCACGTCGACCCACCCCTGCTCCAGCACGCGCGTGAACCACGCGCGCTCGTGCGGCAGGAAACCTGAGTTCTTGGCATTTCCCTTCGGGTCGTGGATGTCGATCTCCGCATGCGCGATGTTCCAATCGCCGCAGATCGCGATCCTGCGCTTCTCGGCGAGCAGCGTCGCCAGCCACGGCAGCGCGTGTTCCATGAACGCCTCCTTGCGCGCCTGCTTCTCGGGCCCCGCCGAGCCCGACGGCACGTACAGCGAGATCACCGACAGATCGCCGATGTCGGCGCGCACGCAGCGGCCCTCGTCGTCGGCCCAGGAGAGCCCGCAGCCGTGCCGATGCGCATCGGCCGATGCGCGCAAGAACAGGCCGACGCCGGCGTAGCCCTTCTTCGTCGCGGACTGCCAGCGCGCGTTGTACCCGGCCGGCGACCACAGCTCGGGCTCGACCTGATCCGGCGTCGCGCGCAGCTCCTGCACGCACAGTGCGTCGGGCCTGGCCCGCTTCAGCCAGCGCGAGAACCCGCGCCGCTCGGCCGAGCGGATGCCGTTCAGGTTCAGCGAGCAGATCGTGAAGCTCAAGGTCCGGGTTCCTGGGGGGCGGACACGTTGCAGTCCGGCAGCGCCGCGCGCAAGGCGGCGAGCGCGGGAGCGGCGCCCTCGTCGAGCGCGCCGGTCAGCACGAGCGAGCGCAGCGACGCACAGCGCGCGAGCACCTCGAGTGTCGGCGCGCCCACGTGCTTGGAATGCAGGCGCAGCGTGCGCAGCTTCGCGCAGGCCGCGAGCGGCTCGAGCGCGGCGCCGGCGAGGCGCTCGCAGTCGTAGAGCACGAGCTCGTCGAGCGACCGCAGTCGCTGCAGGGGCTCGAGGCCCGGGGCACCGGCCGCATCGCAGTCGATCAGCACCAGCGCCTCCAGCGCCTGCAACGGTGCGATGTGCGCGAGCGCCGCGTCGTCGATGCCGGGACCGCTGAGCGTCAAGCGCCGCAGCCGGCGAGCCTCGGGGGCCAGGCGCGCCAGCTCCGTGGCACTGGTCGCCTCGCGCGAGCTGAGGTCCGGCGCGAGCCGATCGCATGCGGAGAGCGCGAGCAGCGCGAGGAAGGCTGGCGCGCGGACGCAGCGCACGCGAGTGCTGGGGGACATCGCGGGGCGAGCCTAGCGCCGCGCCGGCCGGCTTCGCCCTCCGCTCGGAAGGTGGTCATCAAGTGCTTGTCGCATAGACACTTGCGCCGACACCCTTTCAACAACAGAAAAGCAGGTCCGCAACTCTATAATTGTCCCGCAACCTCAACGAACGAGAACCTCATGCAAGCCCTGACACTCGAAGACCTGCGCCTGCTCTCCTCGCCCAGCGGCTCCCCCTGCGTGTCGATCTACCTGCCCGCTCAGGTCGGTCCGGACGCCACGGAACAGAACCGGATCCGCTTCAAGAACCTCGCGACGCGCGCGGAATCCGAGCTCGCGGCGCGGCATCCGCGGCTCGCCCCGGCCTTCGCGCAGCACTTCGCGGCGATCGCGAAGGCGGCCCCCTGGTCGCAGGGCGCGCACGGCTTCGCGGCCTTCGTCGGGATCGATGGCGAACGGCACTTCCTGCTCTCGCAGTCCACGCCCGAGTTCGTGCTCGTGGCGGAGACCTTCCACGTCCGGCCGCTCCTGAAGTCGTTCGAGTCGAACCACCGCTACTACCTGTTGCTGCTGACGACGCGTGATGCGCGGCTGTTGCGCGGCACGAGTTCCGGGCTCGTGCCGGCCGAGTTGCCGGAACTCGCCCGTGCCAGTGCCGGTGCCGTGATCGAGCGCGAGCACGAAACCAGTTCGGGCGTGCGCTCGGCCGGCCGCGTCTCGGTGCACTACGGTCATGCGTCCGAGCGCGCGGACAACACGTCGGACCAGGTGCACTTCCTCAAGGCGGTCGACCGCGCGATCTGTGGTGCGTTGCGCGACGAAAAGACGCCGCTGGTGGTCGCGTGCCCGGAGGAACTCCACGGGCCCTGGCAGCGGATCTGTCGCTACGCGGGCCTGCTCGAGCCGGGGCTGTCCGGGCACTTCCAGTCGACCAGCGCGCAGGCGTTGCACGCGAAAGCCTGGCCGCTGGTCGAAGCCCAGTCGCAGCGCGCCGCGCTACGCGCACTCGAGACCTATGGCGCGGAGGTCGTGCGCGGGCGGGCGAGCGGCGAGATCAGCACGATCGCGCGGGCGGCGGTGCAGGGGCGCGTGCGCGAACTCCTGCTGGCGGACGAGGATCAGCTCGCCGGCGTGCTCGATCGCGACACCGGGGAAGTGCGCAAGCCGGATCCGAACGCTCCCAGCGACGATGTCTACGACGACGTCGCGGAGGCGGTGCTGCTGCGCGGCGGCGAGGTGCACACGCTGCCCAAGGCGCGCATGCCGCAGGGGCTGCCGGCCGTGGCGCTGTTCCGCTGGTAGACGCGGACCGCGCTAGAGGTGGATCGCGCGGCCGTCGACGGTCAGCGCGGCTTCCTTGAGCACTTCCGCGAGCGTCGGGTGCGCGTGGCACGTGCGCGCGATGTCCTCGCTCGACGCGCCGAACTCGATCGCGGCGACCGCCTCGGCGATCAGGTCGCCCGCGCGCGGTCCGACGATGTGCACGCCGAGCACGCGGTCCGTCTGCGCGTCCGCGAGCACCTTGACCTTGCCTTCGGTGTGCCCGAGCGCCTTCGCGCGTCCATTGGCCATGAACGGGAACGCGCCTTTCCTGTAGGCGCGACCCGCGGCCTTCAGCTCTTCCTCGTTCTTGCCGACGCTTGCGACCTCCGGCGCCGTGTACACGACGCTGGGGATCGCGTCGTAGTTCACGTGCCCGTGGCCGGTCGCGATGCGCTCGACGCACGCGACGCCTTCCTCGGAAGCCTTGTGCGCGAGCATCGGGCCCGCGATCACATCGCCGATCGCGTAGACGTTGGGCACGGACGTCTCGAAATGCGCGTTCACCGGGATGCGGCCGCGGTTGTCGAGCGCGAGCCCGATCGCGTCGAGCCCGAGGCCCTCGGTGTACGGCGAGCGACCGACCGCGACGAGCACGCGGTCGCACTCGAGCGATGGCTTGCCCTCGATGTCGACGATCGCGCCGGTCTGCGCCGCGCGCGCGCCGGTCACGCGCACCCCGAGTTGGAAGGCCAGGCCCTGCTTGGCGAGCGCCTTGTGCGCGTCGGCGGCGATCTCGGTGTCCATGCCGGCCAGGATCCGGTCGAGGTATTCGAGCACGGTGACCTTGGCGCCGAGGCGCGCCCAGACGGAGCCCAGTTCGAGCCCGATCGCACCGGCCCCGATCACGACGAGATGCTGCGGGACGGACGCGAAGGACAGCGCCTCGGTGCTCGTGACGATGCGCTCGCCGTCGATATCGACGCCCTTGAGTGACGCAACCTTGGATCCCGTCGCGATCAGCACGCGCCTGGCCTCGTGCTCGGACTCGCCGTCGGCTGCGCGCACCGCGATGCGCGTCGGCGCGACGAAGCGGGCGTGGCCCGACAGGCGCGTGATCTTGTTCTTCTTCATCAGCCCGTCGATGCCGCGCGCGAGCCCGGCGACGATCGACTCCTTGCGCGCGAGCATCTTGGCGAGATCGAGGCGCGCTTCGGCCGTGATCCCGTGCGCGCTGAAGCCGTGCTGCGCCTCGTGGAAGAGCTCGCTCGACTCGAGCAGCGCCTTCGACGGGATGCAGCCGACGCGCAGGCAGGTGCCGCCGAGCACCTTTTCCTTCTCGACCAGCGCGACCTTCAGCCCCAGCTGGGCCGCGCGGATCGCGGCCTCGTAGCCGCCGGGGCCGGCGCCGATCACCAACAGGTCGTAGGGCTCGGTCATCGCGGCTAGACCTCCAGCAGCATGCGCGTCGGGTCCTCGATGCAGTCCTTGATGCGCTTCAAGAACGTGACCGCCTCGCGGCCGTCGACGATGCGGTGGTCGTAGGTCAGCGCGACGTACATCATCGGGCGCGCGACGATCTGCCCGTCGCGCACGACCGCGCGCTCGTTGATCGCGTGCAGTCCGAGGATGCCCGACTGCGGAGGATTGAGGATCGGCGTCGACAACAGCGAGCCGTAGATGCCGCCGTTGCTGATCGTGAACGTGCCGCCGGTCAGCTCGTCGAGGCCGATCTTGTTGTCCTGCGCGCGCTTGCCGAGGTCGGCGATCTTCTTCTCGATCTCGGCGAAGGAGAGCGTCTCGGCGTTGCGCAGGATCGGCACGAGCAGGCCCTTGCCGCCGCCGACGGCCACGCCGATGTCGAAGTACTCCTTGTAGACGATCGTGTCGCCGCGCACCTCGGCATTGACCTGCGGAACGAGGCCGAGCGCGTCGACGGCGGCACGCACGAAGAAGGACATGAAGCCGAGCTTGACGCCGTGGCGCTTCTGGAACTCCTCGTTGCGCGCCTTGCGCAGTTCGATGACCGCGCTCATGTCGATCTCGTTGAACGTCGTCAGCATCGCCGCGGTGCTCTGCGCCTGCACGAGCCGCTCGGCGATGCGCTTGCGCAGCGGCGTCATCGGCACGAGCTCCTCGTGGCGCGGGCCCGTCGGCGCGGCGGCTGGCGGAGCGAAGGCGGGTGCCGCCGGCGCGGGGACGGCCGGCGCGGCTGCCGCGCGCAGCGCGTCTTCCTTGAGCACGCGGCCGCCCGGGCCGCT
>VGZE01000024.1 GCA_016872755.1 Planctomycetota bacterium
AGCGCGCATTGGCGCGGCTGGTCGAGGCGCCCGAGCCCGCGCGCAAGCGCGCGTTCGAGCAGTTGCTGCTGCGGCCCGGCCCGCAGGAGGAGCAGGGCGCGCGACTCGCGGCGCTGTCGGGCCTGGCGGGCGTCGAATTGCCGTCGCAGGCGATCGCCGAGCGCTACTGGGATCACGAGCAGGGCGAGAGCTGGAACCGCGCGCTGTTCGCGAAGTCCTGGCTCGGGCGACCGCTGCGCGCGCTGTTCGGGGACCGCGTGCCGATTCCACTGCTCTCGGCCCTCAAGGGCATCGACTACCAGTTGCAGCACGGGGATTTCGGTCACACGGTCGTGTTCCGCGGGCGCGTGCTGCAGGCCGGCGCCGACTTCGCGCAGGGCAACCCGATTCCGGAGTTCTTCGCCTGGTCGCTGGCGATCAAGAACCCGCTGACCACGCTGCTGTTCTTCGCGCTCGGGCTCGTGCTGTGCGTGCGTCCCCACCGCGAGTGGACGCTGCTGCGCGCGCTCGGCCTGCTGCTGACGCCGGCCCTGATGTTCTACGTGTTCTCGACGGGCAGCGCGCTGCTCGGCGTGCGCTACGTGCTGCCGTTGTTCCCGTTCCTGTGCGTGCTCGCCGCGCGCAGCGCGCTCCTCTTCCCGCGCGCGGCGCTGATTGGCGCGGCGCTCGCCGCGCTCGAGGGGCTGTGGGTGCACCCGCATCAGCTGATGTACTACAACGCCGCCGCGGGGGGACCCGAGCGCGGGCACGAGATCAGCGTCGTCGGCGACGACTGGGGGCAGGACGTGCGCGAGCTCGGCCGGGTCTACGCTCGCAATCGCGAGTGGATCGATGCGGCGGGCGGGCTGCACTACGACCAATACTCGGTGGCCGATCCGACGGTCTTCGGTTTGGAGTCCGCTCGACCGATCCACCAGCCGGTGCGCGGCATCGTGGCCGTGCACGCGGTGCTCTATCACCGCGAGCCGCAGAAGTACGAGTGGCTGTCGGACTACCGGCCCTTCGCGAAGATCGGCTGGTCGATCTGGCTGTACGACACGCGTCAGCCCGCACCCGGTGGCATCCGTCCGCCGGACTGGCGCGATTGAGTCCGCTCCGCGCACAATGACGAGGATGCCGATCTCGATCCACAGGCTCTCCTTGGGCGCGTGGCTGGTTGTGCTGCTGCTCTTCGTCGGCGCCTGTAGCGAACCGGCCCGTCCGCGCGCCAACGTGCTGCTCATCACGGTCGACACGCTGCGAGCCGACCGCCTGGGCTGCTATGGGTACGAGCGAGACACGTCGCCGAACCTCGACGCCTTCGCCAAGGAGTGCGCGCTGTTCGAGCGCTCGTACTCGATGGCGCCGTTCACCGCGCCGTCGCACGCGAGCCTGTTCACGGGCCTGCACACTTCGAGCCACGGCGTGTACTACTGGGGGCACAAGGTCGATCCCGGCGCGCCGACGCTGGCCGAGCGCTTCGCCAAGGCCGGCTGGCGCACCGGCGCGTTCTACAACCACCCTTCGGTCGAGAGCTGCGATCTGCAGCGCGGCTTCCAGCACACCGAGGCGCGCTACTACGAGCCGGCCGCCGATTCGATCGATGCGCTGCTCGGCTGGATCGATGGCGGGGCCGGGCAGCCCTTCGCCACGTGGTTGCACCTGTGGGACGTGCACCGGCCCTACGGCTGGCGCGATTGGAACGAACTGCCCGCCGAGTTCCGATCCAAGGTGCAGCGCCGCGAGATGTCCTTCGCGTACGAGGAAGAGCGCTACGGTTCGCCCACGGAACTGGCGGTCGGCCGCGGAGAGCAGTTCTACAACGTGCCGCAGTCGCGCCAGCGCCAGCCGATCGCCTTCGCCGGCAACAAACGCGTGCTCGACGAGCGCGACTGGCAGTTCGTCGCCGACCGCTACGACGGCGGCGTGCGCTACGCCGACGCGGCGCTCGGGCGCCTGTTCGCGGAGCTCGAGCGCCGCGGCCTGTGGGAGAATACGGTGATCGTGATCACCAGCGACCACGGCGAGACGCTGCTCGAGCGCGACCCGTGCTGGTTCACGCACGACCCGTTCCTGTACGAGGAGGCACTGCGCGTCCCGTTGCTCGTGCGGGTGCCCGGCGGCGCGGGAATGCGGATCCCGGATCTCGCCCGCGGCATCGACGTGTTGCCGACGCTGCTCGAGCATGCCGACCTGCCCGGCGCCGACCTGCAGGGGCGCAGTCTGATGCCGCTGTTGCGCGGTGAGTCGCTGCCGCCCGCTCTGCTTTGGGCGCAGACACAGACGCACTCGGCGAAGGAGTCGGCGCGCCGCACGAAACCCGGCGAGCCTTGGCTCGAGCAGCGCGAATGCGTCAGCGACGGCCGGTTCAAGATCGTGATCGACTACGAGAAGCTCGCGGTCGAGAAGTCGACCGGTGTCGCCCTGTACGACCTGCAGGCGGATCCCGGCGAGCGCAAGAACATCGCGCACACGCCGGAGGGGCTGCCGCACATCCAGCGGTTGATGCGCGCCGGCGACGAGTTCCGCGCGAGCCAGCGCTCGAACTCGCGCAAGGGAACGCTGTCGGAAGAGCAGCGACGGCTGCTCGACTCGCTCGGCTACTAGCGCACGGGCTTGGCGAGCGCGTAGCGATTGTCCTTGCGCATCCGCGCGGCGCGCGCCTTGACTTCGCGCTGCAGCTTCTTGATCAGCTCGTCGCGCCGCTCGTACAGCCGGTAGCCGCCGCGCGGGCGCAGGTAGCCCTTGGCCTCCGGGTGCCGCTCGAGCAGCAGGTCGCGGCCCAGCTCCGCCTCGAGGCGCTCGAGTCGGGCGCGCTTGTCGAGCAGCGCCTTGACGAGCAGCGGCATCACGACCGTGTAGTCGACCTGCATGCTCTCGGTCGTGCGCTTGTATTCGTTCTTGTCGACCTTGCCCCAGGTCACGGCTTCCGCCGGCGGGCAGGAGGACAGCGAACCGTCGGTGATCGGCGCCGTCGTCATCTGGATGTCGTACAAGTACCCGGCGATGTGCGGCAGGCCAAGCACCTGGCTCAGCGCCGGCTCCGGCTGCAGGTTGAAGTTCTTCGGGACGCCGCCGCCGAGGATCAAGGTGCCCAAGGCCCGCGTGTCCGATTCACGCAGGCCCCACAGGTGATAGGCGCAGCTCTCGAAGACCTCGAGGTGCAGGTCGAGCTCGAAGCGGTACTTCGATCCGGTCGCCTGGGCCAGCGCCCACAGTGCCATCGAATTCAGGAACACCGAGCCGTCGCCCGGCGCCCCGACGAAGATCGGGATGGCCTTGCGCGCGCACAGCGCGAGCAGGCCCTCGCGCACGCCGTTCTGGCGCTCCTGCGCCGCATAGCGCAGGCCGAGCAGGTGGCGGAACTCCGGCCCGCTCATCCTGCGTTGGAATTCCTTCTGCGACAGCACCGCGCGCAGGAAGCGATCCTGATCGAGCAGTACGTCCTCGTCGAATCCGATGTCGGTGACGCGGATCGTGCGCTCATCGCGGAGTTGCCCGTCGTCGCCGAAGATCGCGACCTCGTGGATCGGGTGCTTGGCGGCATTGTCCAGCGCCCGGTGACCGTCGTGATAGCAGACCGCGTCGGTGGTCGAGACCAGCGCGAACCAGCCGCTGTCGAGCAGCGGCCCCAGCCAGGTGTGGATCTGACCGGACAGCGTGACCGGTCCGGCCACGGCCAGCGTCATCGGCACGCCGTCGCCGATCGCCGCATCGAGCAGCTGCCACAGCCGCCGCAGGTACGCGCCGCCAAAGGACGGCAGGCAGTGCTCGAACAGGTGATCGAGGTGCCGCACGTCCTCGACCGAGCGCGTCGGCAACTCGGCGCGCGGAGCGGCGGGGCAGTCGGAGCGGCGGGAGGAGCGTTGGTCTTGGCGTGTCGGGGACATGGCGCGCGTACGGTAGCGTTTCGGGCGCGCGCTTTCGTGGCCGCGCTCCGGCGGACGAGAGCTTCGTTACCACGGCCGGCACTCCGACTAGCTCCCGTGTCGGGCCGCGGCCTCCGACATCCGTGTCTGGCGGGGTCCCGCGGTCCGAGCTCCAGCAGGCTGGAGTCGTTCCCAACGGAGGTCGAACCATGTTGCCTCGCACGCTCGCGGCGTCGGCACTCGCCGGTTTCGTCTCGCTGTCCGGATCCGCCGCCCTCGCACAGGCCTTCCCGTGGCAGAGTCACCCGGCGGGAGCCGGCCTGGCGCGCATCGCCGCGGTCGATTTCGACGCCGACGGGAGGATCGACGTGGTCGGCACGGATCCGGTCGCGCGCGCCTTCGTCGTGCTTTCCGGGAGGCTGCCGGCGCATTTCGCCGCGCCCAAGTCCTTCGCGCTGTCCGACAGGCCGCGCGAGCTCGCGGTCGGCGACCTCGACGGTGACGGCGCGCTCGATCTGGTCGCCGCCTGCCCCGACGAACAGACCATCGTCTTCCGGCTCAACGATCCGCCGGGCGGCATGCTGATCGCCGAATCACTCGACCAGGGCGACGAGTGCAACGGCGTCGCGCTGGTCGATCTGAACGCGGATGGCGACCTCGATCTGGTCTGCACGCGTCGCAGCACGAAGCGGCTCGCCTTTCACGACAACGACGGCGGGGCGAACTTCGCCCCGGCGACGACGCACCTCGTGAACCGGCTGGCGGAATTCGTCGTCAGCGCCGAGCTCAACGGCGACGGTCTGCCCGATTTCCTCGTCAGCTCACCCGAGAACGCCGATCCGGGCGAGGACCGCCTGAGCTGGATTCGCAAGGCGCCCACCGGGGCGACCTACGTGAACGAGGCGGTGGTCGCGGCGGCCAAGGGCATCGTCGCGATCGCGGCCGCCGATCTCGATCTGGACGGGGACATCGACGCGGTCACGCTCGGGGATTCCTTCGCGCAGGCGCACCTGCAGTACGGCAACGGCGAGGCCGAGGTCAGTGCGCTCGCGATCCTCCCGTTGTCAGCAGAACCGCGCTCGGTCGATGTCGCCGACGTCGACGGCGATGGCGCCCCCGACCTCGTCTTCGCGCATGCCGGCGTCGGTGCAGGTCTCGAGCCCTTCGCCAACGACGGCAGCGGCGAGTTCCATGCGCTGGGCGCCGGCTACGCGATCGGTGTCGCCTGCGCGGACGTGCGCGCGCGTGACGTCGACGGCGACGGCAACCTCGATTTCCTGGCCGCGCGCACCGACGGGCGGCTCGATGTCGTGCTCGGTGATGGCGCGGGCGGCAGTCCGGGCCGCCTGCCGCTGCCCGCGGGCCATGCGTCGCATGTCGCCGACCTGAACGGAGACGGGCGGCCCGACCTGGTTGTCGAGGCCGAAGGGAAGCTGCGAGTCCACCTGGGCTCGAACGCCGGCTTCGGGGCGCCGACCGATTCGATTCCGCACGGGACGGGCGCCTCGCACATTGCGAGCGTCGACCTCGATCTCGATGGTGCGCCCGATCTGCTGGCCGACGAGACGAGCAGCCTGTCCGTGCGCTGGTACCGCGGGCTGGGACTGGGCAAGTTCGCATTCGCCGGCGAGTACGACAGCGGCGCGCCGCAGGCGCGCATCCACATCGGCGACTTCGACGGAGACGCGCGACCGGACCTGCTGCTCGCCGACGCCGGAGCCAGCGGCGCGCCGACGAAACTGCTGCTCAATCGCTTGCACTTCGGTTTCATGTCGCAAGTGCTCGTCGATGTCGGCTTCTGCCCGTGCGCGGAACTCGCGATCCTCGACGTCGATCGCGACGGGCGCGACGACGTCGTGCGGACCGCGGAGCCCGGCGCCGCTGCGACCTGGTACCGTGCGCTGGGCCAGTTCGGATTCGCGCCCGCGCAGTCGCTGCAGGGCCTGGCCGGGGTCGGGGCTCCGCTGGTCGGAATCCTCGATCTGGACGCGCTGCCCGACGTGCTTTTTCCTCGGCTCGCGCCGGCCGCTGGTGCCTGGCGTCTCAGCGGGCTGCCGGCCGGCGGCTTCGCGCCGGCGCAGTTGCTGCAGACCGCTACGCTCGCCGCGCCGCGCCTGCTCGATCTGACCGGCGATGGTCAGCTCGATCTGCTCGCGGCGGGCGTGCTGTGGGCCGCCGCGCCCGGCGGGCTGTACGTCGAGTGGGCGCGCTACGAAGGCCCGACCCAGGGACCCGCGGCCGATGTGAACGGTGATGGTCGCCTGGATCTGCTGGTGACCTCGGAGCTCGGCGTGGCCGAGCCGTACGTGCAGTTGAACCTGTCGACCGGCATCGCCGGTGTGCACGGCTACGGTGCAGGCGTCGACGGTTGCGCGGGAGCGCATGTCTTCGAGGCACTGAGCGCGCCGGAGCTCGGCAACAGCGGCTTCGCGCTGCGCTGCAGCGCGGCGCCGAGCAGCGGCCTCGGCGTCGGGTTCGTCGCCGCGGCACCGCACTACGCCGGTTCGAGCGCGCTGGGGCTCGGCGTGCCCTTGTACGTCGATCTCAGCGCAGCCCCGGGTGCTTACCACTTCCCACTCGTCGCGGGCGCCGACGGCGTCGTGCAGCGCACACTGCCCGTGCCGTCCGCGGCGGCGCTGGCCGGCGTGCGCGTGTGGTCGCAGATGTTGTGGCTGTGGCCGACCAGCACCTGCGCGCCGAGTGCGCCGGTGGGCCTGTCAGCGACGCACGGGCTGGAGCTCGTCCTGCAGCCGTAGCGCTCGCGGCGCGCGAGATCGCGGCGCGCGGAGCTCGCGGCCTCATGAACGATGTCGGACTAGCGGCGTCCGCGCGCCCAACCGTCGACGGAGTACGGAGCCTTGCCGCCGCCGAGCCAGCGCTGGAACCAGTCGAGGTGCGCGTTGTAGTAGTAGGCCATCTCGATCCAGTTCGGCCAGTGGCCGGCCTTCGGGTACACGACCAGCCGAGCGGGCACGCCGCGCGACTTCAGTGCGGTGTAGTACGCGAGGCTCTGCGTGTACGGGCAGCGGTAATCGAGCTCACCCGTGATGACCAGCGACGGCGTCTTGAAGTTCTCGACGAAGTTCGACGGCGAGAAGCGCTCGTAATCGGGGCTCTCCCAGGGCGCACCGCCCAGATCGTGCGTCGGGAACCACAGCTCCTCGGTCGCGCCGTAGAACTGCGACAGGTCGAAGATGCCCATCATCGCCGCCTGGCAGCGGAAGCGATCGGTCTGGCCGTTCATCCACATCATCATGTAGCCGCCGTAGGACCAGCCCATCGCGCCCATGCGCTCGGCGTCCACGTACGGCAGCGCGGCGAGCGCGTCGGTCACGTGCATCAGGTCGCGGTACACGCGGCCGCCGTAGTCGCGCGCGATCGCGTCCGTGAACGGCTGCCCGTAGCCCGAGGAGCCGGTGGGGTTGCAGAACGCGACCACGTAGCCCTGGGCCGGGTAGACCTGCCAGTCACCGCGCCAGGCGTCGGACCACTGCGACTGCGGGCCGCCGTGCACGTTGAGGATCAGCGGGTACTTCTTGTTCGGATCGAAGCCGTGCGGCTTGACCACGAACGTGTGCACGCCGTAGTCGCCGTCGCCCTGGATCCACAGCTCCTCGGCCGGACGGATGTCGACTGCGTCGACCAGCGCCTGGTTGAAGCGCGTCAGCTGCACCGGCCCGGCCTTGGGGGCGTCGACGCGGTACAACTCGGGCGGGCGAGCGATCGCGCGGCTCGAGTACGCGAAGCCGCCCTGCGGCAGCGGCTCCCAACCGTTCAGGTACGCGTGCGTCAGCACCTCGACCGGCTTTCCACCGTCGATCCCGACCTCGAAGAGCGGCGTGCGCCCGCGGTGGTCGGCGCTGAAGTACAGTGCGCGCGAGTCGGCGCGCCAGCGCATGTCGTTGACCCAGTCGTCGAAGCCCGCGCGGCTGGTCAGCTCGCGCACGGCGCCGGTCGCGCGCTCGAGCACGCACAGCTGCTTCAATTCCGATTCGTAGCCCGCGCTGGCCTGGCGGATGAACGCGATCCACCTACCGTCGGGCGAGTACAGCGGCGCGCCGTCGTAGCCACCGTTCGAGTTCGTCAGATTGCGCGGCGCGCGGCCGTCGGACTCGACTGCGACCGTCCACAGATCGGCGTTGGTCGAGAAGGCCGGATTGGCGTCGCGATTCGACACGAAGCACACTTCGCTGCCGTCGGGCGAGAACGCGTAGCCGCGATCCCCGCCGAGCGAGAACGGCGGCGCATCGAAGTCCCCGGGCGTCAGGTCGCGCGCGACCGCGCCGCTCTTGGCATCGACGAGCACGATGTGCGTGCGCTTGCCGTCCTCCCACGCGGTCCAGTGGCGGTACAACAGCTCCTCCGACGTGTAGACCTCGAGCTTGTCCGCGTCCTTGTCGGCATCGGCCTTCGCGTTGCACTCGGCGTCGATCGAGCACTCGGGCCACACTTCGGTGGCGCAAGCGATCCAGCGGCCGTCGGGGGACCAGACCGGTCCGCTCAGGCCCGGTTCGAACTTCGTCAGTTGGCGCGGTTCACCGCCGTCCAGCGCCAGCGTCCACAACTGGCTGCCGCCGCTGCGCGAGGACACGAACAGCAGCGTGCGCCCGTCGGGCGAGAAGGAGGGCTCGCCATCGTTGTTGCCGCTCGCGGTCAGTTGCCGCAGGCCGCTGCCGTCGCTGTTCACGAGCCACAGCTCGGTCCAGGCCTTCTCGGCCGCGAAGTCGGTGTGGCGCACGGTGAACACGAGCCGCCGGCCGTCCGGCGACACGGCCGGCGCGCCGACGCTCTTGGTCAGGTAGAAGTCCGCGATCGACAGCGGTCGCTTGCCGGTGGCCGTGACCGGCTGCGCGGCCTCTGCGGCTGCGCGGGGAGCCGCGGGCGGCTTGGCGGTGGAACGGCAGGCGGGAAGGACGAGCGCGACGGTAGTCGCGACGAGAGTGCAGGCTCGGATCGACATGGCGATCCCGACAGGATGCCAAGCCCGCGCGCGTCCGTCATCCGTCAGCGCCTCGGAGGCCCGGCGCGCAACACGTTTCCCCTGCTGCCGAGCTCGACCAGCTCGCGCGCGCCGGCCGCCTCGACGCGCAGCGAATTCGAGCGCCGCAGGCCCCACACTTCGAAGCTGCCGTCGCCCCGGCTCGTCGTGCTCCAGTGCTCGCCGAAGGACTGATCCCGCGCGACGACCTCGACGTCGGCGAGCGGCGCGCCGGCCTCGTCCTCGACCCGGCCCGCGCACAGGCGCACGTAGCGCGCGCAGTCGACGTCGCCGAGCTCGAGCGTGCGCGTGCCGCCCTCGCGCTGCGCCGACAGCGAAGCCCCGCAGGGATCGGCGTCGCGCGGATCGGCCAGCACGACCATTCGCACCTGGAACTCGGCCAGCGACGGACCCAGCGGCACGTGCAGCCGCCCCAGTGCGTCCGAGCGCAGGCGCCGCACGAAGCTCGCGCCCGAGGCCGCGCGATCGAGTGAGCGCAGCAACAGGCGCGTCTCGACCCACGTGTCGGTGAGCCAGCGCCCGTCGGGACCGCGCAGCCGCGCCTGGATCGACGCGCCCGGATTCTCCAGGCGCAGCCGCGCCGTGCGCGCGCCCCGCACGAGCGGCTCGGGCTCCAGGATCGCGCTCGCGCTGCCGAGCAGCGCCGATTCCGCGCTCAGCATCAGCCGCGCATCCGGATCCAGTCCCGGCAGCACGCAGGTCGGGCCGAGCACGCTGCGCCAGGTCCAGTGCGTGAAGGCGCCGTCGGCGTCGACATGCGCGGTCGCGAGTCGCAGCGGCACGTGCGCGGCCTCCGCGCCATCGAGGGCGAGCTCGAGCACCGCTCGCGCGCGGATCGGCAGCGTGAGCGGCTCGGCCAGCGGCAAGGCGGCGCGCTCCACCTCGAGCTCGATCGGCGGCAGCGCGAGACCGTCCTGTCCCACGTACATGCGGGCGTCCTCGAGCCAACGGCCCTCGACGTCGGCGAAACTCGCCAGACCCTGCGCATCGGAGCGCACGGCCGCGACGCGCTCGATGCCGCCATCGCCGCGGTGCATCCACAGGGCCAGCGCGGCGCCGGCGACTGGGTGCTCGTCATCGTCGAGCGCGCGGACGGAGAGGTCATGGCCCGGTCGGGCCTGCAGCACCACGGCGAGCGGATCGCCGGGCTTCCACGCGCCACGGGCGCGCAGGCCCGCGGCCCGAGCGCGCAGCTCGACGCCCAAGCCCCAGGCCTCCACCGCGGTCTCGGCGCGGCCGGCCGCGTCGGTGACGAGTGTCTTGTGCACGGCCGGCACGTGCGACCACGGGTCGAGCAGCTCCGCCTCGAGCTGCTCGGGCGGCATCTCGGCGGCCCGCCGGAACAAGTCGATGCTGGCGCCGACCACCGGCTGTCCGCCCGCGTCGCGCACGTGCAGCAGCAGCGGGAGCGGAGCTGGCCGCGCTTCGGCCGGCTGCTGCGCGGCGCATCCGATCAGGGCAAGGGCAAAGGCGGCGGGCACGCTGGCCAGATTGTGCGCGCCGGGCCGCGGAGTCGCAAAATCGCCTCGGGCTTGCGCTCGAGCGCTCGCCGAGCGATCTTCGGCGGCAACCATGTCGCAACCTCCCGCACCCGTCAGCTCCGGATCTCCCTTCAATGCGCAGGCCGCGGCGAAGTACGGCTTGCAGGACTACGGCAAGCGCGCGCAGATCGACGGCGTGCAGTGGGTCGAGTTGAAGCGTTTCAACGACGACGGCGGCTCGATGACGGAGCTCGGACGGCTCGATGGGGGCGTGCACCAGCAGCTCAACGGCTTCGTCGCGCGGCAGATCAACTACAGCTCGATGGAGCCGCTCGCGATCAAGGCCTTCCACCTGCACAAGCGCCAGACCGACGTGTGGTACGTGCCGCCGTCCGACAAGATCCTGCTCGTGCTGGCCGACGTGCGGAAGGGGAGTCCCAGCGAGGGGCTCGTCACGCGCCACGTGCTCGGTGACGGCAATTCGAGGCTGGTGCGCATTCCGCCCGGCGTCGCGCACGGTTGCCGCAACCTGCGGCCCGCGACGCCCAGCGTGATCGTGTACTTCGTCGACGTGCAGTTCTCGGTGGGGGCCGAGTGCGACGAGGGGCGCCTGCCGTGGAACCACTTCGGCGCCGAGGTGTGGGAGGTCGAGCGCGGCTAGTCCGCGCCGGCGTCGCGCAGCGCGAGCAGGAACCACGTCAGGTCGTCCTGCGCGAAATTGGGATCGCGTCGCCAGGCGAACCCGTAGTCGACCAACTCGAGCTCGGGGCAGCGGTCCAGCAGCTCGCCCGCGAAGTCGCGCTTGAACAGCTTGTTGGCGTGGCCGCGGTAATTGACCTCGACCGGCGTTGGGTTCATGTACTCGGCGACCAGCACGTAACGCGCCGCGGCGCGTCGCATCAGATCGTAGACGCGCGTGAGCTCCTCGGGCGCGATGTGGATCAGCACGCCCTTGGTGAACACGAGGTCCCAGCGCCGCTCCGGCTCGAAGCGCAGGATCGACGTGCGGTGCAGTTCGACGTCGGGCAGCGTCGCAGCCACGTGCTGCGCCGCGGTCGGATTGATCTCGACGGCCGAGAGCTGCGCGGCGGGCAGCAGCCGGCGCAGCGCGACCAGATTGTTGCCGCGGTTCGAGCCGAGCTCGAGCACCGAGCCGATGCCGCGCGTGCGCGACAGGATGCGCGCGAAGAGCGCGGTGTTGGACGCGATCGCGCGTTCACCCGCATTGCGCTCGGTGTACTCCGAGCCGAATTGGCCCTGCCAGAAGACCTCCTGCTCGGTCGACGCGTTCATCCTGCCGCTATCGGCCCGATCGACGGCGGACCTGAGCGGGGCGCGGCGGGTAGCATGGCGCGCCGATGCGACTCCCCGCGCTCCCTTTCGTGCTCCTCGCCGCCGCGCTGGGAGCCTGTGCCACCATGCGCTCAACCGCCGACTCGCCGGACGCCGCGCTCGATCTCCACTCCCACGCTCGTCCGCACGAGGTGCGCGTCACGCACGTCGCGCTCGACCTCGAGCTCGATTTCGAGCGCAAGGAGGCGCGCGGCAGCGCGTACCTGGAGTTCGAGCGTCTCGATCCGCGGGCAGCGCTGGTGCTCGACGCGCAGAACCTGGCGATCGAGCGCGTGACCGGCCACGGCGAAGAGCCGCGGCGCTTCACGCTCTCGTCCGAGGATCCGCTGCTCGGCGCGGCGCTCGCGATCGAGCTCGAGCCCGCCGATCGCGCCGTCCGCGTGCACTACCGCACGCGGCCCGACGCGCTCGCGTTGCAGTGGCTCGACCCGGCGCAGACCCTCGGCAAGCGACACCCGTTCCTGCTCAGCCAGGGCCAGTCGATCCTGACGCGCACGTGGATCCCGCTGCAGGATTCGCCGAGCGTGCGAGTGACCTACGAAGCGCGCATCCGCTGCCCGGCCGGCCTGCGGCCGCTGATGAGCGCCGAGAGCTCGGCCTTCGCCGCCGACCAAACCTGGCGCTTCCGTCAATCGAAGCCGATCCCGAGCTACCTGATCGCGCTCGCGTGCGGCGAGCTCGAGTTCCGCGCGCTCTCGGAGCGCTGCGGCGTGTGGGCCGAGCCGGCCCTCGTCGAGGCCTGCGCGCGCGAGTTCGAGGACACCGAGGCGATGGTGGCGGCGGCCGAGCGGCTGTTCGGCCCGTATCGCTGGGGGCGCTACGACCTGCTCGTGTTGCCGCCGTCCTTCCCGTTCGGCGGGATGGAGAATCCGTGCATGACCTTCGCGACGCCGACCATCGTCGCGGGCGACAAGTCGCTGGTGGCGTTGGTGGCCCACGAGCTCGCGCACTCCTGGTCGGGCAACCTCGTCACGAACGCGACCTGGCGCGACTTCTGGCTCAACGAGGGCTTCACCGTCTATTGCGAGAATCGGATCATGGAGGCGGTCTACGGCCCGCAGCGGGCGCTGCTCGAGCGCGAGCTCGCGCGCGCCGAGCTCGAGCGCGAGATGGCCGAGCTCGAGCCGTGGCAGCACGTGCTGCACTGCGAGCTCGACGGCAGGGGCCCCGACGACGCGTTCACGAGCGTGCCGTACGAGAAGGGCGCGCTGTTCCTGCGACGCGTCGAGGAGCTGGTCGGCCGAACGGCCTTCGATGCGTGGATGCTCGGCTGGTTCGAGCGCCACGCGTTCACGAGCGTGACGACCGACGAGATGCTCGCGGATCTCGATGCGCGCCTGCTCGCCATGCATCCGGCCGCGCGCGCCGCGCTGGACTTGCGCGCGTGGATCGACGGCACGGGCCTGCCCTCCGACGCGCCGCGCTCCGACTCGCCGCTGTTGCGCGTCGTCGATCGCGAGGTCGAGCGCTGGAAGGGCGGCGCGGCGGCGCGCGCGCTCGACACGCAGGGCTGGGTCACCGGACAGTGGCTGCGCTTCCTGCTCGGCGCATGTCCCGGCGCGAGCGCGGCACGGCTGCGCGAGCTCGATGCGACCTTCGCGTTCACGCACAGCGGCAACCGCGAGATCCAGTTCCAGTGGCTCGAGCTGTGCGTGAAGGCGGGGGAGCGCGAGCTGGTCGAAGGCGAACTCTCCGCTTTCCTGCTGACGATCGGACGGCGCAAGTTCCTCAAGCCGCTCTACGCCGCTCTCGCGGTAAGGCCGGAGGATCTCGCCTGGGCGCGCGAGATCTACGCTCGGGCGCGGTCGGGCTACCACTCGGTGTCGGTCGGCACCGTCGACGAGTTGCTCGGCTGGAAGCCCTGAGCTATCAGTCAGCGAGATCGGTGTCGCGCCGCTCGCGCACGAAGAGTGCGCCGACGAAGACCGTGATGCTCGCGATCGCCATCGGGTACCACAGCCCGGCGTATCGGTTGTCGAAGTGCTTGACGGCCCACACTCCGATCAGCGGCACGAGCCCGCCGAACACGCCGTTGCCGATGTGGTAGGGGAGCGACATCGACGTGTAGCGGATGCGCGCGGGGAACAGCTCGACGAGGAACGCGGCGATCGGCCCGTAGACGAGCGTCACGTACAGCACCTGCACGAATACCAACACACCCAGGCGCAGCGCCTGCGGTCCGCCCGCCGCCGTCGCGGCCTCGCCCATGGCTTGGTAGATCGGAATCCACGTCGCGACCGCGAGCAGGCAGCCGGCGAGCATCAGCGGCTTGCGCCCGACCCGGTCCGACAAGGCGCCGAACACGACGAAGAACGGGGTCGCCGCCAGCAGCGCGCACGCGACGATCTGGTTCGCGAGCACGTAGTCGACCTTGAGCACGGTCTGCAGGAAGTACAGCGCGTAGAACTGACCTGTATACCAGACGACACCCTGGCCCATCGTCGCGCCGAACAGCGCGAGCAGCACGAGGCGCAGGTTCGCGCGGTTGCCGAAGCTGTCGCGGATCGGCCGCGCCGATGTGCGGCCGCCCGCCTTGAGGGCGGCGAAGACCGGCGATTCCTGCAGCTTGCGGCGGATCGCGTAGGAGAAGACCACCAGCACGATCGAGCCAAGGAACGGCAGGCGCCAGCCCCATTCGACGAACTGCTGCTCTCCGAGCTGCGTGCGGCACAGCAGGATCACGCCCAGCGAGACGAAGAGACCGAGTGTCGCCGTCGTCTGGATGAACGACGTGTAGAAGCCGCGGCGATGCTGCGGCGCGTGCTCGGCGACGTAGGTCGCGGCGCCGCCGTACTCGCCGCCGAGCGCCAGTCCCTGCAGGAGGCGCAGCGCGACGAGCAGGATCGGCGCCAGCACGCCGACCTGCTCGTAGGTCGGCAGCAGGCCGATCGCCGTCGTCGACCCGCCCATGATCAGCAGCGTGACCAGGAATGCATACTTGCGGCCGACGATGTCGCCGATGCGGCCGAACACGAGCGCGCCGAACGGGCGCACGAGGAAACCGGTCGCGAACGTGGCGAGCGTGTAGAGCAGCGAGGCGAAGGCATCGCCCTTCGGAAAGAACGCGCCGGCCAAGACCGTCGCGAGGCTCCCGAAGATGTAGAAGTCGTACCACTCGATCAGCGTGCCGGCGGACGACGCGCCGATGACCGTCCAGATGCCGCGCATTTCGGGGGCCGCGGACGCGGACGGAGGCGGGGGGCGCATCGAAAGAGCGTAGGAATCGTTTTCCCTCGCTGCATCGTCGACGGCGTTCTTTCCGATAGGATCTTCCGCCTTCGTCCCCGCCCCCAGGCCTGCCTGCCCTCATGTGTGGAATCTTCGGTGCCGTCTACGGCAAGGACCCCGCCATCCCGGCGAGCTTCATCGGGAAGGTCGTCGAGGCCCTGCTGCGCTTTTCCGAGACGCGCGGCAACGAGGCCGCCGGCTTCGTCGTCCATGACGGCGCGGGCATCGATGTCGTCAAGCAGGCCGGTGAGGTCAGCCTGCTGCTCGCCAACCCGGTCTTCCACGAGCTGGTCGCCAAGGCCGAGGCGGCCTTCGGTCGCGTGCAGTCGGGAGCCGTCGCGGCGGACGGGCGCGCCGGACTGCTGGCGACCATGGGCCACTCGCGCATGGTCACCAACGGTGCGCAGTCGGACAACGAGAACAACCAGCCGGTGATCGTGCCGGGGGTCGTCGGCATCCACAACGGCATCGTCGTCAACGACGCGGCGCTGTGGCGCAAGCACACCGACCTCGTGCGCCGCTACGACGTCGACACCGAGGTGCTGCTGCAGCTGGTGCGCAAGTTCCTCGACCGCAGCAACGATGTCGGCGAGGCGGTGCGCCTGGCCTTCGGCGAGATCTTCGGCGCGGCCAGCACGGCGATCTTCTTCGACGATCGGCGCGAGATCGCACTGGCCACCAACACCGGCTCGCTGTTCACGATCCGCAACGAGCGCAATACCTTCCTCGCCTTCGCGTCCGAGCGCTTCATCCTGCAGTCGCTGGTCGACACGATGGGCATCGAGAGCGTGGTCGGCAAGATCAGCTACCGGCCGATCCGCGCCAAGACGGGGATCGTGCTCGACCTCGCCACCTTGGCCGAGCGGCCCTTCGAGCTGTTGCAGGCGCCGGTTCCACAGACGCCGGCCTGGTGGGAGATCGAGGCGGCGCGTGCCGAGGCGCCGGCCGTGCCCGAGCAGCGCCCGGTCCTGCCGAGCGGGGCGCGTCCGCTGGCGATCGTCGATCGTTCGAAGAAGCGCCGCGAAGTGCAGCGCTGCAAGCAGTGCATCCTGCCCGATACCTACCCGTTCATGCGCTTCGACGCGCAGGGCGTATGCGCGTACTGCCGGCGCTGGAAGTCGATCCAGCCCAAGGGCAAGGAGGCGCTGCTGAAGGCGGTCGAGCCGTATCGCAGCAAGGACGGACGTCCCGACGTGATCGTCGCGTTCTCCGGCGGACGCGACTCGGCCTTCGGATTGAACTACGTGAAGAAGGAACTGGGCATGAACCCGGTCGCCTTCACGCTCGATTGGGGACTGGTGACCGACCTCGCGCGGCGCAACCAGGCGCGCATCTGCGGCACGCTCGGCGTCGAGCACATCCTGCGCTCGGCCGACATCGCGGCGAAGCGGCGCTACGTGCGCAAGAACATCGAGGCGTGGCTCAAGCGGCCGGAGGTCGGCATGGTCACGCTGTTCACGGCCGGCGACAAGGAGTTCTACCACTACGCGCGGCAGATCCGGAAGGAGACCGGCATCAAGCTCGTGATCTTCTGCACGGGCAACATGATCGAGGACACGCCGTACAAGACGGGCCTGTGCGGGATCTTCGAGGACGATCACGGCATGACGCTGACCGGGCTCTCGTTCCGCAACGAGATGGCGCTGTTGTGGTACTACTTCAAGAACTACGTGCGCAATCCGGCCTACTTCAACGAGTCGCTGTGGGACACGTTCAAGGCCTACTACTACACGTTCGTGCAGAAGGACGACTTCCTGTACCTGTTCCACTACCTGCCGTGGCGCGAGCAGGAGATCGTCGGCACGATCCGGCGCGAATTCGATTGGGAGGTCGCGACCGACACGCAGACGACGTGGCGGATCGGCGACGGCACTGCGCCCTTCTACAACTACATCTACCAGACGATCGCCGGATTCGGCGAGGACGAGGTGATGCTGTCGAACATGGTGCGCGAAGGGCACCTGACGCGCGAGCAGGCGCTCGAGCGCGCGAAGGAGCTGAACAAGCCGCGCTTCCCGTCGATTCGCGAGTACGGCCAGATCGTCGGCTTCAACGTCGAGGAGGCGTTGAAGGTGATCAACGCCGCGCCGAAGTTGTACTAGCCCGACCTGCTCATGAGCTCCCGGCGCATCGGTCGCTTCGAGGAGGGCGTGCTGTGGAACTTCGGCAGCATCGGCATCCTCGCGGTCTGCGGGCTGCTGCTGCTGCGCGTGATCGACCAGCTCTACGGCACGGCCGGACTGGGGCTGTTCGAGCAGACCTGGGTCGTCTACATCTTCGCGTCCCAACTGGGCAGCGGCGGCATCGACCGCTCGGCGCTGCGGGCCGTGGCCGAACACCAGGGCGACCCGCACGAGGTCGGGCGCATCGTCGCGAGCGCGCTCGTGCCCGTCGCGCTGCAGTCCGCGCTGACCTGCGCCGCGCTGTACCTGACGCGCGATTTCTGGGCCGGATTGATCGAGATGCCCGAGCTCGCGACGAGCCTGGCCTGGGCACTGCCGGGCCTGTTCTGCTTCGCGCTCAACAAGGTCGCGCTCGGCGTCGTCAACGGCCTGCAGCGGATGCGCGCGTACGCGGTGTACCAGTCGCTGCGCTACCTCGGCATGCTGGCCGGCCCGTTCGTCGTGCACGCGCTGGGCTGGCCCGCCGAGCGCGTCGCGTTCCTGTTCACTTTCGCCGAGGGGCTGCTCGCGCTGCTGCTCGCCATCGAACTCCTGCGCGTGGTGTCCGCGCCGGGCGGCCGCGCGCTGGCGTGGGCGCGCGAGCATTTCCGCTTCGGTCTGAAGAGCATGGTCTCCGGCGTGCTGCTCGAGTTGAACACGCGCCTGGACGTCTGGATGATCGGGCTGTTCGGCTACGGCGCGGTCGCCACCGGCTACTACGCGGTCGCGCTGCACATCGCCGAGGGCGTGTTCCAGTTGATCACCGTGCTGCAGAGCAACTTCAATCCGGTGCTCGCGCGCCTGTTGGCCGCGGGGCAGCACGCCGAACTGACGGCCTTCGTGCGGCGCGGGATGCGCCTGACCTGGCTCGTGATGGGCGCGGTCGCCGTCGTGGCGGTGGCCGGCTACTCGTTCGGCGTCGGCGTGCTGATGGGCCGGCCCGAGTACGTCGAGCACTCGTTCTGGCCCTTCGTGTGGTTGATGGCCGGCATCGCCCTGGCGGCGGGCTACCTGCCCTTCCAGCAAGTGCTCCTGATGGCCAATCGCCCCGGCTGGCACACGCTGTTCATGCTCGCATCGGTGGCCAGCAACGCGCTCGGCAACGCGATCCTGATCCCGCGCCTCGGCATCGCCGGCGCGGCCTTGGCGACCGGCAGTTCGTTCCTGGCCTCGGCCGTGCTCATCCGTCTGGTGGCCGCCCGGATCGCGGGGGTCCGTTTCTAGTGCCGCTCGGGCGGGGTATCCTTTTTCGAACCCTACCGGGCGCTAGCGCATGATCCAGGCCGGCCATTCGCTCGGGACTTCCGTGCTCTTCCTCGAAGTCAACGAGGCGGAACGGCATTTTCTCGAGAAACTCGTCGGGCAGGGCAAGCTGCCGGCCTTTGCGCGCCTGTTGTCCGAGGGAGCCATCGTCAACACGCGCGTCCCGGGTTGGAACGCCAAGAAGGACAGGTCCTGGCGCGAGATCAGCCCGTGGATCATCTGGCCGTCGGTCTACACCGGCCTGGCGCCCGAAGAGCACGGGATCGTCGGCTTCGGCCAGGACACCTCGGCGCTGCGCGAGCGCTGCGTTTGGGACGTGTTGGACCGCGCCGGAATTCCCATCGGGATCTTCGGCTGCCTGATGAGCTACCCGCCGCGCTCGACGGGCTCGGCCTGCTTCTACGTGCCCGAAACGCTGGCCGACGAATCCGAGTGCTTCCCGCGCTCGGCGCGCCCGGTGCAGGAGTTCA
Source organism: Planctomycetota bacterium (assembly GCA_016872755.1). GTDB lineage: Bacteria > Planctomycetota > UBA1135 > UBA1135 > GW928-bin9. Next base: position 18,805 of record VGZE01000024.1, read on the forward strand.
ACCTGTACGCCGCGCGCAATTACAGCGAGGGCTTCGGGCTCAAGGGCGCCAATGCACTCGGGCTGTTGCTCAAGGCGACCACCGTCGGCGTGAGCCTCGGCACTGTCGCGCGCAGCGTGGCGCAGATCCCGGCCGAGAAGCTGCTCGGCGCGCATCGCGAGCCCGAGCGCGCGATGCTGCACTCGTACCTGTCGTTCGAGGTGTTCCACAAGCTGTACCGCCGACACCGCCCGGCCTACACCGCGGTGCACCTCAATCACACCGCGTACATGCTGCACCGCTACTGGCGCGCCGCCGAGCCGCAGCGTTTCCAGGACCGGCTCTCGGAGACCGACCAGCGCTTCTTCGCCAGCGTCGAAGCGCGCAAGCGCTACGAACAAAAGTTCGAACACTGGATCGAGACCAGCTTCCGCTTCAGCGACCGCGTGCTGGCCCGTATGATCGACGAGGTCCCCGACGGCGGCTGGATCCTGTTCGGCACCGGCCTGGGCGCGCGGCCCTTCGACCCGTGCGACGAGATCCACAACCCCGTCGTGAGGTTGGTGCGCGAGCGTGAGTTGTTCGACGCGATCGGGCTGACGGACTACACGGTGCTGCACCAGATGAACCCGGATTTGACCGTCAATTGCGCCAACACGGCGGCGGCCGGCGCCGCCCTCGAGAAGGTGAGCGCGCTGCACGTGCTGCCCGGAGAGTCCCTCTTCACTGCGCAGCAGCGCGGACGGCAGCTGTTCCTCGAGCTCAACATGCCGCGCCGCAGTCGCGCCGGCGGCGCGCCGCTGCGGATCCGCTCGAGCCTGAACCCGGCCTTCCAGGCCGATTTCGCGCGTCACATCAGCGAGCACTGGAACAACGACCAGTCGACGGCCCACCACAATGACGCCGGACTGCTGATCGGCTGGCGCAAGGGGCATCGCGTCAGCAGCCCGCATACGAGCGTCGCCGTCACGGACATCGCGCCGACCGTGCTTTCGCTGTATGGGATCGCCCCGCAGGCCTGGCACCGGCCCGAAAGGGCGCCCATTTTCCAATCCTCGAAGTAGCATGTCGCGGATGCGCGGGATGAGAGAGATCGAGCGAAGGGGCGGCCCCGGCGGGACGCGCTCGGAGGCGCAGGCCGAAGAGCACGCACATCCGTTCCCGGGTGCGCGCATCGGCGTCGTGATCCCGTGCTATCGCGTCGCCAAGCAGATCGAGCGCGTCGTGGCCGGGATCCCCGCGTGGGTCGAGACGATCCTGTGCGTCGAGGACAAGAGCCCCGACGACACGCTGGCCGTGCTCGACGCGCTGCGCGACCCGCGCGTGCGCGTGCTGCGGCGCGAGCACAATGGCGGCGTCGGCGCGGCGATGCAGACCGGCTTCGAGGAAGCGCGGCGCCTGGGTCTGGACATCGTCGTGAAGATGGACGGCGACGACCAGATGGACCCGGCCTACCTGCCGCAGCTCGTGGCGCCGCTGTACCACGGTCGCGCGGACATGACCAAGGGGAATCGCTGGGCCGACGGCCGCGCGCTGCGCCAGATGCCGCTGGTGCGCATCGTCGGCAACACCGGGCTGACCTTCCTGGTCAAGTTCGCGTCAGGGCACTGGGGTCTGTTCGATCCGGCCAATGGCTACCTCGCGCTGCGCACCGACGTCCTCGGCCTGCTGCGCAAGCGACTTCCCGACCGCTACTTCTTCGAGAGCGGCCTGCTGATCGAGCTCGGCATCCAGCGCGCGCTCGTGCTCGACGTGGCGATTCCCGCGCGTTACGGCGACGAGCACTCGTCGCTGTCGATCACGCGCACGCTGCTCGGATTCCCGCCGCGACTGCTGCACGGCTTCCTGCGCCGGATCGCGTGGCGCTACTTCCTGTACGATTTCGGAGCCGTCTCGGTGTTCCTGCTGCTCGGGTTGCCGCTGCTTCTGATCGGCGCGGCCTTCGGCTGCGTGCTGTGGTACACGATGGACGCGCAGGGTTCCTACGCGAGTTCGGGGCAGGTTATGCTCGCGGCGATGCCGATCATCCTGGGCTTCCAGATGCTGGTCCAGGCGATCGTGCTCGACATCCACAACGCGCCCAAGGTCGCGCTGTGCGGGGATCTCGGTCCACGGACCCCGGACTAGCCGGTTGCGCGGATCAGAGGGGGATCCGCGCGGAAGTGCGGGCAAGGCCAAGCAGGTCATGGGGCGGCCGCTGGTCAGGAAGAGCGGCGCCGTTGTGCCGGTGAAAATCAGCGCCTAGATCTGCAAGCAGGGCCCGCGGCACCCTCGAGGACTTCTTCGCGAACCAATCGTCCGCACACAATCGATACACTCTGGCTGCCGAGAGAGGTCGAGTTTGGAAGAGACTCGCATGACTGGATCCGAGGTGACGGAGTCGGGAGCACCTGCGAACCCGCCGCCGCGCCTGTTCGGGCTTCCCGCCGTCGTCGGACTATTGGTCGTCCTCGTGCTCGCATTGGCCGTGCGCTTGCCGGCCATCGATCGCGGCTTGCCCTGCATCCCGGAGTCGGACGCGGTGCTGGTGCAGCAGGCGAGCCACTTCGATGCGCAATGGCGTGGAGAGAAGACCCGCGAGCCGGCCTTGAACCGACAGTACCCGCCGCTGTTGGGCGCGCTCGCGGCCGCGCTGCCGGGACGCGTGGTGCCGACGCTCGCACCGGGAGCGCTCGAGGAGCAACTTGCCGCGGCCTCGCGGCCCTACCTGCTCGTGCGGTGGCTGGTCTTGCTGCTCGGGCTCGGAGCGCTGCCGTTGGTCTACCTCCTCGGCCGGCGCGCACTAGGGCAATACGGCGCGCTCGCGGCGGCGTTCCTCGTCGCCGTCAGCACGCTGCATGCGCTGTTCACGACGCAGGCCAGGCCGCACGGCGCGTTGACGACCTTCGTGCTGCTCGCGCTGCTCGCGCTCGCGCACCGTGCGCGCCGCGGCGGCGCGTGGACCGCGCTCATGGCGGGTTGTGCCTGCGCGCTGCCGGTCGCCTGCTTGCACAATGGACTCGCCGTGCTGGTGCCGCTCGCCGCGGTCGAGCTGCTGCGCGCTCGGCGCGAGCGCCGCATTCTCCTTCCGTCGACCCTGCTCGTGCTCTTGCCGGTGCTGGCTTCGTTCTGGATCTCGTATCCGGACTTGATGGGGCGGGAGCGGACGGTGGATCTCACAACGCCGGAAGCGGGTCCGAAGGTCAATCTCAGCGGACACCTGCTGAAGGTCGAGGATTTCGACGGTAGCGGGTTCGGGCTCGTCGCGAAGTTCCTTGCGATCACCGAACCCGTCCTGCTCGTGCTGGGCGTGTGCGGGCTGCTGCTCGGGTTGTACCGGCTGCGCGGCGGCCTGTGGCGCGCGTTGATCGCGCCGGGGCGCGAGGAGTGGTTCGTCGCAGCGGCCTTCGGAGTCGTGTACGCGTTGGCGATCGGATCCTACGCCCGCACCTTCACGCGCTTCGCGCTTCCGCTCATCCCGCTGCTCGCGTTGGCGGCGGCCTATGCGATGCAGGCGGCCATGACGGGGCGTTGGCAGCGAGCCTCCTGGCGGGTGGGACTCGCCTGTTTGTGCGTGCTCTGCTGTGCGCCGGTCGTGCGGAGCGCTTGGAGGTGGGCGCAGCCGACGACGGTCGAAGCCCTCGCCGGCTGGGCGCGCGAGACACTGCCGGATCGGACGCGCATCGCACTGCCGCTGGGAGTCGACGCGCCGCTGGCGATGGACGTCCAGCGCGTGCGGTGGCTGCCCCAGCATCTGCACTCCCCGTGGGCTCTTCATCTGCTGCGCGACGCGAACCTGGTGAATTCGATCGCGGGGCCGGTGGCCTTTCCATCGGGCCGGATGCCCGGCCACGACGCCTTGATTGCCAAGTACCCGGACGTGGCCGAACGTCTGCTGGAGATCAAGGACTCCACGAGCGCCGACTACATCGTCGCGTTGCCGATCAGCGCGGAGCTCCCGCCGGGACAACATGACCGGGCGGATCGAGATCAGGGAAAGGAGAACGATGCCGCGGGACCGCATGGCGGCCGTCGCCATGCGCGACGCGGCCCCCAACCTCCGCCGAGCGAGGAGCTGATCCGGAAGTTCGACTCGGGCTGCTCGGACCCAACCCTGGATACGAACGGTGACTCGCTCGACGATTGGAGCCTGACGCGGTTCTGGACCAGCCAACGGCTCGGCCCCGAGTTGCAGGTCTATCGGGGATGGAGACAGTCAGGCGACGAGCTTTCGTCGCCGGCTGGCGGTGGGCGGCAAGGCGAAGATGACTTGCCGTTCGAGGCAGCGCACGGTCCCAAGCGCTGACCCGAGGCTCGTCGCCCGCTTTCGCGCGCACTTGCGCCCGCCCGCCTCGGGGCCTCTACTGCGGCGGTGGGACGGCGCGGCACGGACTCGGACGGCGGGAGCTGGTGCACACGCGCCGTCCCGTCGATCCTCGCCTTGTGCGTGCTGCTCCTGGCCGCGCGCGCGGTGCTCGTGCTGTCGCTCGCTGACGCGTTCTTCACGGGGGAGGAGCAGGCGCACGGGACCGTCGCCAAGGCGATCCTCGACGGGGTCGGCCTGCCCTGGCCGCGCCTGATCTACCAGCCCTACGAAGGAGGGGGCCTGGTCGCCTCGATCCTGACGGCTCCCGTCTTCGCCGCCTTCGGTCCCAGCCTGCTCTCGCAGAAGCTGGTCGCCTTCGGTTTCGACCTGCTCAACCTGATCGTCGGCTGCAGCCTGTGCGCGCGCTGGTTCGGATTGCGCGCGCTGTGGTTCTTCGGGCTCGGCTACGTATTCGGGCCGGCTGCCTGCCAGCAAACGGCGCTGCTGAACGTCGGCAACCACTTCGCCGCCATCTCGATCTTTCTCGGCGTGATCCACCTGGCGATGCCGATCCTGACGCGGGGTGCCGGCGAACGCGTGCGAGCGCGCGAGTGCCTGTGGTTGGGGTGCCTGAGCGGATTCGGATGCTGGTTCAGCTTCCAGGTCGCCGCACTGGTCGCGGTCCTGGCGTTCTGGCTCGTGTGCTTTCCGCCGCGCCTGAGCTCGCCTTCGGCGTGGGGCTGGCTCGTGCTCGGCTTCGCGATCGGCGTGACACCGCTCGTGTGGATGTGGAAGCACCTCGGAGTGCGCGTGTTCCAGATCCATGGGCGCACCTTGGGCGATCCGTTCGGAGGCGTGCCGACGGCGTCGTCCGAATCGGGCTGGTACAAGGACCTCGTGGCCGAAATGACGGTACCGAGCCTCGTGCAGGTCGTGTTGCTCGTCGCACTGCCTTTCGCGGGTGCGATCGTCTGGTGGATGGACCGATCGGACTCCGATGTCCGTCCGCGGCGAGTGTATGGGTTCGTGCTGCTGTTCCTGATCGCGTTCACGATCGTGTCGCTGAACTCGTCGTTCAAGTCGACCAGCTTTCACCACTTCAGCCGGCTGATTCGCTACATGCCGCAGTGGGGGCTGGCGCTCTTGTTGACGACGTGGGCGCTGGAGCGCCTCGCTCGCGGGGGCAGCGCACTGCGCCGCCTCGCCTGGGGCCTCGTGCTCGGGTGCGCGGCGCTGGGCGCGCTGCAGACGGTGGATCTGGCTCGCCGCGGCAGTGCGGCCGGCATCGGCCAGGCCTGGACGCTGCTGCGGACCTTCAAGGGGTACGAGTACGCCGACTACCTGCCCAAGCTGTTCCGCAACCTCGACCGCGACCGCGAGGAACTGCTGCGAGTCGCGTTGCGCTTCGAGGAACCGGCTCAGGACCTGCTGTTGCCCGCGGCGATCGACGCGCTGCGCGAGGGCGGGGTGCTTTCCGTCGAAAAGGCCAGCGCGCTCGTCGCGCGCGTCGACGCGCGGACCGATTCATCATGGCTGGTCGGCATGGGGGCTCACCTGGTGCGGCAAGGCCATCTCGGCAGGGCCTTTTCGACCGTCACCAAGCTCGCGAAGGACGACCCGCGGCGAGACGCGCTCCTCGAGGCCATCGGCCGCTACGGACGCGGCAGCTTCCCGCTGCCCGAGAATTGCACGCTGGAGGCCGAGTTCTACTCCACCCACGGCTCGCCCGCCGCGACCTGGCGTGGATTGGGTTGGCGCATCCATCAGACCTTTCGATTGGATCCGGCTGGCGCTGCCGCCTTCCTCGATGGGCTTCCCGAGGGGCCGCGCGAGGCCGCCAGGTCCGGATACGAGCAGGCCTTCAGAGCCAACCGCCTGGAATGAACGCCGGCACGCCCGCGCCCTCGGCGCGCGTTCGTCGCCGGAACGGGTGTCGGGGACGGCGCGCGTTCGTTGCCGGGACAGGTGTCGGAGACGGCGCGCGCTCGTCGCCGGGACGGGTGTCGCGGACGGCGCGCGCTCCGCATGCTCGTCGAGAGGCGGGCACGTGCAGCCAAGGTTGCGGTCGCAGTCGCCGCTCTCGATCCGGCTGGCGGTCGGCCACTGCTTGTGCTCGCGCGACAACACAGCCGGGAAGGCAGGGTGACTTGCCTTTCGGGGCAGCTCACGGTCCCAAGCGCTGACCCGAGGCCTGTCGCCCGCTATCGCGCGGACTTGAACCCGCCCGCCACAGGGCCTCTACTGCGCCGGTGGAACGGCACGGCACGGGCTCGGACGGCGGAAGCGGGCGCACACGCGCCGTCCCATCGGTCCTCGCGTTGTGCGTGCTGCTGCTGGCCGCGCGCGCGGTGCTCGCGCTGTCGCTCGCCGACGCGTTCTTCGCGGGCGAGGAGCAGGCGCACGGGACGGCCGCCAAGGCGATCCTCGACGGGGTCGGCCAGCCTTGGCCGCGCCTGATCTACCAGCCCTACGAAGGGGGAGGCCTGGTCGCGTCGATTCTCACGGCTCCCGTCTTCGCCGCCTTCGGTCCCAGCCTGCTCTCGCAGAAGCTGGTCGCCTTCGGCTTCGACCTGCTCAACCTGATCGTCGGCTGCAGCCTGTGCGCGCGCTGGTTCGGATTGCGCGCGCTGTGGTTCTTCGGACTCGGCTACGTGTTCGGGCCGGCGGCCTGCCAGCAGACGGCGCTGCTGAACGTCGGCAACCACTTCGCCGTCATCTCGATCTTGCTCGGCGTGATCCACCTGGCGATGCCGATCCTGACGCGGGGCGCCGGCGAACGCGTGCGAGCGCGCGAGTGCCTGTTGTTGGGATGCCTGAGCGGATTCGGATGCTGGTTCGACTTCCTGACCGGCGCGCTGGTCGCGGTCCTGGCGTTCTGGCTCGTGTGCTTTCCGCCGCGCCTGAGTTCGCCTTCGGCGTGGGGCTGGCTCGTGCTCGGCTTCGCGATCGGCGTGACACCGCTCGTGTGGATGTGGAAGCACCTCGGAGTGCGCGTGGTCCAGATCCATGGACGCACTCTGGGAGATCCGTTCGGAGGCGTGCCGACGACGTCGTCCGAATCCGGCTGGTTCAGGGATCTCGTGGCCGAGATGACGGTACCGAGCCTCGTGCAGGTCGTGTTGCTCGTCGCACTGCCGTTCGCGGGCGCGATCGTCTGGTGGGTGGGCCGATCGGACTCCGATGTCCGTCCGCGGCGAGTGTACGCCTTCGTGCTGCTGTACCTGGTCGCGTTCACGATCGTGTCACTGGGTTCGTCGTTCAAGGCGACCTACTTTCACCACTACAGCGCGTTGATGCGCTACATGCCGCACTGGGGGCTGGCGCTCTTGTTGACGACGTGGGCGCTGGAGCGCGTCGCTCGCGGGGGCAGCGCGCTGCGCCGCCTCGCCTGGGGCCTCGTGCTCGGGTGCGCGGCGCTGGGCGTGCTGCAGACGGTGGAACTGGCTCGCCGCGGCAATGCGGCCGGCATCGGCCAGGGCTGGACGCTGCTGCGGACCTTCAAGGGGTACGAGTACGCCGACTACCTGCCCAAGCTGTTTCGCAACCTCGACCGCGACCGCGAGGCGCTGCTGCGAGTCGCGTTGCGCTTCGAGGAACCGGCTCAGGACTTGCTGTTGCCCGCGGCGATCGACGCGCTGCGCGAGGGCGGGGCGCTTTCCATCGAGGAGGCCGGCGCGCTCGTCGCGCGCGTCGATGCGCGCACCGATTCACCCTGGCTGGCCGGTATGGGGGCCCACCTGGTGCACCAGGGCGATCTCGCCGGCGCCTTGTCGATCGTCTCCTCGCTCGCGGCGGACGACCCGCGGCGAGCCGCGCTCTTCGAGGCCATCGGTCGCTACGGGCGCGGCAACTACCCGTTGCCCAGGAATTGCACGAGCGAGGCCGAGTTCTACTCCACCCACGGCTCGCCTGCCGCGACCTGGCGCGGACTGGGTTGGCGCATCCACCAGACCTTTCGCTTGGATCCGGCCGCCGCCGCCGCCTTCCTCGACGGGCTTCCGGAGGGGCCGCGCGATGTCGTGCGTTCCGGCTACGAACAGGCCTTCCGCGCGAACCGGGTCGAATAGACGGCGGGAACCGGCGCCGGGAGCGCGCCGGCACTTGCGGTTTCAGCGCGCGCTGACTGCCCGCGCGAGCGTCGGCGCCGGCGCGGGCTCCGCGTAGGCTTCGATCGGCGGACACGTGCAGACGAGGTTGCGGTCGCCGTAGCCGTTGTCGATCCGGCTGGCGGTCGGCCACTGCTTGTGCTCGCGCGACCACGCGGCCGGGTAGGCCGCCGTTTCGCGCGAGTACGCGTGGTTCCAGCCGTCGGCGATGACGACCTCGGCCGTGTGCGGCGCGTGCTTGAGCGGGTTGTCCTTGGCGTCGAGCCGTCCCTCCTGGATCGCGTGGATCTCGCCGCGGATCGCGATCAGCGCATCGCACAAGCGGTCGAGCTCGGCTTTCGGCTCCGATTCCGTCGGCTCGATCATCAGCGTGCCGGCGACCGGGAACGACATGGTCGGCGAGTGGAAGCCGTAGTCCATCAAGCGCTTCGCGACGTCCTCGCCGGTCACGCCGCAGGCCTGCTCGAACGGGCGCAGGTCGATGATGAATTCGTGCGCGACGCGGCGCTGCTTGCCGCGGTAGAGGATCGGGTAGTGCGGCGCGAGCCGCTCGGCCATGTAGTTCGCGTTGAGGATCGCGACCTCGGTCGCGTGGCGCAGACCGTTCGCACCCATCATCGCGATGTACGCGTACGAGATCGGCAGGATGCTCGCGCTGCCCCAGGGCGCCGCGGAGATCGGGCCGATCGCCTGCGCGCCGCCGACCCGCGTCAGCGGGTGTCCGGGCAGGAACGGCGCGAGGTGCGCGGCCACGCCGATCGGGCCCATGCCCGGGCCGCCGCCGCCGTGCGGGATGCAGAAGGTCTTGTGCAGGTTGAGGTGGCACACGTCGGCACCGATGTCGCCGGGCCGGCACAGTCCCACCTGCGCGTTCATGTTGGCGCCGTCCATGTAGACCTGACCGCCGTGCTCGTGCACGATCGCGCAGATCTGCTGGATCGACTCCTCGAACACGCCGTGCGTGGACGGGTAGGTGACCATCAGGGCGGCCAGCTTCGGCGCGTGCTCGACGGCCTTGGCGCGCAGATCGTTCACGTCCACGTTGCCCTGCTCGTCGCAGGCGACCACGACGACTTGCATGCCGGCCATCACGGCGCTGGCGGGATTGGTGCCGTGCGCGCTGGTCGGGATCAGGCAGATGTTGCGCTGCCGATCGCCGCGCGCGCGGTGCCAGGCGCGAATCACGAGCAGTCCGGCGTACTCGCCCTGGCTGCCGGCATTGGGCTGCAGCGAGACGGCCGCGAAGCCCGTGATCTCGCGCAGCCAGGCCTCGAGCCGTTGCAGCAGCTCACCGTAGCCGCGCGCCTGTTCGAGCGGCGCGAACGGGTGCAGCTTGCCGAACTCCGGCCACGTGACCGGGATCATCTCGGCGGTCGCATTGAGCTTCATCGTGCACGAGCCGAGCGGGATCATCGACGTGTTCAACGACAGGTCGCGCGCCTCCAGCCGGTGCAGGTAACGCAGCATCTCGTGTTCGGAGTGGTGCGTGTTGAAGACCGGATGCGTCAGGTAGGCGCTCGTCCGAGCGTGGGGCGCCGCGAGGCCCCGCGCCGCGCGCGCCGCCAGCGCATCGAGGTCCAGGCGCGCGGCCGCCGCGCCGCCGAAGGCCTGCAGGATCGCCTCGAGATCCGCGCGCGTGACGGTCTCGTCCAACGCGATGCCGACGCGCCGCGCGTCGAGCTCGCGCAGGTTGACGCGCCGCTCGCGCGCCGCCGCGATCACCGCGGCGGAGCCGCGCGCGCCGCAGTCGACGGCCAGCGTGTCGAAGTAAGAGTGCTGCGCGGGCGCGAAGCCCAGCTCGCACAGGCCGGCCTCGAGCGTCCTGGCCAGCCCGTGCACGCGCGCGGCGATCGCGCGCAGGCCTTCGGGGCCGTGGTAGACGCCGTACATTCCGGCCATCACGGCCAGCAGCACCTGCGCCGTGCAGATGTTGCTGGTCGCCTTCTCGCGCCGGATGTGCTGCTCGCGCGTTTGCAGCGACATGCGCAGCGCGCGCTTGCCCTGCGCGTCCTTGGACACGCCGATCAGGCGGCCGGGCATCGAGCGCTTGAACTCGTCGCGCGTCGCCAGGAAGGCCGCGTGCGGCCCGCCGTAGCCCATCGGGACGCCGAAGCGCTGCGCGCTACCGATCGCGATGTCCGCGCCGAACTCGCCCGGCGCGCGCAGCACGCACAGAGCGAGCAGATCGCAGGCCGCGACCAGCAGGCCGCCCTGCGCGTGCAGGCGCGCCGCAAGCGGCGCGTAGTCGACGACCTCTCCGTCGGTCGTCGGGTACTGCACGAGCGCGCCGAACACCTTCTGCGCGCCGAAGTCGTGCGCGAGCTCGTCGCCGACGAGGATCTCGATGCCCAGCGCCTCGGCGCGCGAGCGCACGACCTCGATCGTCTGCGCATGGCAGCGTCGCGACACGAAGAAGGCGTTGCACTTGCCGCGCGTCGCGTCGTAGCACATCGCCATCGCTTCGGCGGCGGCGGTGCCCTCGTCGAGCAGCGATGCATTCGCCATCGGCAGCGCGCACAGGTCGCTGATCATCGTCTGGAAGTTCAGCAGCGCTTCCAGACGCCCCTGCGCGATCTCGGCCTGGTAGGGCGTGTAGGCGGTGTACCAGCCCGGATTCTCCAGCACATTGCGCAGGATCACCGGCGGCGTATGGCAATCGTGGTAGCCCTGCCCGAGGAACGAGCGATAGACCTGGTTCTGCTGCGCGAGCCCGCGCAATTCGTCGATGCACTGGCTCTCGGTGCGCGCCTGAGGCAGCGCCAGCGGTGTGCGCCGGCGGATCGAGGCCGGCACGGTCGCGTCGATCAGCGCCGCGAGGCTCGGAAGGCCGAGCACGCCGAGCATCTGGCGCTGCTCGTGCTCATCGGGGCCGATGTGGCGGCGCGCGAAGGTGTCGAGACCGTGGAACAGGGCGTGGGGACCGTCGTTTGTCGGCACGGGAGGGCGTGGGGCGCGGGAGCGGGGTGGGGGCGAACCGGAGATTCTAGCCCTTGCGCACGGCGAACTGGAGAGACTCGCGCGGCTGTTGCATGCTGTTGCGAGCCATGAAGCACCTCTCTCTCGCCCTCCTTCCGTTCCTCGCGCTGTCCGGTGCCTCCAGCGGCGGCGGCCGGCCGCGTGCCGCCGCGGAACCCGCCGACTTCGCGCGCCTGAAGGCGCTCGCGGGGACCTGGAAGGGCACCGCGATGGCGGGCACCCCCGATGCCTTCCCGGTCGAGGTCGACTACCGCTTGACCGGCGGAGGAAGCGCGGTCGTCGAGACGCTGTTCAAGGGCACCGAGCACGAGATGGTGACCGTCTACCACTGCGACGGCGACGACATCGTGCTGACGCACTATTGCGCGGCGGGCAACCAGCCGCGCATGCGGCTCTCGACGCCCGGCGCGCAGGAGCTCGTGTTCGAGTTCGACGGCGGGACGAACCTCGATCCGGCGACCGACGGCCACATGCACGTCGGGCGGCTCGAGTTCATCGACGCCGACCACATCAACACGCGCTGGTCGTTCTACTCGGGCGGCAAGCCCGACCACGACGCGCGGTTCGAGCTGCAGCGCGAGAACCCGAAGTCGAAGCTCCAGCAGATCGGCTACCTCGGCGGGAAGTAGCGCTACTTCCGCGCGCCCTCGACGATCTCGATCATCCGCTCGAGCGCGCGCCGCGCGTGCCCGACGAGTTCGGCGCGTTCGACCGCCCCGAGCCGCTCGCGCCGCATCGACAGCTCGTCGATCATGTCTCCCGGTAGCACGCGGTTGAGCTCCGGCGCCCGTCCCTGGCGCAACAGATCGAGCATGCCGGCGAGGTGCGGCGGATCGTTGCGGCTCATCGTCGCGCAGCCGCAACCGCCATTGGCGAAGCCCGGCGCGTCGGCGAGGTGCATGACCTCGACGCCGCGCGACTTGGCGAGCTCGCGCGCGTTCTTCACGAAGTGTCCTTCGGTGCCGATCGCGAGGCGCGCTCCGCGCGGCGCCTTGGCGACCGCCTCCCACAGGTAGTTGGTCGAGCCCGAGCCGTCGGCAGCCTCGACCACCTCGAGCGGCGATTCGGGGTGCACGAGCACCTTCCAGCCGCGCGACTGCCACCAGCGCACCATGGCCGCGCTGAAGATCGTGTGCACGCCGCAGTAGGAGCCCCACACGATCATCTGCGCGCGGTCGAGCGCCGCCAGGCCGCCCGCGACGCAGTGCTCGTCGAGCTTGATCGCGCCGCGGCGTGGATCGGGCAGCGTCGCGATGCGATCCGCGGGGATCCCCAGCTTGCGTGCGGTGTTGCGCCCCAGGTGCTGGTCGGGCACGAAGAGCACGCGCTTGTGCTGGCGCAGCGCCCAATCGACGACCAGGTGCGCGTTCGACGACGTGCACACCGCGCCGCCGGTGCGCCCCGCCAGCGCCTTGAGCCGCCCGGAGGTGTTCATGTACGCGACCACCAGCAACTCGTCGCCGTAGCGCTCCTCGAGTTGATCGGATACCGGCAGCACCAGGTAGTCCTTGGCCAGCATCTCCATCGTGCATCCGGCCTTGGGGTTGGTGATCCAGACCTGCTGGTCGTCGTGCGCGAGCAGCGCGATCGACTCGGCCATGAAGTGCACGGCCGATTCGACGATCACCTTCTTGTGCGGGTTGCGCAGCGCCTGCAGCGCGAGCTGGTAGGAGTCGGAGACGCCGCCGCCGTAGTGCTCGATGACCTTGACGATCTCGCCGCCCATGTAGAAGTGCGCGAGCAGCAGCAGCGTGTCGCCGAAGTGCGCCTGCGCCGGCTTGACGTAGCGATCGAGCCAACCGAACAGCGTGGCCGGCTTGTGGTCGGGCAGCGCGAAGTACTCCTGCGCGTACGGCTTGAATTCCTCTTGATACCAGTCCAGCGGCAGGTCGGTCTGGCATACCGGCAGATCGGGCGGCAGTTCGAGCCCGGTGGGCACGAGCGGCGCGTGAGTGGCGCTGGAGGTCGGCATCGCGGGGGGAGTGTAGCGGGGCGACCCTTGGTTAGGATGCTCGCCCTCAATCGTGAAGATCCTCTCTGATTTCGACGGCGTGTGGACCGACCAGGCCGAGGAGGCCGCGGCGATCCGCGAACACTTCGACGCGCGACTTTCGGCGCTGTGCGGGCGCGTCGTGCAGGGCGAGCTCGAGCGCCTGCTCGTCTCGATCCGCGCGCGGCCCGAGGAGTACGGCTGGGCGCCCGAGGGGCGCATCACCGCCTACGTCGACGAGGATCCGCTGCTGGCGACCAGCGCGCTCGCGCTGCACCTCGATCGCGCCGGCGGCCCGCTGCGCGACGCCGTCGCGCGCGCCGGTTTCGAGAGCGCGACCGCCTTCGCCAACCGCTGCTTTCTCGATGCGATGGCGCGCTTCCGCGAGCACCACTCCGCCGAGGTCGTGCGCGGATCGCTCGACACGCTGCGCGAGCTGGCCGGGCTCGGCGCCGAGGTCGTGATCGTCTCCAATTCGCCGCCGGACAAGATCGTGCACTGGTTCGCGCGCGCCGGGGTGCCCGTCGACGGCCCCGAGGCGCTGCTGCGCGTGCGCGGCAATGCGCAGAAGTGGCACACCGCAAGCGCGACCTGCGACGTGCTGGCCGGCCGCGCGCTGTACGTCGACCGGCCGAAGTACCGCCAGGTGCTCGAGGAGGAACGGCCCGACCTGGTGATCGGCGACGTGTACTCGCTCGACCTCGCATTGCCGGCTCGGCTGCGGCGCGAGCGCGCGGCGGGCGCGCCGCGCACGCTGGTGCTGCGCCGGCACCCGCACACGCCGGACTGGATCACGCAGGACCGCGCCGGCGGCGCGATCGATCTCTTCGTGGCGGGAGTGCAGGAGTTGCCCGCGCTGGCGCGTGAATTCGCCGCGAGCGGGGCGCGCCCGTGAGCGCCGCCACGCCGCCCGCGGTCTTCGTGCCGCACAGCGACGCCTTCCGGATGCGGCGCTTCTGGAACTGGTTCCCGATGGGGCTCGCGTACGCGCTGCTGTACATGGGGCGCTACAACCTGACCGTCGCCAAGAACGCGCTCGGCGAGCAGTTGTCGAAGGACGACTTCGGCGAGATCTTCGGAGTCGGGACCTTCGTCTACGGCCTCTCCTTCATCATCAACGGTCCGCTGACCGACCGCATCGGCGGGCGCAAGGCCATGCTCGTCGCGCTGCTCGGCGCCGGTCTCGTCAACCTCGCCCTCGGTCTGCACATCGAGCGCGCGCTCAGCAGCGATCCAGCCAGCCTCTACACGGGCGTGCTCGTGCTGTACGGGCTGAACATGTACTTCCAGAGCTTCGCCGCGGTCGCGATCGTCAAGGTCAACGCGGCCTGGTTCCACATCCGCGAGCGCGGCGGCTTCTCCGGGATCTTCGGCACGATGATCTCGTCGGGGATCTTCCTCGCGTTCACCGGCAACGAGTGGATCCTCGCGCGCGCCGGCGAGAGCGAAGCGGGCATCGCGCGCACCTGGTGGGCGTTCCTCGGGCCGGCGGCGCTGCTGCTCGTGATGTTCGCGGTCGAGCTGTTCCTGCTGCGCGACCAGCCTTCGCAGGCCGGTCAGGCTGATTTCGACACCGGCGAGGGCCGCGTATCGGACGATGCGGAGCAGGTGTCGGGACTGCGCCTGATCGGGCGCATCCTCACGCACCCGATCCTGCTCACGGTCGCGCTGATCGAGTTCTGCACCGGCGTGCTGCGTCAGGCGGTGATGAACTGGTTCCCGATCTACGCGAAGGAGGTGTGGGCGCTTCCCGGCGACCACCCGCTGCGCAAGGGCGACTGGAGCGCGGTCGGCGGCGGCACCGGCCTGCTGATCGCGTTCGGGATCGGGATCGCGCTGTTCCTCGCTTCGCGCAAGCTCTCCGGCCGCGCGCGCGGCGGATTGATCGCGATCGGCGCATTGGCCTGCCTGGCGCCGTTCGCTTTCGGCGGCGGTTGGGGTGGCTTGCTGTTCGTCGCGGGCGTGATCGGCGGGAATGTCGCCGGCTGGTGTTCGGACCTGTTCTTCCACAGCCGGCGGGGACCGACCGTCGCGCTGTTCTATGGGATGTGCGTGCTCGGAGCGATCGGCCTGTACTTCACCCTCTCGCCGACTCCGGAAAACGTCGGTGTGCTGGCGGCGCTGATGTTCATGATGAGCGTGGCCGTGATCGGCTCGCACGGTCTGTTGTCGGGTACGGCGACGATGGACTTCGGCGGGCGCAAGGCCGCCGGCACC
>VGZE01000025.1 GCA_016872755.1 Planctomycetota bacterium
CGGGCATGTTGTCACTACATCGACTTTTCAGCTCTTTCCGCGGCCGAACGGGCCCTCTGGACCCTCCCAACGGGACCTGCCGTCGGAAACTACCTCGCGCTTTTCTCCAACTGCGGAACTTGGGCTAACTCTCGGGGGTTTGGCTCGTTATCCTGGTCCGCCCCCCGGCCGGCCCCCCCCATGATCGACGTCGACAACGTGACCAAGCGCTACGGCCCCACGCTGGCCGTGGACGCCGTCTCCTTCCACATCGGCGCCGGCGAGATCGTCGGCTTCCTCGGCCCCAACGGCGCGGGCAAGTCGACCCTGCTCAAGATGATCTCGACCTGGATGGAGCCCGATTCCGGCTCCATTCGGATCGCCGGGCACGACACGCGCACGGCCGCGCTATCGGTCCGCCGTGCGCTGGGCTACCTGCCCGAGCACAACGCGCTCTACGACGGAATGCGCGTCGAGCGCTTTCTCGAATTCGTCGGCCGCGCGCGCGGCCTGAGCGGCGCGACGCTGCGCGAGCGCATGGCCTGGTGCATCCAGGGCTGCCGGCTCGAGGCGGTCGTGCACAAGCGCGTGCAGCAGTGCTCGAAGGGCTACCGGCAGCGCATCGGCGTCGCGGCCAGCCTGATCCACGACCCGCCGGTGATCGTGCTCGACGAGCCGACGCACGGCCTCGACCCGATCCAGGTGGTCGCCTTCCGCAACTTCATCCAGGGCCTGCGCAAGAACCGCGCGATCCTGTTCTCGAGCCACATCCTGTCGGAGGTGGTCGGCATCTCCGAGCGACTGCTGATCATCCAGCACGGCCGGCTGCTGGCCGATGTCAAGGTCGAGGAACTGCGCCGGCAGGCCGCCGCGCGCGGCGAGGAGCTCGAGAACGTCGTGCTCGAGATCGTGCGTCGCAAGGCCCCGGCTCGCGACGAGGTGAGCGCATGAGCGGGACCGCTTCGACGGGCGCGGCGGGCAATCGCGTTTCGCTCGGCGAATTCTGCGCCGGCGTGCAAGTCGTGGCGCGGCGCGAGCTGGGAGCGTACTTCGAATCGGCGATCGCCTACGTCTACACGATCGGTTTCGTCGTGCTCGCCAACTCGATGTTCATGCAGGAGTTCTTCCTGGCCGGGACGGCGGACATGACCAGCTACTTCCAGCGCATGCCGCTGCTGCTGGCGGTGTTCCTGCCGGCGGTCACGATGCGGCTGTGGGCCGAGGAGCGCAAGCAGCGCACGATCGAGCTGTTGTTGACCCTGCCGATCGTGCCGCTGCAGGCAGTGTGCGGGAAGTTCGTCGCGGCGCTGCTGCTGTACGGCTTGTTCCTGATCGGCTCGCTGCCGATCGTCGTGATGCTGGCGGTGCTCGGCAGCCCCGATCTGGGGCTGATCGTCTCCGGCTACGTCGGCCTGATCGCGCTGGGCGCGCTGCTGCTCGCGCTGGGCTTGTTCCTGTCGGCGCTGTCGGCCGACCAGATCGTGGCCTTCGTGAGCACGGCCTGCTGCGCGCTGCTGCTCGTGCTGCTCGGCGACCAGCGCGTCGTGTCGGTGCTCGACGGACTGGCGCCCAAGCTGGCCGGCGGGACGCTGCTCGCCGAGTCGATCGCGCTCACGCCGCCCTACGAGACCTTCGTGGCGGGCAGCCTCGAGTTGTCGTCGCTGGTGCACTTTGGCGCCTTCACGGCCCTGTTCCTGTGGCTGTGCGCGCACGCGCTGGAGCAGCGGCGCACCTGAGGTCCCGGCGCATGAGCAAGAACGGTCGGGAACCGCGCGCGGGCGTGTCGTGGACGGGGCCGCCGCTCCTGCTGCTGCTCGTGCTGCTGGGCGGGCTGGCCGCCGTGCTGGCCGTGCGCATCGCGCGCCACGCACCGCAGGCGCGCGTCGAGCTCGGCCGCCTCAAGCTGACCGCCGTCGACGAACCGACCCGCGCGCGCCTGGCCGGGCTGGCCGATCGCGTGCAGGTCAACTACTACGTCAGCCGGCGCGACGCGCTGCCGTCGCACATGCGCTCGATGGAGCAGCGCGTGCGCGACGTGTGCGAGGCGCTGCGCAACGCGGCGCCCGAACGCTTCGATTTCCAGATCCTCGACCCCGACTCCCATCCGGACTTCGCGCGCTTCGCGGCCAAGCGCAAGGCCTCGCCGGTACGCGTGCGCTCGATCGAGCGCGACAACTACGCCGAGCGCACGGTCTGGTCCACGCTGACGATCAGCTTCGGGCCGCATGCGCCGGCGGTGGTCAACGGCCTGCTGCCCGAGCACCTGCCGCGCCTGCAGGCGCGCATCCTGGCGCAGGTCGAGCAGCTCGAACGACCGCGCAAGCCGGTCGTCGTGATCGCCGGCAGCGCTCGCTGCGACGAGCTCGCGGCCGCGCTGGCCGAGGCCCCGCCCGGCGGCCGCGGCGCCGAAGTGCGGCGCTTCGAAATGGGGAGTGCGCTGCCCTTGCCGCGCGAAGGCGATCTGTTGTTCTGGATCGATCCGCTCGAAGTGCCCGCGACGCGGCTGCGCGAGCTCGAGGACTGGCTCGCCAGCGGGCGTTCGGTCGTGCTCGCCGGCGGGCTGCGCCGCGTCGCCGCGGCCGCGCGCGACGGCCAGCCCGCACTCGCGGTGTCCGAGACGGGCTTCCCCGCCGCGGCCGTGTACTCGCACTTCGGACTCGAGCCGCGCGACGGGTTCTATCTCGACGAGAACTGCGAGCAGCTCGCTTTCGGCGGCACCCCGCTGCCGGTCCCCGCATTGGTGCGCTGCATCGCGCCGGCGCAGGATTTCCACAGCTTCCTCGGACAGCCCAACGGCACGCTGCTGTTCGAGACGCCGACTCCGATCGCGCTCGACGGCGCGCGCCTGGAGCGCCTCGGCTGGCGCGCCGAGCTGCTCGCCACGACCTCCGACAAGACCTGGAAACAGCCGCTGCCGCCGCCCGTGCAGGGCGCGACGCTGGTGCCGCTGTCCGCGCTCTCGCCCGAGCGCGGTGAGCACGCGCCGAAGCAGGCCATGATGGTCGCGCTGCGCCCGCAGGACCCGACGCAGGGCCTGCTGATCGCCTGCGCCGCCGCGACGCCGTTCCGGGACGGGACTTACGCGCGCGAAGCAACCGCACACTGGCGCCTGGTCAAGACGCTGATCGACACGCTGTGCGCGCCCGAACGGCTGGTGCAGAACCAGGTCGGCGTGCTGCGGCCGGCCCCGCTGCCCGAGCTCGCCTCGGGCGCGCGCCTCGGCTGGCGTGCCTTTTGTCTCTTCTTGCTACCGCTGTGCATGCTCGGGATCGCGTTCGCACGCGGCGCCGTCGGGACGGCCACCTCGGCGGGCCTGGCGCGCCTGCGCGGCGCGCTCCTGCCGCGACCGGTCGCGCTGCGCCTGCTCGCGGGTCTCGGCCTGGCCGTCGGCGCGACCTTCGCCGCCGGGGTCGCGGACCTGCGCGCGGACCTTTCCGAGGACGGGCTGAACCAGCTCGCGCCCGAGAGTCGCGCGATCGCGCGCGAGGCGCGCTCCGTGCGCGTCGAGCTGTGTTTCTCGGCCCAGGACCGCCTCCCACCCGCGCTGCGCACGCCGGTTGCACGGCTCGTCGAGACGGTGCGCGCGTTCCGGCGCGCCGGCGCGGATCTCTCGATCGAGGACTTGGAACCCGACGCCGCCGACCAGGCCTCGCGCGCGGCCCAGCTCGCGCGCGGCTTCGTGCCGATCGACGTTTCGACCCGTGACGAGGAGATCACGACGGTCCGCACCGTCTACAGCGCGCTGCGCCTGTCCAGCGGTGAACGCACCGAATTGCTGCGCTTCCCTGACGAGGCCTCCTTCGAGCAGGCCGAATTCCGCATCGCCTTCGCGTTGTGGCGGCTGCGCACCGGCAAGAGCCCGGCGATCGCCTTCGCATCCGACACGCCGCGCATGTCGGCGGCGGAAGAGTACGACGAGCAACAGAAGGGCCTGTTCGCGCCGCGCGCCGGCGATGTCTACCAGCAGGCGCGCGAGCTGCTCGCGCGTAACGACTTCGTCGTGCTGCACGTGAACCCGCGCGATCCCAGCATGCCCACGGGCGCCGACGCGCTGGTCTGGCTGCAGCCGCGGCGCGATGCGAAGCCGATGACCGAGCTCTTGATCACCTACCTGCACCGCGGCGGCCACGCGCTGCTCGCGGCCCAGCACTTCGTGATGCAGTCGCACCAGTTCGCGGGCAAGAACTTCGATATCGAGTACTGGCCGCAACCGCAGTCGCCGGACGTCGAGCGCCACTACTTCCCGGAGGTCGGCATCGAGCTGGTGCGGGAGCCGTTCTTCGACGCGCTCAACACGCGCGTCGAACTCGAGAGCAAGGCCAAGAAGCGCGCCGAGGAGGACTTCTTCGCGATGGAATCGGCGCTGCCGTTCCTCGTGCGCGTCGCGGCGTCCAGCTTCGCGCCCGACGCCCCGCTGCTGCGCGGGGTCGGCGACCAGGCCTTCCTGTTCCCGGCCTTCTTCCGACTCGACGAGGCCAAGCTCGCGGCGGCGGGACTGCAGGCGCAGCCGCTGATGTGGAGCTCCGAGCGCACGTGGAGCATCGACTGGAAGGGCGGTCGCTTCAAGGACGCGCTGCTGTCCTGGCCGCCGGGGCCCGAGCAGGTGGGTCCGACGCCGCTGGAGCCGCTGCTGCGCGGCCGCGTGCCGCTGGCGCTCGACGTGCGCGGCACTTTCCCCTACCCGGAGCAGCGGCTGGTCGATGCGCTGTACGAGACGCTGCCGGACGGCCGCAGCGAGTCCCGACCCGCGCCGCCGTGGCCCAGCGCCGCGGAAGACCCGGGCCGGCCCGGTCGATTGCTGTTCTTCGGCTGCTCCGAGGCGTTCAAGAACTACCGGCTGCGCGCGCGCGACTTCCGCGCCGACACGCTGCTGCTCAACTGCGCGGCGGAGCTCGCGCTGCCCGCCGAGCTTGCGCGCATCGCGACGCGGCGGCGGGTCGAGCGCGGCTTCGGCCTGGTCGAGCCCTCGCGCAAGCTGTGGTGGCGCAACGCCGTGGTCGCCGGCGTGCCGCTCCTGCTCGTGCTGGTCGCGCTGTCGCGCGCGCTGGCCGGCCGCCGCGCCGATGCGCGCCAGCCCGCCGGAGGCGCGGCGTGACGCGCTCGTTGCGTGCGTCGATCGCCTGCACCGCCGTGCTCGCCGCGGCGCTGCTCGCGGCCGATCGACTGCTCGACGCGCGGCGCGCGAGCACGCGCCGCGCCGAGCTGCGCATCGGACGGCTGGTGCCGAAGGAGGAGCGCGAGCGCGCCGCGGTGGCCGGCCTGAAGCTCGAGCTCGGCAAGGACGCGCTCGTCTACGTCAACGAATCCGGCCGCTGGAAGAGCTCGTGGAAGAACGCGGTCGGGAGCAAGGAGCGGCTGGAGAGCCTGATCCGCAAATTGCACGAGGCCGAGGGCATGGTGCAGAGCGACGATCCCGCGCGCGCCGCCGGCTTCGGATTCGATCCGCTGCGCGTGACGCGCGTGACGCTGCTCGGTCCCGCGCTGGAATCGCTCGGCTCCTTCGAGCTCGGCAGCGGTTTCTCGGATCGCGAGCGCTGCTTCGTGCGCCGCGCGGGCGAGCCGCGCATCTGGGACGTCGACGTGAACCCGTGGGACGAGCTCGCGCCGCCGGGACCCGGCCTGCCGCCGCTCGTGCACCCGTTCACGATGCCGTACGACTGGCCGGGCGAGGACGCCGGTCTGATGGAATCCGTCGAAGTCGAGCGGCCCGACGGCACCGCGTATCGCCTGACGCTGCATCAGCTGGAGCTGACGCCGGAACAGATGCAGGAGGGCAAGCAGCCGTACGAGTGGCGGCTGGCGCGCGGGCCGGAGGAAGCGCTGCCCACGACCGGCTACCTGGGCGCCGGCTACACGTTGTTCCTGGTCAAGGTCCCCTACCTCGACCTCGTCGAGCCGAGCGAGGCCGCCACGCTGGGGTTCGACGCGCCGCGCGGGCGCGTGCGACTGCGACCGTCCAAGGGCGAGCCGGCCGAACTCGTGCTCGCCGCGCGCCTGTCGCAGGGCCGCCACGCGCTGCGCTGCAGCCTGACCGGACTGGTGTTCCGCATCGACCCCGAGGTACAGGCGATCCTGTTCCCGTCGGCCGAGCAATTGCTGCCGCCGGCGACCGACAACCCGTGGGACCCCTACTTGCGCCGTCGCTGAGCCGCGGCGTGATCGTGTAGGTTGGACCACCCCGCGTGGTCTTTTCCGCGTACATCTTCCTGTTCGCGTTCCTGCCGCTGGTCCTTTGCGCGTACTACGCGCTGACGGGCCGCGCGCGCACGTGGCTGCTGCTCGCGGCGAGCACGCTGTTCTACGCGTGGTGGCGCGTCGATTTCGCGGCGCTGATGTTCGTCACCTGCGGCATCGACTATGCGGTCGGGTTGCGCCTGGAGTCGAGCACGGATCCCGCCCGACGGCGCGGCTGGCTGTGGCTCTCGATCGTCTCCAACCTCGCGCTGCTCGGCTACTTCAAGTACGCGAACTTCGGCATCGACAACCTGAACGTGCTGCTGGCGGCGCTGGGCCTGCGCGAAACCTGGTGGCCACAGGTCGTGCTGCCGGTCGGCATCTCGTTCTACACGTTCCAGTCGATGAGCTACACGATCGACGTGTATCGCCGCGAGTTGCGAGCCCAGCGCGACTTCGTCGACTTCGCGAGCTTCGTCACCTTGTTCCCGCAGCTCGTGGCCGGCCCGATCGTGCGCTACGCGGACGTGGCCGACCAGCTGCGCGGACGCAGCCACACGCTCGAGCGCTTCGCGCACGGCGTGCTCTTGTTCCAGCTCGGGTTGGCCAAGAAGGCGCTGCTGGCCGACCAGTTCGCGCCGTTGGCCGACCGCGCCTTCGACGCCAGCCAGGGCGGCGCCGCGATCGGCGCGGCAGCGGCATGGCTGGGTGTCGTGGCCTACGCGCTGCAGATCTACTTCGACTTCAGCGGCTACTCCGACATGGCGATCGGGCTGGGCCGGATGTTCGGTTTCGAGTTCCCGGTCAACTTCGACTCGCCGTACAAGGCGAAGAGCATCACCGAGTTCTGGCGGCGCTGGCACATCACGCTCTCGACCTGGCTGCGCGACTACCTGTACGTGCCGCTGGGCGGCAACCGCGGCGGCGCGGGGCGCACGTACCTGAATCTCGAGCTGACGATGCTGCTCGGCGGGCTGTGGCACGGCGCGTCGTGGAACTTCGTGCTGTGGGGCGCCTGGCACGGCAGCTGGCTCGCGTTGGAGCGCATGCTCGGCAAGCGCGCGTTCTGGCAGCGGCTGCCCGGACCGCTCGGCGCGCTGCCGACCTTCGCGATCGTGCTGATCGGCTGGGTCTTCTTCCGCTCGGTCGATCTGCGCGGCGCGATCTCGCACCTGTGCGCGCTGGTCGGCGCGACGCCGGTACCGGCCCTTGCCGACCTCGACTTCTCGCTGCCGGTCGCGACGCTGCTGGTGCTCGGGCTCGCGCTGGTCTTCTGCGCGCCGAACTCGCAGCAGTTGCTGGAGCGGCCGCGCCGCGTCGTCGCGCTGGCCGCCGGGCTCGTGTTCGTCGCCGCACTGTTCCACGTGGCCGCGCAGGCCTACAGCCCGTTCCTGTACTTCCAGTTCTGAGCCGCTCGTGACTCGCCCTCCGCCCCGCCCCTCGCCTGCGTACCCGCGCCGGCTCGCGCTCGTGATCAGCGCGGCCTTCGTGGGTCTGCTCGCCGCGGTTGCGCTGGTCGATGCCGGCCATTGGTGGTTGCGCGGACCTGCACCGGGCGGCACTCAGCAGCCGCTGCCGGGCGGCAGCGACGGCTGGTTGCGCGGCGGAATCAGCTCCGCGCTCGAGCGCAACCTGCAGAACGGCTCCGCCTTCGCGAATGTCGTGCGCCCGCTGTGGAACGAGGCGCGCCTGGCGGCGCTGGACGACGGCGGCCGGAACGTCGTCGTGGGTCGCGACGGCTGGCTGTACCTGGCCAGCGACGTGCGGCCGCCGCGCGACACGCCGCGGCTGCAACGCGAATACGCCGCTCATGTCGAGGCCGGCGTGCTCGCCATGCGTTCGCTCGGCGCGCGCACGCTGTTCGTCCTGGTGCCCGACAAGAGCTCGCTCGCCGTCGAGCACCTGCCCGCCGGCCTGCGCGCGACGCCGTCGAGCTATCCAGGGCTGCGCGAGCAAATGCTCGCGCGCGACATCGACTGTCCCGACCTGCTCGGCTGGATGCGCGGCGGTCCGGAGATCGCGTGGTACCGCCGCGACGACACGCACTGGACGCTGGCCGGGGTCGAGCGCATCGCGACGCTGCTCGCCTGCGCCGTGCGCGCGCGCGTCGGCACCGATGCCATGGCACCGGCGCAACCTCAGGCGCGGCTCTCGGCCTGGCCGGCCTTCCGCGGGATCCGACCCGACCTGCTGAGCGGGCTGGGCCTCACTCCGAACAGCCGCGCCTGGCGCGGGCTCGTCGACCCCGAACACGGCCGGGTGCTGGGCGTGCCGCGCTCGGACAGCGCGCCGCGCATTGCGCTCGCGGGCACCAGCATGAGCTTCAAGCAACTGCGCGAGGCGCTGTGCGTGGAACTCGGCGTGGAGATCGCGAACTATGCGCAGGCCGGCGCAGGCACGTCGGGCAAGTTCGTCGAGGCGCTGCTCGACTTCGCGAGCGGACGCGCGCCGACGCCCGAGCTGCTGATCTGGGAGACCGTCGAGCGCTACGGCCGCGAGGGACCGTGCCTGACCTTCGCTGGTCTGCCCTCGGCACTGGAGCGCGTGTACGCGGCACGCTGGAGCCCCTGGCGGGAACTCTCCGCCGGCGAGCCGCTGCGACGGGATCTGGCGACGCTGGCGCGCGTGCCACTGGAAGGTGAGAGCCTGCCGCGGCGCCGCGACACGTGGGAGGTGCGCCGTTTCGAGGGCGGTTTCGTGCTGCCCGGCAATGGCACCTTCGCGTTGACCTTCGAGGCACGGGCCGCGGGCACCGCGCTGATCGCCGCGCGGCTCGAGAATCGCGCCTGGGTGGATGCCGTGCTGCGGCCGATCGAGCCCGGCTCGCGGCGACTGCCGCTCGTCGGCGCCGATTGGATCACCAGTTTCGAACTCGCACTGCGCGCTTCCTCCGGTGCGGAGCTGGCGGCGGATGGCTTCGGGCTCGACTCGGCCTGGCGCGCTAGCGGTAGTTGCGATGCACGCGCGCTGCCTGCGCCGGGGAACTTCGAGCTCGCGCTGGGTGTGCCGTCCACGGCGGAATTGGCCGGGCTGGCCGCGCTGCAATTCGACCTCGTCGCCGAGCGAGCGGGCGACGCGCTCCTGCGCGTGGGCGAAGGTCCGGCGCTTCAGTTCCCGCTGCCGGCCGGCGCGCAGCGCTGCGTCGTCCCGCTGCGGCGTGCGCTTGCGGACACGGGCAACGGCAAGCACGGCGCCGTGCTCGAACTGCCGGCGGGTGCGCGCCTGGCCGGTCCCGTCGAGCGCCTCGAGCTGACGGAGATCGCGCGATGACGCGCGTCGAGACCGAGCTGCCGCTCGCGCTGCCCCACCGCGAGCGCTGCGGCACTGCACAGGGATTCGGCGGCTCGACGCGCGCGAAGTGGCGCTGGGCCGTGCTCGTGCTCGTGCACATCGCCGTGATCGCGCACATCGCACACTGGAAGATCGCCGGGACGACGCTGACGCCGCTGGAACCGTCGGAGGCGGGCGAGACGCTCGAGCTGGGCCTGGTCAACGCGGGCTTCCTGCTGTTCGTCGGGGCGCTCCTGCTGACGCTGGTCGTCGGCCGCTTCTTCTGCGGCTGGGCCTGCCACGTCGTCGCCTACCAGGACGCGGCCGCGTGGCTGCTCGCGAAGCTGAAGCTGAAACCGCGCCCGATCCGCTCGCGACTGCTGATGCTCGTGCCGGCCTATGCGGCCATCGACATGTTCGTCTTGCCGACCGTCGGTCGCTGGCTGGCCGGCCGGCCGGCGCCCGAGCTCGCCTGGCACCTGACGACCAACGACTTGTGGGAGCGCTTTCCCGGCCCGGGCATGGCGCTGCTGACGCTTTTCGTCGATGGCGCGCTGATCGTGTGGTGGCTCGGCGCGAAGGCCTTCTGCACCTACGGTTGCCCGTACGGCGCGCTGTTCGGCCTGGTCGATCGCGCCGCGCCCGGCCGCATTCGCGTGACCGATGCCTGCGAGGGCTGTGGGCACTGCACGGCCGTGTGCACGAGCAACGTGCGCGTGCACGAGGAGGTGGCGCGCTTCGGGCAGGTCGTCGATTCCGGTTGCATGAAGTGCATGGACTGCGTCAGCGCCTGCCCGAAGGACGCGCTGTTCTTCGGCTTCCAGCCGCGCCTGACGCGCGCGGTGGCGGCGCCGCTCGCGGCGCGCGTCGCGCCGCCGCGCCGCTGGGATTTCTCGTGGCCGGAGGAAATCGCGCTGGGCCTCGCCTTCGCGGGCGCGCTGTTCGCGTTCCGCGGGCTCTACGGCGCGATCCCGTTCCTGCTCGCGATCGGGCTCGCGGTGATCGTTGCACTCGGCTGCGTGCTCGGCGCGCGCACGCTGCGGCTGCCGACCCTGCGCTTCCAGCACTGGTCGTGGAAACGCGACGCGCGCCTGACGCGCGGCGGCGCCGTCGGGTTGAGCGCCTGTGCAGCCGCAGTGCTTTTCACCGCGCACTCGGGCTGGGTCAACGGCAGCGAGAAGGTCGGGACACGCGCGCTGGAAGCGGCGGCACGACTGCCGCGCGCGAGCGCCGAGCGCGGCGCGGGTCTCGAGCGCGCGGTCGAGCACCTGCATCGCGCGCGAGCGGCCGGGCTGTTCGAGAACGCGACGCTGCTCAACAAGCTCGGTCAGGTCGAGTTCGAACTGGGCCGGCGCGCCGAGGCGGAGGCGCACTTGCGCCGGACCTGTGAGCTCGAGCCCGAATGGGAGAGCGCGCACGTCGCGCTGGCGAGCCTGATGATCGCCTCGGGCCGCACTTCGGAAGCGGTCGAGCTGTTGCTCGGGCTGCTCGGGCGACAGGCCTCGGCGCAGTCCGAGCGGCTGGTCGCCACCGCACTCGCGCGCGAGGAGGTGAGCGCCGAGCGCATCGAGCAGTTCGGCCGCAGCGCGTCGCGCGAGCGCGCGATCGCCGTGCTCGAGCAAGCTCTGAGGCTGCGCCCCGAGCTGGACTCGGCGCGCTCCGCCTTGACGCGGCTCGCCGGTGCCGCAGACTGAAGCGGACCCACTTCCGCTGGTCCAGGAGGCTTCCACATGGCGCTCGCCATCCGCATCGCGTTTGTCGCAATTTGCTCCGTCCCATCGTTGCAGGCACAGAGCCAGGTCTGGATCGTCGACGATGCCGCCGGGCCGGGCGTCGACTTCGTCGGGCTGCAGGCCGGCATCGACGGTGCGAGCGACGGCGACATCCTGCTCGTGAAGAGCGGCGTGTATCCGGGCTTCCACGTGCTGGGCAAGGGCCTCACGATCACCGGCGACACGAGCGCGCTGATCGCGATCAGCAGCGGTTCGTCGGTGCGCGGGCTCGGCCCCGCGCAGCACGTCGTGCTGCAGCGGCTCGGCCTGCTGCAGGGCCCCCACGCCAGCGCGACCGTGTTGGCCGCCGAAGGACTGGTGATCAAGAACTGCGCGGGCAGCGTGTGGATCGGCGACCTCGAGGTCGCCGGCGGCAACGGCACTCTCGGCACGTTCAGCAATCCGGGGATCGCGCATGGCTCGTTCGGCATCGCGATCGAGAACGCGTCCGCGGTCGTGCTGGAATCCGTCGTCGTTCGCGGCGGCCACGGCGCGGACCTCGAGGACGAGGATGTCTCGCACTTCCCAGGCAGTGGGGCGAGCGCGGCGCGCGCACAAGGCGCGACGCTGGTCGCGCACGCATGCCAGTTCCGCGGCGGCGACGGCGGACACAACCTCGACACCGACCCGGCCCCGGGCGGCGCCGGCGGACACGGCCTGCACGTGCTCGTCGGCAGCGCGCACGTGGCCGGCTCGCTGCTCGCGGGTGGCAAGGGCGGCTTCGGCGGGGACGAAGGTGGATTCGGCGGCGGGTGTGGCGGTGGCGGAAACGGCGGCGACGGCCTGCGCATCGAGGGGCCGGCTGCGTCGGCGAGCACGTTGGACCTCAGCGCGAGCGGTGGTACGCCCGGCGGCGGCGGTTTGGGAGGCTGCTCGCCCGGCTCGCCGGGCCTGCCCATTCGCGTGGTCGCAGGGGGTTCACACGTCCCGCTCGCCGGGCCCTCGATCGATCTCGCGCTGCCGAGCCCGCTGCGTGAAGGCGAGCCCGCGCATGTCGGATTCGCCGCGGCGGCCGGCTGGCATGGGTGGATCGCCTACTCCGCCACCCCGGCGGCCGTGGAGCTGCCCGGGTGGATCGGCGTGCTCGTGCTGGCGCCGCCGGCGGTGCTCGTCCCGCTCGGTGTGCTGCCGGCCGGAGGTTCGAGCTCGATCCCCTTCACGCCCGGTGAGCTCGGTGCGGGCATCGAGTCGGTGCTCTTGCGCGCTCAGGTGGTTGCGCTCGACCCGGCCACGTTGCAGGTGACGCTCGGCGCGCCGAGCGCGCTCGTGTTGCTCGACGCGGGCCTATAGAACGAACAGCGGCAGAACGAGCAGCGGCCGCGCGGAGAACTCTCTCCGCGCGGCCGCTGGTTCAGTCTTCCCTGAAGGCTACGGTCCCGAGGCCTACGGTGCGCAGGCCGGAATCGCGTTGCCGACGCGCACGTTCAGGCCGTTCGAAAGATCGAACAGATCGAACAGCGGTGCCCCGCCGAGGTTGAAGCCCAGCGACTGGAAGCGGAACTCGAGACCCTCGAGGCCCGCATCGTTCGGCACCGGAACCGCGAAGCTGGCCGTGCCCACCGCATCGGAGACGGCCGAGCCCCAGATCGTGATGCCCGTGCCGAGCCAACCGCCCATGTACAGGTTGCACGAGCCACCCAGGTTCAGCGTGCCCGGCAGGCCGCCGTAGAACAGCGTGACCGGGGAGACGATCGCGTTGCCGGTGGACTGGAAGCCGAAGCTCGCATTGGGAATCGCCGCGTTGGCCGGCGATCCGGTTGCGAACAGCACCGGCGGCGTCGCGTCGAGGCTGCAACCGGCGCCCAGGTACTCGTTGTAGACGGTCAGCGGCGCGCGCACGTTGACGCTCAACTGCGCGAGGCCGGTGCCCGCCTTGTCCTGGTCGAGCAGCGCCGGGGCGATCTGCGGCGCGGCATCGGAATCGAACCAGAAGTTGTAGAAGCTGTTCCAGTTGAGCGGGTTGTTGGACGTGCTCCAGACGAGCTCGGTCCCGTTGTTCGCGAAGGTCCAGTCATTCCCGGCGTTCAGGTCGATGTCCTGGAAGCCGACGGCCAGGATCCGCGCATTCGCGCAAACCGGCAACCGGAAGGCGTCGATGCCGCGGTGGTTGTCGCGGTTGTGGATCGCGTACTCGTAGTGATAGACGCCGTTGACGGGGCCGGTCACCTTGTAGGCGACGTGCACGCGGCCGTCGTCGCCGCCGTTGAGCACATCGGCGACGATGGCGCCGGGCCAGGCCGTCAGGATCGAGTTGTAGTTCGTGCCCGATCCGGTCGTGAAGTTCCACTTGTTCTGACCGGCGCTCCAGGTCGGAGTGAACGGCCGCCAGGCGGTGTTGTTGTCGCGCTCGATTTCCGGCTCGCCGATCACGTTGTACTGCGACTGGTAGACCCAGCCGGCGGCTGCCGTGTTGAGGGCCGCGTCGGTGACGTTGATGCGGTGGCCGACCGGACCGAGGGCCGTGGCCTGCGAGGTGGTGAGGCTGCGCAGCCCGTCGCACTGCTGCGCGGGCGCGACCGGCGGCTCACCCTTGTCGAAGTGCGAGCAGACCGGATTCCATGTTCCGAGCCACGGATTGAATTCATCCGCCGGACCGAGCCAGAAGTTGTCGCCGTTGTTCGTCGTGCCGTAGGTGTCCGAGCAGCCGGGGCCGAGCTGTGAGCCGGTGCCGGGGCTCTGGCACGAGCCACAGCCGCCCGAGTTCGTCGCGAAGAACCCGTGCTTGATGAACGAGCGATCCGAGATCTGCGTGATGCGCGTGTCGCCGACTTCGCGCCGCGCGACGATGAACGAGATCATCGGGTGCGTTGCGGCCATGGCCTGGTTCCACGGGAGGTTGCCGACGCCCGTATTGCACGAGGTCGTGCTCATCGCAAGGCCGTTGAGACCGCTCGGGAAGGTGCCCGTGCGACCCATCGCGGTCAGCGCGGACAGCGAGAAGAGCTGGACGTCGCGCCCGGCCACCTGGTTGGCCTGGGCAGCAGGGCGAGCGCCGATGGCGAGCAGCAGCGCGGGAGTTGCGAGGATGGGAAGGAGTTTCATCAGGATGCGGGTGCGGGTAGCGAGAGGGTGGAAGAAGGGCTCGCAGGACGATCGGACCCTGGCCGGGGTTCCGCGCTCGCCGGGGGCTGCGGGCCGAATCTCGAGGACTCAGTTCATCGTACCGCCTCCGTGCACGCAGATGCGCGGAATCCGGCCAACGAGCTGTTGAATTCTCTTCCCCCGCTTCCCGGAAGGCGGCGCGGACCGTCAGGCAGCCTGCGACAGCTCCGGGCTCGAATCCGGAGCCGAATCTCCGATGGCCGCCAGCTCGGTCTGCAAACGGCCGATTTCGAGCAGACGATGCACGTCGAGCCCGCGATTCACGGGGGCCGACAGATCGATCGTCCGGCGGTCGCGCGCGTCCAGCTCCTCGCCGGAATCGGCGTGTTCCAGTTGCACGACCGGACGCACCAGGTCGTCGGTGGACTGCAACACCCGCGCATGGGTGCGATCGGACAGCTCGACCGCGCTGCCCACCGGGTAGCAGCCCATGGTTCGCATGAACTTGCGCAGCAATCCCGGATCGAAGGCGCCGGGGCATTCCAGCATCAGGCGGAACGCCTTCATCGGCGACATCGCGCCATTGTAGGGACGCACCGCGGTCAGCGCCTCGTAGACGTCGCAGATCTTGATCAGTCGGGTGACCATGGACTGCGGGGTGCCCAGCGGATCGGCTGGATACCCGCTGCCGTCGAGGTTGCGGTGGTGACCGTGACTGACCGTGACGGCGATCTCGTCGATGTCCTTCTGTGCGAGCAGGATCGCCGATCCGAAGTCGGTATGCCGCTCCATCTCCGCGCGTTGCTCGGGCGACAGTCGTCCCCTGTGGTGCAGCACTTCCGACGCGATCCGCATCTTGCCGATGTCGTGCAGAAGTCCTGCGCTGCCGATGCGGACGAGCAAGGAAAGGTCGTCGGTCAGGTGCGATGCGAAGCTCAGCGCCAGTGCACAGACGCGCACGGAATGGCCGAACGTGTACGCGTCGTAGCGCTCGTAGCGCACCATGTTCTGCACTTCACCAGGGTCCTTGCGCACGCTGTCGCAAAGCAGCTGAGCAACGCTTTGGATCTCCTGGAGATCGACGATGCCGCCTCGCGCGGCGTTGATGCTGGCGCCCTGCAGGCTGTCCACGATGCGCTGGCGCCGTTGCATCGGCAGCAGCAAGCCGGGTTCGGCGAGCCCGCTGTCCGCGCCGGACGACAGCCTGACCTGGCCGCGCGCAGAATGCATTCCGATCTGGTAAGGAGGCAGGAAGCCGATGCCCTGGCAGCCGTTCATGCGCAAGCGCATGTTGGCCAGTTCGTGCGTCTTGTCCTCGACCGGTCCGCCCAGGAGTTCGAGCAGCACCTCGAGGTCGTTGTCGCCCAGTTCGCGCCGGAACTCGAGACCGCCTGAGTTGCGCGCGACCAGCGGATCGACGAGCTTCTTCGCCCCCATGCTCGCTCCGAGCAGCGGGCGGTCCTCGTACAGCACGAATCCCTCGGTCGTGGCGAGGACGAGCGACCCCTCCGGAATCGCCTTGACCAACTGCTCGTGCAGGCGCTTCAACTCGATGATGCGGCTGCGCGAGCGCGCGTGCTTGCGGTCGTAGAGGCGCAACGTCACCAGCGCGGCAACCAGCTCATCGACGAAGTCGGTGATCGTTACCTTCTCCAGTGCGCCGTCCGGCACTGCGCCGAGCTTGGTCTCACACATGCCGTTGCTCCTTCCAACTGGTCATGACTTGGACCGCCGCATCGCGAATCGGGCGGGGCACGCGCAGCGACCCCAACAGCCCGCGCCCGCGCAGCTGGGTCTTCAGGAGTTCGAGGCTCGCGGGACCGGGGAAGGCCCACAGGGCGAGAATGGCCTTCTGCTTGAGTTCGAGCGTGCGCTCTTCGTTGGGCGTCGTCGCGATGAAGTTGCGCAAGAGGTCCCCTGCGATGGGGTCGAGCAGTGGATCCGTGCGCCCGGTCGAAACGAGGTCGCACATCAACTGAACATAGGCCGCCGGCAGTCGCGCGGGCTTGTACAACGCGAGCGGCACGGCCTCCGCGCAGTCGAGATCGAGCTGTTTCAACCAGTGCGCGATTTCCTCGTACACCCCCGCCGGCGCGCCCCTCAGCAGGTGACGCACGAGCTCGATCGACTGGCGCTCGCCGATCGCGAGCAGCTTGCGCAGCATGACCGGCTGCAACAGCTCGCCGGACTGCAACAACTGCCGCGAGCCCGCGGCCAGCGCCGTTTCGTCGAGCCCTCCCAACACGCTCTTGAGCGCCGCCGCATCCGCAGCGGCGTTCGGCGCGAGCGCCTTCAGGAAGAGCACGAAGCCGTTGGGGAAATGCCGGATCACGCGCTCGCTGCTCAGGCCGCCATGGCTGCGCAGCGCCGGCAGCAGTTGGAACTGCCCGAGCTTGCGGAACACGCTTTCGACGGCCGCGTCGGGCAGGTTGCTGGAACCGGGATCGAACTCGTGGAGCACGTACTGTTCGAGGATGTTTGCGCCGGCCGTGGGCCCCTGATCGAGGACTTCGCGCAGTTTCGCGGCAGCCGGGCCCGTGGCGAATGCATCGCCGTCGGCGCTGAGATGGAACAGGCAGATGCCGGCCAGCTCCGTTTGCAGCGCGGCGGCCGCGGGCATGAGCGCAATCTCCTGACTGGGCAGGGCCTCGAAGAGGGCGACGAGCTCAGCCGCGCCTTCGAGCGCATTCGCCCCGTCCTCGGGCCGGTGCGGCAGCGCGGCCGGGGCCGCCCCATCGACCGGAACCTGAGCGCGCCGGGCCTGGGACACGAACAGCGTGCGCGCGACACGGCGGAACAGCTGCAGCGGATCGGCCGCGGTCGCCTCTGCGGCAGGACCTGCGCCGTCGGCCGCATCGAGCGCCTTCTCGAGTTCGTCGAGCATGCGCTCCGCGAACTGCTCGCGTGCCTTGGAATCGTCGAGCACGTCCGCCGGAAGCGCCGCCAGCAACTCGTCGGGCAGACTCAGCCACTCCGTCGCCGTCTCGCGCGTCGCGGGCCCGCCGATGCGCCGCTCGATCGTGAGGATGCGATGCATCGATTCAGCGCTCAATCCGAGCCGAACGAGCGCCGACCTCCGCTGCTCCGACTCTCCGGCCAGCGTCTCGAGCAGCGTCAGCCCCGTTGGATCCGAGCCGACGTCGAGCGCGTGGAATCCGCCCGCGAACTTCAGCTCCCGCAGCCGCAACCCCTCGTAGGTATCGGGCCAGTTCGAGGCGAAGGCCGCCTCCTTGCGCTGCTTGCCGAACCCCGTCGTCCGCAACCGGTCGAGGAACTGCAACAGCGCACCGTCGGTGAGCGCGGCATCGAAGTGCAGCGCGCCGACCAGGGAACGCTGCAGCATCTCGCGCAACCAGTCGGTGACGGGACTGGGCGGGATCCTGCCCGAAGGCGCGTGCGCGCCGTCCGGGCGGATCTCGAGAACGAACGGCTGCCCGGATGGTTGCATCCACTCGCGCAGGCCCGCTTGGAAGGTCGCCAAGGCGTCGACCACCCGACGGCTGTGATGCTGGTAGGCGAAGCTCGCTTTGGCGAGCACCGCCAGACATCTGACCAACTCGACGTCGGCCACGGAGCCCTGCGAGACGGGCCCCTCGGCTGCTGGATGGATCGACACGGACCTGCGGAAGCCTTTTCTTGCGGCTTGGATCGGCAGGATCGGGGCGACCTTAGGCGTCTGCACCGCCTCGGACCGGCGCCAGATGCACCTGTGAACGGCCGCAAGCTCGGCCCAGCCCGCCTGCACGGACCCGCAGCCGGGCGGATCGTGTCGGCGAGCCCCCCGGCCCCCCTTCTACAGACCCAGGGTCAGGTCGAGCGCATTCCACCGTCCGACCGGGCTACCGAGCACCGCCGCGTGCGTCGGGAGCGCCAGGCCCACGAGCGAATCGTCGAGCGGGATCGCCAGAGCTGATGCTGAAATGCGAAGAGGATGAAGCCCTGAGCCTCATCCTCTTCGCGGCCTTCCCACCTTGATTCTCCCGCGGGGCCGATCCGTGTCTTCGAGCCATCCAACGAGGTGGTCTGGCTCTCGACGGGTGCAAGTCGTCAGTTGGCCGCGCGCCGCTCTCGAAGCCGGCAGTGGGGGTTCCGGGGGGAACGCGCACTGCGGACTCGATATCAGCGCGGGCTTCTCAAGAACGCGCCGGATTGTGACGTGGTCCGCGGCCCGCCTCTATCGTCAGTATTGAGGATCCGAATCCCGAAAACTCAGTAGGACCAGCGAATACAAAATCTGAAGAGCGATTGTTTTGACCCTTGCTCAATCTGAGTTCGGCGCCGCGCGCCCATTCGTGTGGAGCCACGCGCCGGCATGGCGGGACTCCCCCACCCCAGGGCACGCTCGACTTCGCCCCTAGGAGTCCAGGGAAGTCAGCCCCTCGCGCACCGCGTACTTGGTCAGTTCCGCGACGCTGTGCAGCCGCAACTTGCTCGAGATGTTGCGGCGGTGGGTCTCGACGGTGCTCGCCGAGATCGAGAGCTTCTGCGCGATCTGACGCGAGGTCAGGCCCTCCGCCAGCAGTTGCAGCACCGCGCGCTCGCGCGGACCGAGCGCAGCCCCCAAGGTCGAGTCCTGGCGCTCCGCCGGATGCATGCAACCGTCGACGACGACGCCGGCGACGCTCGGACTCAGGAATTTCTCGCCGCGCCGCGTCGCTTGGATCGCGCTCAGCAACTCCTGGTGCGCGGCCTGCTTCAGCACGTAACCGGCGGCGCCGGCGGCCAACATGCTGAGCACGTAGCGCTTGTCGGAGTAGGTCGACAGCGCGACGACGCGGATACCGGGCATCGTGCGCACGAGTTCGCGCGTGGCCTCAACGCCGTTCAACTCCGGCATCGCGACGTCCATCACGACGATGTCGGGTCCGAGTCGGCGCGCCAGATCGAGTGCTTCGAACCCGTTCGAGGCCTCGCCGACGACCTCGATGTCCTCGGAACGAGCCAAGATCGCGCGCAGGCCCTCGCGCAGCATCTGGTGATCGTCGACGAGCAGCACGCGGATGGGATTCATTGCGGTGCCGGTTCGGGTGCGTGGCCGAGTTTGCGCGGCGCGAGCAAGGTCACTGCGGTGCCCTGCCCCGACGAGGAGTCGATCTGCATGCGCCCGCCCAGCAGCTCCAGGCGCTCGCGAATCGACGAGAGCCCGAGGCCGCGGCCGCTGACCGCGCTCGGGTTGAAGGCCACGCCGTTGTCGCGCACGACGACCTCGACCTGGGCTCCGTGCTGGCGCAGACTCACGTTGGCTCGACTGGCCTTGGCGTGCTTGGCGACATTGGTCAACAGCTCGCGCACGGCGCGGAACAACAGCAGGCTGATGTTGCGGTCCAACTCGGCGTCGATCAGGCGATCCTCGAATTCGACCTGCAGGCCGAAGGACTGCTGTATTTCCTCGGCGAGCCATTGCACCGCGGCCGAGAAGCCCAGATCGTGCAGCACGGGCGGGCTCAGCTGGAAGGTCAGGTTGCGCGCCGCGCGATCCGCGTCGGCGATCAACTGGAGGACCTTTCGCGCGGCCGGCTCGTGACGCGCATCGACCGCCTCCGCGAGCGCGACGAGCTTCATCTGGGCCAGCGTCAATTGCTGATTCAGTCCGTCGTGCAGGTCGATGGCCAGACGCCGCCGCTCGCGCTCTTCAGCCAGCAGCAACTCGGCCTGCAGCGAGTTCTCGCGCAGACGCGCACGAGCCTCGAGCTCTTCGAGCGCGTGCGCCAACGCGAGCGTCGTCTGCCGGCGCGCGCTGACGTCCTCGGAAATCCCGGCGAAACGCTCGGGCGACCCGCTCTCGGACGCGACGCGGAACATGCGATCGTGGATCCAGCGCACGCTCCCGTCGGGACGCAGCAGCCGGTACTCGAGGTCGCACTCGCCCTGCGTGCGTGCGGCCCCGAGCTGGGCCAGTACCGCCGCGCGGTCGGCAGGGTGGATGTCCTTGGACCAGGCGTGCGGGTCCACGCACAGATTCTCGCGCGGGCAACCGAACACCGTCTCGATGGCCGGGCTGACGTACAGCAGCGTGTCATTCGCACCGCGACGCTCGGTCAACCAGAAGACCTCGCGGATCGCCTCGGCCAGTTGCCGGAAGCGCTGCTCGGTCTCGCGCCTCCGCGCACTCGTCAGATCGGACTCGATCGCGATCGCGGCGATCTGCGCGAAGGTGCCGATGGCCTCGAGTTCGAACGCGTCCGGCTCGCGTGGTTCGCCGTAGTACATCGCGAACGTGCCGAGAATCGAACCGTCGGTGGCCTTGATCGGCTCGGACCAGCTCGATCGGATCTGCGCGGCGCGAGCGAGGTCGAGGAAGTCCGCCCAGTTCGGATGCACCTCGACGTCGCGCGCGACGACGCGCCGTCCACTGTGTGCCGCAGCACCGCAGCTCCCGATCTGCGGCCCGATCGGCAGACCCTCGACCGCGGCGCGAAAGAACTCCGGCATGCTCGGCGCGGCCCCCTCGTACAGATTGCCTTCCCGCAGCAGCAGCACCGAGCAGCGCATGCCGGGCACGCTGGCTTCCCCTTCCTCGGTCAGCCGCTTCAGCACGGCGGCGAGCGGCGCTCCACGAGCCAACTCCTGCAACACGCGTCGATAGGCGCTCAGCAGGTCATCGTGTTCGTTCGGGTTGGCGGGCATCGGCATGTACGGACCCTTCCCTACCGATGCCTGTCCTTATACCACTGATTGCCGGAAAGCGCGGTGACGCGCGGACCCGTCGTGGCTGCCGGGTGAAAGCGGCTCGGGGCCGCGTGGAGTCGCTCCTGTGCTCACGGCCAGGAACCTCCACCGTCAGGGCGCGCGAGCGACGAGTGAACAGCGGCCGCAGCGCGTAGAATTCAGCGCATGCACGCACTGATCCTGCTGGCCACCGGCCTCCTCACCCAAGTCCCAGCCGCGCGCCTCGAGTGGCCGCTCGACGCGCAGGTGCTGGTTGCCGACGGCGGCGTCGAGTACGCGCAGGCGCCGCAGCGTCTCGAGGCCTTGCACGAGCTCGAGCGCGCCACGCTGACCGGCTGCCTGCTGCCGACCTCCGCTGGCCTCGTGCAGCTCGAGCTCGATCTGCTCCGGCTGCCGGAGCCCGCGCAGGCGCCGCTCGTGGCGCTGGACGGCGCCGCTGCGCGCGCGAGCGAGCGGCGCTTCAGCGCATTCGTCGGTCGCGTGGCCGGCGAGCAGGACTCGAACCTCTTCCTCGCGCTGAGCGAATCGGGGCTGCGCGGTTGGATCGAGCGCGCGGGCGGGCGCATCGAGCTCGACACGCGGCCGGGACCCGACGGCTCGTGGAGCGACTGGCGCGCGCTGGCGCTGGACGGAAACTCGTCGGCGGGCCGGCTCGTTGGCGCGCCGTGGAGCTGCGCGACGCCTGCGCCCCCGACATCGCCCGCGCTGCCCGCACCCAGCGCCTCCCCCAGCGCGAGCGCGCCCGGCGGGGGCGCGCTCTTCGCGACGGGCCCGCTCGTCTGCAAGCTCGCGCTCGAGACCGACTATCAGTACTTCCAGCACTTCAACGATCTCGGCGCCGCCGAGGACTACGCGCGCAGCCTGACCAGCGCGGTGTCGAGTCGGCTGTGGGCGCAGTCGCAGATCGTGTTGGAACTCAGCTATCTCGGCTTGTACTCGACCAGCTCCGATCCCTGGAGCGTGCCCGATACGGGCGGCGACATGCTCGGCGAGTTCACCACGGCATGGCAGAACCAGATCCCCGGCGGCGCGCACCTCGGACATTTCATCTCCGGCGGCCTGTATTTCGGCGGCGTCGCCTACGTCGACGTGCTGTGCAACACTTGGTGGGGTTTCGGCGTGTCGACCGGCATCACGGGCAGCACTCCGTTCCCCGTCAATCCGAGCTGGCTGACCTGGGACTTCTTCGTGCTGGCCCACGAGCTCGGGCACCAGTTCGGTTCGTGGCACACGCACGACTACTGTCCGGCGGTCGATTCGTGCTCGAGCGGGCCGTGCGTCACGCAGGTCGCCTGCAGCGATCAGGGCACGATCATGAGCTACTGCCACACTTGTGGCGCCGGCATGGCGAACATCACGACCTGGTTCCACCCGACCACGGCGCAGATCATCCGGCAGGAGGCCGAAGCGAGCTGTCTGCCACCGTACTCCTGCACGGGCTGCGCCTGTCCGTGGCCGTCGCTGTCGTTCGTCACGCCGTTCTTCGTCGCGCCCTACTCGCCGACGCCGCAGGTCGTGACGGTCAGCGGCTGCCATTTCGACGAGCTGGAGGAGGTGCGCGTCGACGGCGTCGCGCTGCCGACGAGTGCGTGGCAGCCGGCGACCGACACGTCGCTATCGTTCGCGATGCCGCTGGTCTCGAAGACCGGCCCGGTCGATCTCGAGCTGATCAGTGACTGGGGCACGCAGCTCGCCCAGATCTGGGTGATTCCGAGCGCGCAGCCCGTGCTCGGTTTCACGTTCGTGAACCCGGACCTCCACCTGTGGCTGTCCTCGATGGACCCCCAGTACACGCTGGGCGGCGCGGCGGGCGATCTCGCCTACCTGGTCGGTTCGTTTTCGGGATTGCCCACGGAAATCCCCGGCGTCGTGTCGCTCGGCATCGGCAATCAGCTCAGCAACCTGTACATCGTGCACGCCAAGGTGCTCGGCGCATCGGCCTGGACCTCGCAGGTCCTGCCGCTCGACGCGACGCTGGCGGGGTCGAACCTGTTCTTCCAGGGCGCTGTGCTGCGCAACGGCACATTGCCGCTGCTCTCCACGCAGGTCGTCAACGGCTTCGTCGTGTTCTGAGCGAGTCCGACGCGCTCACGGTTCGCGCGGCGGTCTGAGCAGCGCGAGCCGGGCCACGAGCGGAAGGTGGTCGCTGCCGAGCGCGGGCCCGCGCCACAGCCCCTGCACCTCGATGCCGGCTCCGACCAGCACGTGGTCGAGATCGAGCCACAGCCCCTCCAGGTAGCGATCCGAACGCCAGGTCGCGAGGCGTCCGAAACCGGCTCGCGCGGAGCACAGCCCGCTCCGCTCGATGAAATCGCCGTAGGCGGGCGACCACAGCGTCGCGTTCATGTCGGCCAGCACCAGCGTGCGCGGCCCGAAGGGTCCGCGCTCAGCGGCCGCGGCGAGCACGGCGTTGCGCATCGCGGTACGCGCGGCGACGCCGGGACGATTCGGGTGCAACACCAGCACGCGCAGCGGACCGTCGACGTGCGCGAGCTCGACGTCCAGGAACTCCTGCGCCCGCGCGTCGATCCGCACGGCCTCGGCGCGCGCCAACGGCAGCTTCGAGTACAAGGCGAGCGCGTACACGGCAGGCGACCACGGATCCGCGAAATCCGGCGTGACCAGTCGGTGCGGATAGCGCGCCTCCAGCTCCCGTTGCACCTGCTCGCGCCAGCGCGGCGAGAACTCCAGCAGCACCAGCAGATCGGGATCGTCGCGCTCGACCCAGGGCAGCAGGCGCGACGTGTCGGTGTTGTGGTAGAGCAGGTTCGCCTGGGCCACGCGCAGGGTCGCGCCGACCTCGGCCGAGAGCGGCGGTGGAGGCAGGTACAGCCTGCCGACCGGCCACAAGTGCCACGCGCACAGCGCCGCGCACGCCAACGCGGCGCGCGTGCTTCCGCCCAGCCACAACAGCAAGGCCGCGGCGAGGCCGCCGCAAGCGAGCTGGAACGTGAAGTTCACGCAGATCTCACCGAGCCACCACCAGCGCGCGCTCCAGCCGACCAGCGACCAGCCGACCAGGATCGCGGCGCCGATCCACCCCGCGCGCGCCAGCCACGGGCGCAGCGGCGCGAGCCGCCGCTCGAGCAGATCCGAATCCATGCGCGACCCCGAGGCTCAGTACCCCGCCGCCATACCGTCCTTGCGCGACTCCGACGCGCCGAAATAGACGCGCGTCTTCGGATCGAAACCGATCCCCTGGTAGCCGCCGAAATCGCCGACCGCCTTGCCGAGCACGTGTCCGCGCCGCTCGAGCTCCTTGACCACCGCCGGGTCGAACCCGCTCTCGAGGCACAACTTGCCGCCATTGCTCATGCGTTCGCCGGTCGGCTCGCTCGAGCCGTTGTGCACCATGCGCGGCGCATCGCCGGCTTCCTGGAAGTTCATGCCGAAGTCGATCAGGTTGAGCAGGATCTGCACGTGCCCCTGCGGCTGCGTCGCGCCGCCCATCACGCCGAAGCACAGGAACGGCTCGCCGTCGCGCGTGACGAAGGCCGGGATGATCGTGTGGAACGGTCGCTTCCCGGGCGCGTACACGTTCGCCGAAGCGGGATCGAGATCGAACATCTCGCCGCGGTCCTGCAGGATGAAACCGAGCGCGCCGGGTGTCATGCCGCTGCCCATGCCGCGGTAATTCGACTGGATCAGCGAGACCATGTTGCCGTCCGCGTCCGCCGCGCACAGGTAGATCGTGTCGCCTTCGTCGAGCGCGGGATTGCCGGGCGCGTAGCTCGCGGCGGCCTTGGACCGGTCGATGCGCGCGCGCTGCGTCGCCGCGTACTCGTCCGACAAGAGGCCCGCGACGGGCAGCTTCGCGAAGTCCGGGTCGGCGATGAAGCGCGCGCGGTCCTCGAAGGCGAGCTTCTTCGCCTCGGTCAGGAGGTGCAGGTGCTCGGCGCTGCCGAAGCCCAGCTTCGACAGGTCGTAGCCCTCGAGGATGTTCAACATCTCGAGCGCGGTGATCCCCTGCCCGTTCGGCGGCAGCTCCCACACGCGGTAGCCGCGGTAGTCGACCGAGATCGGTTCGACCCACTCCGAGCGATGCTCGGCGAGGTCTTCGTAGGCGAGGTAGCCGCCGTTGGCCTTCATGTACGCGTCGATCTCGCGCGCGATCGACCCCCGGTAGAACTCGTCGCGGCCCTTCGCCGCGAGCAGCTCGAGCGTGCGCGCGAGGTTCGGGTTCGCGAAGAGTTCGCCCTTCTCCGGCGCGCGGCCGTCGAGCGTGAACTGCTCGAGGAAGCCCGGGAACTGCTTCAGGCGCGGCACCGAGAGCGCCCAGTAGTGCGCGACCAGCTCGGCCACGGGGAAGCCCTCACGCGCGTAGCGGATGGCCGGTGCGAGCACGGCCGACATCGGCAGCTTGCCGAAGCGCGCGTGCAGCTCGAACCAGCCGTCGACACAGCCCGGCACGCTGACCGGCAGCGGGCCGAGCGCGGGGATCTTCTTCACGCCGAGCTCGCGCAACTTGTCGAGGGTCAGGCCGCGCGGCGAGCGCCCGCTCGCGTTGAGCCCGTGCAGACGCCTGGTCTTCGACTCCCAGACCAGCGCGAAGAGATCGCCGCCGAGCCCGCAGCCGACCGGCTCGGTCAGGCACTGCACCGCGTTCGCCGCGATCGCCGCGTCGACGGCCGAGCCGCCCGCGCGCAGGATCTCCAGCGCGGCCGTGGTCGCCAGCGGTTGGGAGGTCGCGACCATGCCGTTCTTCGCGAGCACTTCCGAGCGCGTGGCGAAGGGCTTGCCGGTGATTCGATCTCCAGCGTGCAGGAGCGGGACCCCGGAGAGCGAGAGTAGCACGAGAACGCGGGACAGCGGGCGGCGCATGGCCGTCATTGTGCCGCGCCGGGTTAGGATCGCGGCATCCTTCCCGGAGTCCGGCATGTCCATTCGCCTGCTGCTCGTCGTGCTGTGCCTGTCGCTGTGCGTGCCCCTCTTGTCCGCGCAGAAGAAGAAGGGCCCCCCGCGCGTCAAGGTCGGCGACACGGTCGACTACACGTTCCAGGTCCCGGCCTGGAACGCGCCGGAGTACCGCGGGCTGGCGGACCTGCGCGGCCGACCGGTGGTCGTGCAATTCTGGAGTCCCGACCAGACCGCGGTCGTCGATACGGACCTGCCGAAGCTCGTTCAGCTGGCCCAGACCTGGAGCGGCAGCGCGCACGTGATCGGGGTGCGCTTCGGCGAAGCGGATCCCGGCGAGCTCGACGAGCTGCTCGTCGCGCGGAAGCTGCTCGGCGCCGACGTGATCTGGCTGTACGAGGTGCCGTTCGTGCTGGACGGCGGCGCACCGAACTCCCTCGCGCTGCTCGGCCCCGACGGCAAGCTGGAGACCTTCGGAGCGCCGGCCGATGTCCGGGACGGGATCTACGGACGCCTCGCCGGCTACCAGGTCGCCGCGGCCGCACTGCCCGATGGCGCTCCGAGCAAGCTGAGGAAGGCCTGTGAGGCGCATGGCAAGCACGAGTACGCGGCCTCGTTCGCGACGTTGCGCGAACTCGAGAAGGACGCGAAGCACGGCGAGACCGCCAAGACCCTGCTCACGCGCTACAAGGCCGAGCTCGACCTCGACCTCGAACTCGCCGATCGCGCGCTCGAACTCGGGCGCATCGATCGCGTCGATCGGATCCTCGCGCGCTTGAACGAGGGCCTGAAGGGCGATGCCGTCTGGAAGCCGCGGCTGGAAGAGATCGGCCGCCGCGCGGACGCCGCGCCGGTGCAGAAGGAACGAGCGGCTTTCAAGAAGCTCGCAGTGCTGGAGAAGAAGCTGTACGAGAAGGTCGACAAGGCGCTGCCGAAGGCGCTCGACGAGCTCGCCGCCGCTCATCCGGGCACGCAGGCGGCCGAGCGGGCGCGGCGACTGGCGGCGGCGGCGCGCGGCGCGCTGCCGGCCAAGTAGCGATTGCTCAATCCTCCACTTCGGGCTCGTCCGCCGCCGCCGGCGCGATCCCGGTGTGCACCATCGCCTGCTTGCCGACCTCGCGCAGCACGACTGTCGCGTAGCAGCCCTTCGGCAGCGTGAAGCGCACGCGCGCATGCGCTCCGGCCTCGTCGCTCTCCCAGCTCACCGCATGGCCGGCGAGCGGGAAGCGCAGCGGGCGCCGCCCGCCGCTCGGGCGGAACCAGCCCTCGCGCTCGAACTCCTCGCGCGTCGCGCCGCAGCTCGCGAGCGCCTGCGCCTCGAACTCCGCCGGGCGGCCGCGCGGTTCGCTCATCCGCTCGCCGAACAGCGGGCCGGTCGGAGAGAGCTCGCCGGCCGCGGCGCGCGCCGCCTCGCGCGCGGCGTCGCCGACGAGGAACACCGCGCCGTTGTCGTGCTTCCAGGCGAGGTCGCCGTCGAGCAGCCGGTCGAACGATTCCAGGCGCGCGGCGAGCACCGTGTTGAACAGCCGCGACTGCCACGCCGACACGTAGAAGCGCCCCAGGCGCAGGTTCAGCGCGCGCGCCGCGTACTGCGCGCGTCCCTTGTTCTTCGCCATCGCCTCGCACAGGCGGATCTGCTCGCGGAAACCGCGCGGCCACGCCCTCGCCGCCGCCTTGAAGTTGCCCTCGTCGTACAACCGCCGCGCTTCGAGCACGCGCCCGTGGTCCTGCTCGGTCGGCCGCCCGCAGAACTGCGCGAAGGCGTTCTCGTATGCTCCACGCAGGAGGTCGCGCCCGACGCTCCACGAGTCGCCCCGCGCGCCGAAGCGCTGCTCGCCGAAATAGTTCGGCACGCCGCGCGCGCGCAGCACGTCGAGCACGCGGACCAGATCGTCGTAGCGCCCGCGCGGCAGGTTGCGCAACCGCAGGTCGAAGCGATTGCCGGCCAGGTGGCCGACGCGCAGCTTGCCGGTGTGGCGCTTCGCCCACAGCACGCGCAGGCGCGGACCCTGCACCTCGAGCAAGCGCTCCGGTTCGACGCGCGGTACCGACAAGGTCTGCCGCGTGACCCCGCGCGAGTCCTTGAGGCCGGCCGAGCCGAGCTCGCGCGAGCTGAGGCCGAACTTCGCGGCCAGCACGCCCAGCGCCTCCAGCGTGCCCATCTCGCGCTTCTCGATGCCGATGAACACGTGCTCGCCGCTGCCGGCGGGCTCGTACAGCGGCAACTCCTCCACCACGAAGTCCTCCGGCCGCTCCTTGATCGCGAACGGCACGGCCGGCACTTCCGGCGTCAGGTACGGCAGGTCGAGGGGCACGAACGGGACGAGCTTACTCGAACCCGCGCCCGCTCTGGCCAGCCTGAGCCCGAGGCAGCACACTACCGCTCGTGCAGCGCTCCCCCACCGCCGGCCCGCGCGATCACCTGCCGACCGAGCAGGCCAATCCAGCCTCCGAGCGGCTCGACGAGCTCGACACGCGCACGGCGCTCGCCGTGTTCGCCGCCGAGGACCGCCGCGCCGTCGAGGCGGTTGCCGCGGCGCACGCATCGATCGCTGCCGCGGTC
Source organism: Planctomycetota bacterium (assembly GCA_016872755.1). Taxonomy (GTDB): domain Bacteria; phylum Planctomycetota; class UBA1135; order UBA1135; genus GW928-bin9. Next base: position 28,324 of record VGZE01000025.1, read on the forward strand.
GACCTCGTCGCCGAGCGCTTGGCCAAGGGCGGCCGACTCTACTACTGCGGCGCGGGCACGAGCGGACGCCTCGGCGTGCTCGACGCGGCCGAGCTGCCGCCGACCTTCCAGAGCGATCCGGCGCTCGTGCAGGGACTGATCGCCGGCGGCGAGCCCGCGCTGCTGCGCGCGGTCGAGGGCGCCGAGGATTCGCGCGAGCTCGCCGGCCGCATGCTCGCCGAGCGCGGGATGAGCGCGCGCGACGTCGTGCTGGCCATCGCCGCCGGCGGCACGACGCCGTTCGCGCACGGCGCGATCGAGGCCGCGCGCGCGACCGGCGCGGCATCGATCTTCCTGGCCTGCGTGCCGTTCGAGCTGGCTCCCGATGCGGCGGACATCTCGATCCGCGTCGTCACGGGGCCCGAGGTGCTCGCCGGCAGCACGCGCCTGAAGGCCGGGACTGCGACCAAGCTCGTGTTGAACGCGTTGTCGACGCTGGTGATGGCGCGCCTGGGCAAGGTGCACGGCAATCTGATGGTCGACGTGAACACGCGCGGCAATGCGAAGCTCGTGCAGCGCGGGATCTCGCTCGTGGCCCGGCTGACCGGGCTGGCGCGCGAGCCGGCCGCCGCGCTGCTCGAGCGCGCCGACGGCAGCGTCAAGCTCGCCGCGGTCATGCATGCGCACGGCTGCGAACTCGCCGAGGCGCGCGCGCGGCTCGAGCGAGCCGGCGGAATGTTGCGGCGCGCGCTGACGCGCGGCTGATGCGCAACACGCCGCCGGAACGGCTCGCGCTGCCGCGTTTCCCGCACAATCTGGGCGAGATCGCGTTCCGCCCGTGGCCGCGCGAGGCGCCCGCGACGCTCGAGTGGTTCATGCGCGACTACATCGAGCACTTCGAGCACCACCTGCGGCAGGCAGGCGTCTGAACGTCGCTAGCGCGCGGCCTGCGCGCGCTGGATCAGCCGCTCGAAATCGAGCGCGGGTCCGGGATCGACCTTCTGCTCGGTGACGTGCCAGTGGCCGAGCACGCCGCTGAAGCCGCGGAACTCCGCGTCGCTCAGCACGCCGTCGAGCACGGCCCCGTCCGCGCCGCGCGGATAGTCGAGCCGGATCCGCGGCAGCGCGCGCGCGACGCCGCCCACTAACTTGGCCAGCGCCTCGTTCTGCCGCGCCGTGTAGTCGTGCTGTTCGTACTCGGCGCCGTGGATCGCGCCGCGGATCCGCTCCGGCCGCTCCGGCCGCGCGACGTAGGTCGGGTCGCGGAACGGGTACTTCGCGAGCCGCTCGGGCAGCCGCAAGTACGGCCCCTGCTCGTCCCGCGGGTACCACTCGTCGAGAATCGCGCTCTTGCCGACTCGATAACAGCCGATCTGCGCGATCTCGACGCCGACCGAGCGCGGATTGGCCTGGCGCGCGTGCCAGGCGGTGTCGGCGAGGTCGAGCGTCTGGTAGATCGTGCCGTCGGCGTCGAGCAGGAAATGCACCGACAGGTTGCGCGCGTCCTGCAGGATGCGAAAGCACTCGCGACTCGTGCCGCACACGTCGAAGTGCAGCACGAACTGGTCGACGCGCGCCTGGACGAGCTCCAGCGTCATCGGCCCAGGCTCGCGCTCGCGGTAGGGCAGGGCGGCCGGATCGGCGCGGCCGGGCCGGTAGCGCAGCCCGCCCTTGCCGGTCGTGCCGAAGAACGGCGCGGCGTGATACGCGCTGTAGCCGCCCTCGTCGTGCCACAGCACTACCTGCGTCCCGATGTCGAAGAGCCGGCCGCAGATCGAGATCTCGGTGCCGCGGCGCGGGGGCTGGGAAATGGGAGCATCGCGCGACGCTTCCGGGCTCGCTCGGCAGGCGAGCAGGCTCAGGGCGAGCAGGAGCAACCACGACAGGCGGATCATCTTCTCTTTCTAGCATGCGGCGCCGGCTGCTAGGCTCGCGCGATGCACATCCCGTTGCACACGCGCGTCGCGCTCGGCGCCGCCGTCGGCGTCAGCGCCGGCATCGCCGCCCATTTCCTGTGGGCCGACAGCGAGCAACTGGCGGGGTTCGTCAAGTACGTCGCGCAGCCGGCCGGCCAGATCTTCATGCGGCTCCTGTTGATGCTGGTCGTGCCGCTGATCGTGTCGGCGCTCGCGCTGGGCGTCGCCGGTCTCGGCGACCTGAAGAGCCTCGGTCGGATCGGCCTGAAGACGCTCGCCTACACGGTGTGCGTGTCGATGATCGCCGTCGCGATCGGCGTCGGACTGGTCACGTGGCTGCAGCCCGGCGCCGGCATGGACGAGGAGACTCGGCTGCGCCTGCTCGAGGGCGCCGGCTCGCGAGCGGCCTCGATCACCAGCGCTCCGGCCCCCAAGACCGGCATCGACCTGTTGGTGCAGATCGTGCCCGACAACCCGATCCGGTCCGCCGCCAGCGGCGACATGCTGGGACTGATGTTCTTCTCCGCGATGCTCGGCGTCGGGCTGTTGCTGACGCGCACCGAGGGCGCGCGCAAGTTCGAAGCGGCGCTGCAGGGCGTGTTCGACGTCGGCCTGCGCCTGATCCAGATCGTGATCGGCTTCGCGCCGATCGGCGTCGCGGCGCTGTTGTTCACGCTGACCGCGCAGCTCGGCTACGAGATCCTCGTGCAGCTCGGTCGCTACGTGCTGGTCGTGCTGCTCGCGCTGCTCCTGCACCAGTTCGTCGTGTACGCGCTGTCCGTCAAGCTGCTCGGGCGCATGAGCCCGCTCGCGTTCTTCAAGGCGATCCAGCCGGCGATGCTGACCGCCTTCTCGACCTCGTCGAGCAACGCGACGCTGCCGACCGCACTGCAGGTGGCCGAGGAGCGGCTGAAGCTGCCGCCGCAGATCAGCCGCTTCGTGCTGACGATCGGCGCGACGGCCAATCAGAACGGCACCGCGCTGTTCGAGGGCGTGACCGTGCTGTTCCTCGCGCAGTTCTACGGCATCGAGCTCTCCGTCGAGCATCAGGCGGCGGTGCTCGGCATCTGCATCCTGGCCGGCATCGGCACGGCCGGCGTTCCGTCGGGCTCGATCCCCGTCATCGCGGCGATGCTCGGCATGATCGGCGTGCCGATCGAGGGGCTGGGCCTCGTGCTGGGCGTCGACCGCTTCCTCGACATGTGCCGCACGGTGGTCAACGTCAGCGGCGACCTGGCCGCGGCGGTGGTCGTGTCGCGCGGCGAGTCCAGCAGCTAGGCAGGCGAGCGGCTAGGTCAGGGCGCCGCCGCAGGAGGAGCCCGCTCCGGCCGTGCAGCCGAAGCAGTGCCGGCCGGTCGCGATGCTGCGCGCGGCGAGCCGCGCGAGAGCGTCGGGATGAGCGGCGAGTTCCTCGATCGTGCGCGGCAGGCCCGCGGCGAGGCCGAGCTCGAGCATCTGATTGAAGTCGCAGTCGTACAGCGCGCCGTCCCAGCCCACCGATAGCGTCGTGCGACACATCAGCCCGTTCAGCGCCGCCGGATTGAACGACTCGACGAGCTTCTGCAGGTAGGCCTGCAGGTTGCCGCTGGTCTCGAGCCACTCGAGGTAACGGCTGATCGGCATGTTCGCCAGCGCGTAGAGAGCATCGAAGCGGATGCCGTACAGGCGCGCGAGCTCGCGCTTCCACTCCGCCTCGAGCGAGGCCTGCCCGGCCGGCAGGAACGCACCGACCGGGTTGGTCACGAGCACCAGGCGCAGTCCGCCACCCGCGCCGTAGCCGAGTTCGTTGAGGCGCCGCAGCGCTCCGATCGAGCGCTCGTGCACTCCCTCCCCGCGCTGCCGATCCGTGGACAGCTTGCGATAGTGCGGCAGCGACGCGACCACCTCGACGCCTTGCTCCGCGAAGAACTCGGGCAGCGTCGCCAGCGCCTCGTTCGAACCGGTCAGCACGGTCAGGTTGCAACGCACCATCACGTGTCGCCCCAGCGCGCGCGCCGACTCCACGAGCCAGCGCAGCCGCGGATGCAGCTCGGGCGCGCCGCCGGTGACATCGAGCGTCGGGATCGCACTCGCGCCGAGCACGGCGAGCGCCGCGCGCAGCGTCGCATCGCTCATCGACTCGCGGCGCTCGGGGCCGGCATCGACGTGGCAGTGCGCGCAGGTCTGGTTGCAGACCTTGCCGACATTGAGTTGCAGGACCTCGACGCGGCTGGCGACGAGCGCCTCCGTGCCGGCGTGCCCGACGTGCTTGTCGAAGCGCCCGCCGAGCGGATCGACCAGCGCGACGCGCTCCAGGTGCCGGCGCTGCTCGGCCGCCGAGGCCAGCGGCGAGCCGCGCCGCAGCAGCGTCGGCTGCAGCGCGATCACGGGCAGGCTCGGCGTGGCGGTGCCGTCGGCGTTCACATCCCGATCTCCGCGGCCTTGTTGCGCATCTGCACGCCGTGGACCATGGAGGCCCCGCCGCGAATCGCCGCGGCCACGTGCACGGCCTCGGTCAACTGCTCGACGTCGCAGCCCTTCGAGAGCGCGTCCTGCGTGTAGGCGTCGATGCAGTACGGACACTGCACCGCGTGCGCGACGCCCAACGCGATCAGGCTCTTCTCGCGCGCCGAGAGCGCGCCATCGGCGAACACGGCGCCGTACCAGTCGAAGAACTTCCGCGCGAGCTGCGGCGCGTGCTCGCCGATCGAACCGAACTTCGCCAGGTCGTGGGAATCGTAGTAGTGCGACATCGGACGCGTATCGTAAGCCATGCGCGGCCCGCGACGTACCCCGCGACGCACTCAGGCTCGCGCAAGGACGCGGATGCGCGGCACGTCCAGCACGCGCACTCCCGAAGGCGCGTGCTCGATCGACCACGCCAGCGCCGACACGATCTCCGGCAACTGCAGGAGCCCGATGCGCCGCGCCGTGTCGCGCGTCGCCGGAAGCGCCTCCGCCAGCGCGTACAGCGGCTGCAACAGGTGCGGCCAGCGATGGCCGGGACCGAGCACGTACCAGGGCCGCACGATCGTCGTGGCGCAGCCGCTCGCGCGGATCAGGATCTCGGCCTCGCGCCGCGCGGCGACATAGGCGTGCATCACCGGGGCTGGCTGCGCGACCGACAGGTACACGACGTGCTCGATCGAGCTACCGCGCACCGCCTCGAGCATCGCGCGCACGGAGGCGAGGTCGACGGCTTGGAACTGGCGCCTCATCCAGGGCGCGGGGCGGCGCACGCCGACCAGGTGCACCAGCGTGCGAGCATCGGCCAGCGCCGTGCGCCAGGCGCCCGGATCGAGGACGTCGCCCACGACCGGAGTGCAACCGGCCGGCAGGCGCGCGAGCGAGGTCGCGCGTGCCAGCGCCCGCACGCGGTGCCCGCGCGCGACGAGCTCGGGCAGCAGCGCGCGTCCGAGATAACCAGTCGCGCCGGTCGCGAAGATCGGACCCGGCAGCGGCTCGAGCAGGGGCATGCTGGCCGCATCTACGCCGCCGGGCTCCGGTCGGATTGCCGCCGCTGCGATTCCGGAACTCCACCCGCCACCGCGGCTCGTTCCGAGCATCCAGGGATCGGAATGTCCACGATCCGCGTCCATGGGGCCTGCCTGGCCGGAGTCGGCGCCGAGCTGGTCACAATCGAGGCGCGTTTCGAAGCGCTGGATCGCGAGCGCGCGGAGATCGCGCTGACCGGCCTGCCCGATCCGGTGCTGCGCGAGAGCCGCGGGCGGCTGGCGGCGGCGCTGGGCGAGGCGGGCTACGACATCCCTTCGGGCGTGCTGCAACTGCACCTGGTGCCCGCTGGCCGGCGCAAGAGCGGCGAGGCGCTCGACCTGGCCTTGGCACTCGGCGCGGCCGCGGCGGTCGGGCACCTCGATCCGCGCTGGCTGGCGGGAACACTGTTCGTCGGCGAGCTCGGCCTGGACGGACGCTTGCACCCGGTCGCCGGCGGGCTAGCGGCGGCCGAGGTCGCGCGGCGCGCGGGCCTCGCGCGCGTGTGCGCACCCGAGGCGACCGCGCGCGAGGCCGCCTACGAACGCGGCGTCGCGGCGCATGCTTTCGCGAGCCTGACCGAGGTCGTGGCCGCGATCTCCGGCGCGAGCGCATGGCCGCCGCGCGTGGTCGCGGGGGCGCACGAACCGCAAAGCGCCG
>VGZE01000026.1 GCA_016872755.1 Planctomycetota bacterium
TCCGTCCTAGGGCGTGGCTTGAATCACGTCGCGCAGCGCGACGGCGAGGCGCGGGCCGCGCGCGCCGAGCACGGCACTGGCCCACGGGCGTTCGTTCACGTAGAGGCGCAGCTCGGACCCGATTTCCGCATCGAGCGGCAGCACGTCGCCGACATCGAGACCGAGCAGGTCCTGCACCGGGATCTCCAGCGCGCCGAGCCGCGCGGCGAGTTCCAGATCGACGCCCTGGATGTGGGGGACCAGGCTCGGAGGCGGCTCGGCCGCGGACTTGCGGGTGCGCGCCGGCGGCGGCACGTGCACGCGCAGCAGCGAGCGCTCGGTGCCGCGCTCGATCGACAGTTCGACCGTGAGCCGGTGCGGGTCGGGCGCTCCCTCGCCGAGGCGCCAGTTGCCGATGTCGTCGGGCTCGACCACCGCGCGCACGTCGTCCATCTGGAAGCCGAGCTGCTCCGACAGCGGTTCGAACAGCACGCGCGCGACGAGGATCAACAGGTGCCGCTCGACGCCGCTTAGTGCGCGAGCCTCGCGTGTCGGGCGAGAGCCCAGCAGGCGCTCGAGCTCGGCGCGCGCGTCGGACGGGTCCATCGAGAACCAGCACACCTGGCCGCGCGAGCGAAAGCGCAGCAAGGCGTAGGGTGCCTTCCAACTCTCGACCAGACGGTCCGCCGAGGCCTCGGTGAGCGACGTCAGGCGCACCAGGATGTCCGAGCCCAGCACCTGGCGCGCGCCTTGTTGCAGGCGCGGCAGCGCTCGTTCGATCGCCGCGGTCAGGTCGCGCAGCTCGTCGGTCGAGTAGCGTCGCGGTTCGGAGAAGTCGCGCTGCAGGACCGCGGGCGCGACCGCCGCTTCGGCCGCCTCGGGCACGGCGTGCTCGAGTAGCGCGCGCTTCTCCTCGGGAGTGACGTTGTCGGTCACGGTGAGCTTCTGGATCTGCGGGCGGCTACTGGATCATGAAGCGCTGGCGCAGCAAGCGACGCAGGCGGCCCGCGACTCCGACCGGAACTTCGCCCTCGAAATCCTCGTGCAAGCCGGTGACGTCGATGTACAGGGTCTTGCCGTGCGGGTCGACCAGCTCGAGGTCGCGCTCGTCACCCTCGAACCGGAGGACCGGGCCGTTGTCGAGGCGGATGGTCTTCTCGATCGCACTGATCGTGAGGTGGTGGTCGTGCAGCAGCCCGCGCATCGTCGCGCGGTGGATCGACTCTCCGGCCTTCAGCCCCGACTCGGCGTCGGCCGCGGTGGCGGTGGGGACGTCACCGATCAGGATCGGGAAGAGCACGGGCTCGATCTCCTGCCGGATCTGCTCGAGCAGAGCGTCGATCATCACCGGATCGATGACTTCCTCGCGCGTGCGCGTCGAGGCGATGCTGAGCAGGCGGTCCATCAGCATTGCCAGGTACTGCGAGTCTTCCGACCCCGGCTTGCCGCCGGCGCCCGTGCGCGTCTGCACGAAGGCTTCGCCGTAAGCGACGTACTCACCCGTGAGGTCCATCACGAGATAGCGCTTGCTGTTCTCGCCCGCGAGGTTGACGGTCAGCTCGCTGTTGGAGAGCTTGCAGACGAACGGCCCTTGCAGCTTGGGCACGACCGCCGCCTTCGGGACCGCCATCGTCGCGAACAGATAGGCGCACAGCAGGAGCGCCCCGACCCCGCCTCCGAGCAGCATGGGCAGCTTGCTCTTCTTGGGCGCGCCTTCGGGCTTGGGAGCTTCGGCTTCCTTCTTTTCCTTCTCGTCGGCCATCGCTTCCGACTATCGACAGGAACGGGCCCGGCCTTGACCGGGCCGCAGGCGTGCCCCGAGCCGTACTACTGGGCCCCGGGGGCGGGCTTGGGGGCCTTCCCGTAGGCCGTGGCGTAGGCCTTCCACTTCTCGGTCGGCAGCGCGTTGAGGATCTGGGCGGCCCGCTCGTCGGAGAGCGCGCGCAGCACGGGCGCGGCCTCCGCCGGGCTGAGTTGCACCAGGCGCTTGGACAGCTCGTCGGGCTTGCCGGTCTGGAACAGGCCCGCCAGCGCGGCGAGCGCTTCCGGATCCGAGCCCGGCGGCAAGGCATCGACGGGGGCCGACTGCCGGGCGGCCAATTCGCTCTCCAGACGGCGCACTTCCAACTCGCGAGCCAACAACTCCGACTTGATCTCGTCCAGATCCGTCATGCGCTCTTCGATCTGGCGTTCGCGCTCGGCGAGCAGCAGCACGCGCGCATCCGCCTCGTGCTGCCGAGCGGCCAGCGCCTTTTCTTCCGCTTGCAGCGCGGCTCGCGCGGTGCGCAGATCGTCGACCAGCTGCGCAAGCTGGCTGGCCGAGAGTGGCGATTCGAGCGAGAAGGCCGAGAGCACGCCGAGGCTGGCCCGAGCCGGCTGGCGCGGGGCCGCCTGTGGCTGAGGCGCGACGACTGGTTGCGGCGCGGGAACCGTCGGGCCCGTCGCGACCTCGGTCTCGGTGCGCGGAGTCGCGGCCTTCGACTCCGGTGAGCCCGAAGCGCTTGCTTGTTCCAGATCCGTCTTCTTGTGCGAGGCGATGTAGGGCCCGATCAGCGCGATCTTCTTGGGCGGAACGCCGAGCATCACGCAGAACCCGAGGTAAGCCGCGAAGAAGACGGTCAGCGCGCCGACGCCGATTCCGCCGAACATCACTCCCTGCTTGAGCTTCGGATTCATGACGCCGTCGGTCTATCGGCAGAAATTCCTTCCGACCTGAAGCCCCGTGCCCGAGCCGCCGATCGCTGCAAGGCGATCTCGTCCATTGCGCGCGCGTCCAACACGGCCTCCTCGGCGCGGAATCGCGCGAGCGAGCGCTCCTCGAGCCGTTCCAGCGACTGGCAATCCTGCCGGCATTGCCGCCACTGCATCGCCAGGGCGTCGGCGGCCTCGCGTCGCGCGCGCCATTGCGTGCGGCGGGTGGCCACGCGCGTGTTCAGCCCAGACAGCGTGCCCTGGGCGAGCAGGACGCGCGACGGCTCCACGTGCGGGGCCGACAGCATCGCGCGCAGCAGCGCGCGCGCCGCCGCGAGCTCACGCTCGGCGGCATGGAGAGCCTCCAGTGCCTGGGCCGCCTCGCGCTCGGCCTGCGCGAGCGCGGCGCCGGCTCGTTGCTCGGCGATCTCGCGCACGCGCGCCAGGCGCGCGAGGGGGAAGCGAAAGCGGCGACTCACGCGGGCTTGGCCTCTCCGGCGATCTGCTCCAGGCGCTGGAGCGTGTCCGCCAGAGCGCAACGCTCGGCTTGGGTCTGGCGCAGGAACCCGTCGATGGCGGGCAGTCGCGCGATCGCGCGATCCAGGCGCGGATTGGTGCCGGCGCGGTATGCGCCGATCTCGACGAGGTCGCGACCTTCACGCCAGGCCGCCAGGTCCTCGCGCAGGCGCTGGGCGAGCGCGACGTGTCGAGTGCCAGCCACCGCGGGCATCAGTCGCGACAGGCTCGCCAACACGTCGATCGCCGGATAGTGACCGCGGTGTGCGAGATCTCGCGACAGCACGAGGTGCCCGTCGAGCAGGCCGCGCAACGTGTCGGCGACCGGCTCGTTGTGATCGTCGCCGTCGACGAGCACCGTCAAGAGCCCGGTGATGCTGCCCTTCTCGCCGCACCCCATGCGCTCCACGATCTTGGGGATCGTCGCGAAGAAACTGGGGGGGAACCCGCGCACGGTCGGCGGTTCGCCGGCGGCCAATCCGATCTCGCGTGCAGCCAGCGCGAAGCGCGTCACCGAGTCCATGACCAGCAGCACGTTGGCGCCTCGATCACGCCAGTGTTCGGCGCAGGTCAGCGCGACGAACGGAGCCATGAAGCGCTCCATCGGAGCGCGATCCGACGTCGCCACGACGGCGATGCTGCGCGCGCGCGTCTCGGGCGCCAAGACCTCCTCGAGGAAGCCGCGCACCTCGCGACCGCGCTCGCCGATCAGCGCGACGATCACGACGTCGGCATCCGTGCCGCGCGTGATCTGGCCGAGCAGCGTGGACTTGCCGACGCCCGAGCCGGCGAAGATGCCGATGCGTTGTCCGCGGCCGATCGTTGCGCACGCGTCGATCGCGCGCACGCCGGTCTGCAGCGGCACGCGGATCGGGGTCCGCGACAGCGCCGGCGGCGCCTCGGCGCGCACCGCGCGTTCCGCGCTCGCGTGCTCGAAGGCCGGGCCGTCGAGCGCGCGCCCGTAGCCGTCGAGCGCGCGGCCGAGCATCTCGTCGCCGATGCGGATCGAGAACGGGCGTCCCAGCGCGGTCACGCGCTGGCGGGGCGCGATGCCCTCGAGTTCCCCGTGCGGCATCAGCAGCGTCGTCGAGTCGCGGAAGCCGATCACCTCGGCCAGCACCGGCCCGAGCGCGCCGCGGTCGATGCGCACGATTTCGCCAAGCGCCGACGGCACGCCCGCGGCCTCGACGATCACGCCCGAGAGCCCGCTGACCCAGCCGCGATACAGCGGCCCGGCCGACTCGCGCAACAGGCGCGGCCACTGGTCCGGGGCCTCCAGCAGTGGATGCAGTCGCGGCGGGGCCGGCGACGCCGCGGCGCTCATTCGAGTTCCTCCTCGAGGCGGCGCGCGAGCCGGGTCAGCGCGTCGTCGAGTTCGTGCACGAGCAGGCCCTGCGGCGTGGCGATCTGGACGTCGCCCTTGGATACGCCGACATCGGGGACAATCTCGGTGCCCGCGCGGAAGGTCGTGCCCGCCAGACGCGCCGCATCCTCGGGGTGCAGGTGCACCTGGCAGGGCGCCCGCCCGACGTTTCCGGAAGCGAGCACTTCGCGCACGAGCCGCTCGACGTCGTGGCGGTCCGTGCGCACTTCCGAGCGCGCCAGCGCGCGCGCCACTTGCAGGCCCAGTGCCGCCGCGATGCTCGACAGCTTTTCCTGAACGACCAGCCGCTCCGCCTCCAGGCGTTCGACGGCGGTGTCGAGTCGGCCCGCGCCGCCCGCGATGGCCAGCCGTTCGCCTTCGGCGCGACCCGCCGCGAACGCGCTCGCGCGCTCGGCCGCGATGCGTTGCGCGAGCCAGGCGTCGAGACCGCCCTCGACGAGCGCCGCGCCGACAGGTCGGCGCGTGAGCACGATGCGGCTAGCTGACAAGTTCTTCCGCACTCCCGCCGGCAGGACGGAACTCGCCGGATTCGATCAGCGCGCGGACCGCCGTCAGGATCTCGTTGCGCGCGACCGTGACCTGGGCCATCGGAACGGCTCCCGCCAGCTCGCGTTCCTCCTGCACCATCTTGCGCGCGCGCGCGGACATGTTGCCGAGGATGTTCTCCTCGACGGCCTTGCTGCTGCCCTTGATCGCCGTCGACAGCGTCGTCGTGTTGATCGCCCCGAGGATCTTCTGCATGCCGCGCTTGTCCACCTTGACGAGATCGTCCCAGGTGAACATGAACTCCTGGACTTCCTTGGCCATCCCGGCATTGGACTCGCGCAGCTTGTCGAGCACGGCCTTGTCCAGACCGCCGGTGACGCGGCCGAGCATCTCGGCGATCGTGCGCAAACGTTGCGACGGCTCGACCTTGACCGGCTCGCTGGCCAGCACCTCGGCGCGCGCGGTCAGGTCGGCCGCGATGCCGCGCAGCAGTGCGAACGGAGGCGGGACGACGTCGGCCATCCCGCGCACGATCTCGAGCGCTGCGGCCGGCTCGAAACCGGACAAGACCGCGCTCGAAAGGGCCGGCTCGAAGTGCGCGAGCACCAGCGCCGTGGCCGCGGGAGATTCACTGTGCAGGACGCGCGCGACGATTTCGGGCGCGAAGGCCTCGAGGTCGGCGAACGGGCGCTCCTGCAAGCGACGGTCTTCCATCATGCGCAGGACGTCGGCCGCGGCTTCCTTGCCCAGCGCGCGCGTGAGCAGATCGCCCAGCTCGTTGCGCGCCGGGATGCGCAGCGGCTCGGGTTTCGTCGCTGCTTCGTTCAACGCGAGCCACACGCGCTCCTGCAGCGAGCTCTCGACCGCGTCGGGCGGCAGCTTCGTCATGGCAGTGGCGACGTCCGCGACGATGTCCGCGGACAGGTGCTTCATCACGCTCGCGGCCTCGGTCTCGTCGAGCGAAAGCAGGAACAACGCGACCTGCTCGGCGCCGGTCTGCTCCCGCGGTGCGGCGGCCTGGCTCACGGCTTGGCTCCCGTCTTCTCACGCGCCGGGCGTGCCCAGTCGGAGAGGATGCGGCCGACGCGCTCGGGGTCCTGCTTGACGAGCTCGGCGACCTTCGCCCGGGCCGCGCGTCCGCCCAGGCGGTTGGCCGGCACGAGCACGTCCGCGCCGCCCGCATCGTCGGGTGCGCCGGTCGCCGCATTGCCCGACGCCGTTCCTGCCTTGGCCTTCGGACCGCGCAGCGTCTTCAGCAGGAGCACCAGGAAGACCAGCGCACAGACGATCTCGACTCCGCGATCGAGGAGCAACTGCACCAGGCGACTGGGCGGCTCGTCGATCTGCGGAGCCGTCTGCTGCGCGGCGCCGCCGTTCTCGACGGCCGTGGCATTCGGATCGGCCGGAATCACGGCCGGTGCGCCGAGGAACGGCAAGCGGACGGCCGAGAAGGCGTCCTTGCGCGCATCGTCGTAGCCGACAGCGGCCTTCACGCTGGCCTCGAGCTCCTTCTGTCGCTGCGCGAGGCTCTCGTCGAGGAAGAGCGAGATCGACAGTCGCTTCAGTACCGGCGAGCGATTGACCGTCGCGGTCGTGCTCTTGGGGACGAAGAACTCGCTGCGCGATTCCTCGGTGCGCGAGACGTTGGGGGCAGGGCTGGTGGCAGCGTTGTCGGCCGTGGCCCCTTCCAGGTCCTCGAGCGGGGTGTCGATGTTCGTCGCGTTTCCGGCGGGGCCCCCGGCAGCGGTCGGGCCCGCTCCCGGAGTCGTGCTCTGCATGGTCTCTTCCGAGACCGCGACGCGACTCTCCGGATCCGTCGCCTCCGAGATGGTCGAGGTCTGCTCGAAGCTCCAGTCCGAACTGATCGTCACGCGTGCCCGGTCGGGACCGAGGATCTCCCCGAGCAGGCGATTGGCGCGATCCGCGAGGTCGCGATCGAAGCGGCTCTTGTGGGCGAGCCAGGCCGAGGACTGGGCCGCATCGCCGGTTTGCGCAGCCCCGTCGTAGAGGCTGACGCCGACCTGATCGGTGATCATGAGGTCGGCCGGCTCGACGCCCAGCGCGTTTCGCACCAGGCTCGCGATCGCCAGCGTCTGGTCGTGCGAGAGCAGCGCGCGGCCGCGCAGCGCCAGCGTGACCGACGCTCGCGTGCGGCCTTCGCGGCCCCAAGGACCCTCGTCACTGGTCGAGGTGCGCACCTTCGCGTCCGCCACGAAGTCGAGTCCTTCCAGCAAGAGCTCGGTCTCCTCCCAATCGCGCTTGCGCACCACCTGCGCGCGCTCGGCCTGGCTGAGGAACACACTGGCCATGCCGGTCTCGGTGCTGGCGATGCCGCCCGAACGACCCGCCAGCGCGCCCGAGCCCGCGACCGCGGCGAAGGCGCGGTGACGGTCGTTGACGTCGACGAACACCGAGAACGGAGCCGGCGGCTGGCTGGCTTCGAACTCGATGCCCGCGTCGGAGAGCGCCTTCTGGACGCGCGCGCTGTCAATCGCGTCGAGGCTCGTATAGAGCAGCTCGAAGTGCGGTTGGCGCGCCACGTAGGCGGAGGCGCCGATCACGCCTGCGATGGCGAGCAACACGAGCAATGCGACAGCGCGCGAGCCCGAGCCGAGGCTCTTGAGCACGTCGAGTGCGTTGCTGAGCGTGGGATTGGTTTCGGCCATGTTCGGGTCTGGAAGCGAGGCGCCTCAGCGATCAGACGCTCATCCGCATCACTTCGCGGTAGGCGTCGATCAGCTTGTTGCGCACCTCGAGCGCGAAGCGGAAGGACAGATCGGCGGACTTGACTTGCGCGGCGAGCTCGGCGATCGACTCGCCCTTGCCGGAGGCGAGCTGCGCGGGAATCTCGTCGGTCCGACGCACCTGGTCGGCGATGTCGGCCGCACCGCGAGCCAACGAGCTCCCGAACCCGCGATCGGCCGAGACGACGGACGAGCCATCGTCCAGCCCGGCCTCCGTGCCTTGGCCGCGCCTGTCCGAGCCGATGCGCGGATCGCCCGCGCCGCGTGCCAGCGCGACCGCCTCCTGCTGGAGCGCGTGCGCCTCGCGCAGCACGTCGGGCGCGCCGGAAGCCCCCGAGTTGGCGCGGGCCGCGCGCGCAGCGGCCCAGGCCTGCTCGAGTCGCCCCGCTGGATTGGAGATTCCGTCGACCATGCTCGTTCAGATCGCCCGCGCGATCAGCGCATCGTCTCCAGCGCTCGTTCCGCCGAGCGCACATAGGCGTCCATCATGGCCATGCCCGCGTCGTAGGCCCGCATCGCGGTGATCAGGTCGGCCATTTCCTTGAGCGTGTTGACGTTCGGCATCTCGACGAAGCCGTTCGCGTCGGCGTCGGGGTTCGACGGATCGAGCAGCATCTGCATCGGCGTTTGCATGTCTTCGACGATGCGGGCCGCATGCACGCCCGCGGAACTTTTCTCGCCATCGGGGCCTTTCACCACGAGAGGCTCGAACTCGACGATCTTGCGCCGGTAGGCGCCGCCTTCCGGCGTGCGCGTCGTGCGCGAGTTGGCGATGTTCTCTGCGATGACGTCCATGCGGACGCGCTCGGCGGCCAGGCCGCTGGCCGAGATGCGCATCCCCTCGAAGATCCTGTCGATGCCCGACATGCTGATTACCTCCCGGATTCGATGCTGGCCTTGATGAGTCCGAAGCGCGCCTGCAACAGCGTGTTCCACAATTCCGACTGCAAGCGGTTCATGCGCGCGGAAGCGATCTCGAGCTCGAGATTGACGCCGTTGGACGAACCGGGCTCGAGCGCCTCGGTCTCGACCAGAGGTTTCAGCCTGGAGAGATCCGGATGCTTGCGCTCGAGTTCCGCCTGCACCAGATCCTCGAAGCGCACGATCTGGCGCACGTAGCCGGGCGTCTCGAGGTTCGCGATGTTGCTGCCGATCGACCGCGCGCGCAGCGAGGTCGCGCGCAGCATCCCGAACAGCAGGTCGCCTCCCGTACCCGATTCCATGTTCGTGCTCCTAGGCCACCAGGCCGAGTCGGCGCCACAACTTCATCTTGTTCGAGAGCGTGCGCGCCGTGACGCCGAGCCTGCGCGCCGCCTCGGTCTTGTTGTTCCCGGTCGACGCGAGCGTCGCCAGGATCGCCTCGCGCTCGATGTCGTCGATGCGCCGGTTGGCCAGGCTCGTGCCCGTGCTGAACCCGAAGGGGTTGGCCGACGGCGAGCCGGAAGCCTGCGCGCCACCCGCGCCGCCCGGCAACAGTTCGGCGCCGATCGCATTGCCCTGCATCAGCACGACCGCGCGTTGAATCGCGTTCTCGAGCTCGCGCACGTTTCCGGGCCAGCTCCACTCCTCCAGGCGACGGCGCGCGTCCGCGGCGAAGAGCGGCTGCGGGCGGCCGTTGGAGGTCGCATACTCCTTGGCGAAGTGCTCGGCCAGGGCCAGCACGTCTTCGCGCCGCTCGCGCAGCGGGGCGAGGTGCACCGGCAGGACGTGCAACCGGTAGTAGAGGTCCTCGCGGAAGCGACCCGCGCGCACTTCGGCCTGCAGGTCGCGGTTCGTCGTCGCGATCACGCGCACGTCCACCTTCAGCGTCGTGCTGCCGCCCACGCGCTCGAACTCCTCCTCCTCGAGCACGCGCAGCAGCTTGGCTTGCAGGTTCTGGGAGATTTCACCGATCTCGTCCAGGAGCAGCGTGCCGCCGTCGGCCAGCTCGAAGCGGCCCACGCGGCTCTTGTACGCGCCAGTGAAGGCGCCGCGCTCGTGGCCGAACAGCTCGCTCTCTAGCAGTTGCTCGGACAGTGCCGCGCAATTGACGCGCACGAACGGTTGCTCGCGTCGCGGGCTGCTCTGGTGGATGTAGTGGGCGATGCGCTCCTTGCCGGTACCGCTCTCGCCGGTGATCAGCACCGTGCCCTTCGAGCCGGCAATGCGCTGGGCCGACGCGAGGGTCTCGAGCATGCTGCGGCTCTTGGCGACGATCTGGCTTCCCGGCCGCGGTGCGACCTCGGCGCGCAGGTACTCGTTCTCGAGCTCGATCTTGCGCGTGCGCTCGATGCGGCGCAGCACGAGTTCGAGCGTCTCGGGCGTGCAGGGCTTGAGCAGGAAGTCGGCTGCGCCGAGCTTCATCGCCTGCACGGCCGCTTCGATCGTCCCGAATGCCGTCAGCAGCACGGCGGGCATGCCGGGACAGACCTGCGCGGCCTGACGGATCACCTCGAGGCCGTCCATGCCGGGCATGCGCAAGTCGGTGATCAACAGGTCGTACGAGCGCGACTTGAGTCGCTCGACCGCCTGGGCACCGTCGGGAACCGCGTCGGCACGGCAGCCGAGCGTCTGCGCGGCCTCCATGAGGAACTCGCGGGACAGGGATTCGTCATCGACGATCAGGACGC
Source organism: Planctomycetota bacterium (assembly GCA_016872755.1). Lineage (GTDB taxonomy): Bacteria > Planctomycetota > UBA1135 > UBA1135 > GW928-bin9. The sequence goes on from VGZE01000026.1 coordinate 10,410, forward strand.
GTTGGATCGACATGGGTCAGGAGGCGGGGTGGAACGGAATGCGCAGCCGGATATCGGCGCCACCCCGTGAACTGCGTGAGGGGGAAACCTGCACTTCTCCTTCGTGCAGGCGAGCGATGGTGTGAACGAGCGCGAGTCCGAGGCCGGTGCCTTCCGCGCGCGTCGTGAAGAACGGCTCGAGGATCTTCTCGCGCAGCGCGTCGGGCACTCCAGGGCCCGCGTCGGCGACGCCGATCTCGATCATCGAGTCCTGCAGAGTCAGCGCAACGCCGACCCAGCCGCCCTGGGGCTGGACCTGGATCGCATTGGCGACCAGATTGCGCACGGCTTGCCGCAGCTTGACGCGGTCGCCCGCGAAGCGCGGCGCATCCGCTCTCGTTTCGATCGTCCAGCGGGCGGGATTCTCGATATCCGCGAGCGCGAGCTCACAGGCCCCGTCGAGCAATTCGCGCGGTTCGATCGCCTCCAACGCCAGCCGATCGGGCGAAGCGAATACGAGCAGATTGGTGACGATGTCCGCGCAGTCGTTGGCACCGGTGAGGATGCGTTCGATCCACTGGCGCTGCTTGGGCGCGAGGTTTCCTTCGCGCAGCAACAGCGATGCGTAGCCCTTGACCGCACTGAGCGGATTGCGGATCTCGTGCGCGACGCCCGCCGAAAGCGTCCCGAGCGCGGCCATCTTGTCGCACACGCGCAGCCGCTCGTTCTCCTGGATCTTCGCCTCCAGTTCACGGTTCGCGCTGGCGAGTTCGCGCTCGACCCGCTCGGCGCGTCGCTCCAGTTCGGCCTGGCTGGACAACAAGTGCGTCGTCAGCTCCGAGAGGCGCTGCGCGAGGCGGGCGACTTCGCCCGAGGGCAGAGCCGCCGCGACCTTGCGGGGTGCCTTGAACGTGGGTGATTTCACGGCAGCTGCTCCGTGCTCGATGCCGCCGGGCGGGATTCGGGCGCGAGCTTGGCGCGCCAGCGCAGGTAATCGGCCTCCGACTTCGAGAGCTTGGCCTCGGGTGCCGAAGCGTCGAGATCGACCGAACGATCGAAACTGACCAAGGCCTCGGGCGTCCGGCCCAAGGCCAGCAAGGCCTTGCCGCGCCAGTACTCTGAGGCTGCGCCGGCCGGGAGCCTCTCGAGCAGCAGCAGCGCGCGCTGGTGCTGGCCCGCGCGCGCGCACGCCACGGCCTGCCGCAGCGGATCGGCGCTGTAGGCCGGCGGCGATGCAGCCGCGGTCACATGAACCTGGTTCGCGCCGCCACTGGTCTTGCGCGGCGGCGGGACGGCTGCGGCGGGCGCGCTCTTGGCTCTCGTCTCCTTCGCGAGGTCGGTGCGTCGCTGCAGCTCTTCGATCTCCGACTGGAGTCGCTCGATGCGCGATTCGCGGCCGCCCGTGTCGAGGATCGGAGCCTCCGTCGCCTCGATCAGGCGCAGCGCCGCTTCGCGGCTGCCCTGGCGCAGGTTCGCGGCGATCTCCTCGATCTCCGCGATGTCGAGTTGCTTGCTCGTCGGGCTCTGCGTGCGCGCGGCCGCGTCGCCGCTGCGCAGCGGCGGCAGGATTCCCGGCGCGAGGAACAGCACCGCGAGTCCGGTCGCAATGCCACCCGTGAAACGCATCATGGCTAGTACCTCCCCTCGTAGGCGTCGGCCGCGCGAGCGAACTGCTCGGCTTTCTCGAGCAGCGCGGCGGCGGCGAGATCGCACTGCTGCTGTGCGGCCTCGTCCGGCGCCAGCAGGCGCGCCTCGCGCAGCGCCGCCAGTCCCGCTTCGAGACCGTCGCGCAGCGCCAACGCGCGTGCGCGCGCCAGCCGCGTCGCCAAGAGTGTCGCTGGCGTGAGCCGCTCCTGTTCCGCGAGCAAGTCGCCCAGGCCCGGCAGTGCCTCCTTCGCCCCGCCGGCGTCGATGAGCCGCACGAGCTCCGTCAGGCGCTGATCGTCGCTCGACGGCAGTTCCGGACGCAGTTCCAAGGGCAGGTTCAAGCGCGCCCGCGCCATGTTCACGAGTGCGTGCAGCGAGCTGTTGCGCTCCTCGAGCGGCACCATCGACAGGGACAGCAGCGCCCCGAGTTCGTCACCGTCGTCCAGGGCCAGCCGCGCCGCCTGTTCGACTGCGTGGAGGCGTTCGGCGCCTTGCGTGCCGCGCGCGACGACCATCCAGCACTTGCCGGCCTCGCCGGGCCGGTCATCCGACTCCAGCGCTCGCGCCAATGCGCGCGTGCCGTCCAAGCGATAGTCCTCCGGCAGCAGTTCGATGCGCACCGTGGCGAGCTCCGCCAAGGCCTCGGCTCCACGGCCGCTGCCCGACAGCGCCATGCCGCGCAGCAACGCGCGCTTCTCGCGCGCCGCGGCACCGCTGGCGGGGTACGAATTGTCGAGAGAGCCGACGACCAGCAACGCGCGCTCGTAGTCCTCGAGCCGCACCAGGCAGCGCGTGATCTCCTCGCGGACGAGGATCTGCAGCTCGGCGTTGCTCTCATCGAGCGCGGACAGGGCGCGGTAGTGATCGCTGGCCTCTTTCCAGCGTCCCAGCTGCTGGCACAGCTGCGCGGCCCGCATGCGACCCTCGGACAGCGCGGCGACCGTCTGGCCGTCCTGCGCGAGCATCAGCGCGTACTGCAGCGCGCCGGTCGGGTTGCCGCGTGCGGTTTCCAGCTCGATCAGGGACATGCGTGCCGCGTCGGCCTCCGGAGCACTCGGAAAGCGCGTCAGCGCGCGCGAGTACGCGGCCATGGCGCGCTGTTCGAGTTCTTCGCGCGCGTCGGAGGGGAGCGACGTCGACAGCACGTCACCGCGCAGCTCGCCGCGCAGGCCGGCCGATCCATAGACCCACTCCAGCGCCAGTCGAACCGGGCGGCGGCGGATCTCCGCCGTGAGCACGCGTGTCTCCGTGTCGGGCGCCTCGTTCTGCCAGCGCGCGCCCAGCTCGCGCGAGACCGCAAGCGAGAACTCGCGCACCGTGCACCCTTGTGCGTGGATGGTCACCACCTGCACGCCGTCGATCTCCTCCGCTCGCACGTCCAGGTTCGGAGCGGGGCTCTGCGCGAGTGCCAAGAGCAGCAATGCGGGATGCATCAGTTGCCTTCCTCCGCGAGTCCGATCGCCTGCGCCTCGTCTCTCAGGGTCTGCGCGAGCAGGTAGGTCGCGCGCAGTTCGACCGCTTCGCGAGCATTGCCCACCAGGCTGTCGCAGCGCGCGAGCAGTTGATACAGCTCTCGTCGCGCCTCACCGTGTTGTCCTTGCCGCCCCAGGGCTTCGATGCGCTCGAAGTCGCGCTCGCGCCGCGGATCGGGGTCGTAGTCGGGCAGCGACGAGCGCTGAACGGGCTGCTCGACCACCGCCTCCGGTTGCGGAGGGGGAGCGGGGATCGCGGTCGGTGCGCTGGGTTGGGGGCGCTGGGCGAGCTCGAGCACGCTCTGCGACAGCTCGGCGATCCGTTCCTGGGCGCTGGAGGCATCGCGCAGCGAGCTCCAGAACAGTCCCGCATTGAGCAGCACGATGGCGGCCAGGGCGCTGAGTGCGATCCAGAATGCCCGCTGGGGCGGCGCGAAGCCCGCCGCCGGTTCCAGCAGTTGCTCCGCCGGAGGCTGAGGCTCCTGCACGGACGGCAGCGCGGCAGCGCTCACCGGCGGCAGCTCGATCTCCGACAACAGCTCCGCCTCGGAGGAGTGCTCGGTCTCCGAAAGCAGCCGGGTCTTCGACGGCACCGCGGGCGACGGAGTCCGATCAGGATCGGCGCGCCGATCAGGCAGCGGAGCGCGCTGATGACTGCGATCGTGGTCATCGAAGCTCTGCAGCAGAGAGTCGACATCGGGCGCGGTCGTGCCGCCGGCGGCAGCCGCGGCCTGCTCGACTTCAGCGAAGTCGAACAGATCGTCGCTGTCGGCCATTCCCTCGATGCCTGCGGTTCGCGAATCGACTTGGCTCACGTGCTATGCGCTCCACAGCGCCGCCTGGCGCAGTCTTTCGGTTGTGCCGCCCGCCAGCAGGCGCCCGACGGCGACCGCCAGCGCGGGAGACAAGTGCAACGCATCGCCCGCGGCCCCGGTGCGCGCTTTGCGCAGTGCCAACCGAGCCGCATCGGGCGTGAGCCAGTCGCGCTCGCTCAACGACGCGAAGGCGTCTTCGGCGAAGCTGATCTCGGCGAGTTCGAAGCGCAGCTCGAAAAGCGTGCCGGCGCGCGTGCTGCGGCAGCACATGTCGTCACACAGCGCCGCGCAGCGGCTCAGGCCGCCGGATCGCGAGCGCGAAGGAAGCGCCCCCTCCGCGGCGAACAGGGCGGCCGCTTCGAAGCCTCGCCCGTGGTCGAGCACCGACAGTTCCAAGGCATGGCTCTCGATGCGCGCGCGCAGCAGGATCGCGCCCGCGGCGCCTGCGTAGCCGTGGCGCATCGCATTGTCGAGCAGTTCGTGCGCCGCGCCTCCGACGCGAGCGCGCGCGGCCGTGTCCACCCCCTCCACCAGCGCCCAAGCAATGAGCTCGCGCACGCCTCGTTCGATGGCATCGGCCTGCGCGGCCATGCTGAGCGAGAAGTGACGGCGGCTGAACGAGATCCCGGGCGCGGCGGAGCGCTCCAGCGCATTGCACAGTTCAGCCGAGCTGCAGGGCCGTTGCACCAGGTCGCGGACGCCCGCGCGCATCGCGCGCACGCACAGTTCGGTGTCGACGCTCGAGGTGCTCATCACGACGGGCAGCCGGCGCGCCAGCTCCGCGGCGACTTCGATGCCGGCGCCGCCGCACAGCTCCAGCGGCACCAATGCAACATCGGCGTACTTGGCGGCGCCGGTCCAGTTGGCCTGCGTCGCGCGCAACGCGCGGTGGCCGCGCGTCGACAGCGCCGCCGAGGCGGTCAGCGCGGCGCGCGCGTCGGGTTCGACCACCAGCACCTGCAATGAACGCGGGGAGCGCGGACCGCTCATCGGCGCCTCGCTTTCGCTTGCAGCTTCAACTCGAGCTCGGCGCGTGTGCCGCCGCCCTGCAGGCGCGACAGCCGCAGGCCACCCTCGAGAAGCTCCGCCTCGCGCCAGGCCAGCGACAGCCCGATGCCGACATGTCCGACTCGCGCGACGGCGAAGGGCTCGGGCGGGCACTCGAGCTCGCAGCCGTGGCCGGGCGCGCGATCGAGCACGCAGAAACAGAGCCGAGTGCCGCGGCGCTCGGTGAGCAGCAGCACGAGTTCCGAACCGGCCTCGAATGCATTGCGCAGCAGGCGCGCCAGCGCGCGGGCGGCTGTCCGCCCGTCCGTGTACAGCACTTCATCGAGCCCGTCCTCCACGAGCAGCAGGCGCGCGCGCCACTGTTTCGGCAGAGCGAGCCGCGCGCTCAGCGCGATCTCGCGAGCCGTGCAACGCACGCGGCGGGATTCCCGCGCCCGCTCCAGGGCGATCAGGTCCTCGACCTCGTCGGTCAGCTTGCGCGCCTCGCACAACGCGGCCGGGGCGTGGCGTGCATTCCCGACTTGCTGCCCGGCCTGCTCGCTGCCGCGTGCAAAGGCCCGCAGGGCCAGGCGCAGCTCGCGCAGCGCGCCGGCGTCGGACTTGCCCCGCTCAGCGTAGCTGTGATTCGTGGCAGGCATGGGTAGGGAGGGAGTTCCGGGTCGCGTGCTCGGCGATCGAGCAAGGTCGCGGCCAAGCACGCCTTTCGACACGATTCGGGAAATCCTTTACGGGTCGATCGCGCCGCCCCTGCGTTCGTTTCCGGGCGCGGACGAACCGCCCGGATCAGGCGATCTGGTAGCGGCGCAGCTTCGAGTACAGCGTCGTGCGATCGACGCCCAGCACGCGCGCCGCGCGAGCCCGATTGCCCGCGGTGCGCCCCAATACGTGCCGGATCAAGGTGCGCTCCATCGCTTCGATCGAGAGCGCTTCCTCGCCCAGCGTCGAGAGCGTGTCCGCGGTGGTGGGGGCGCCGGCGGTCGGCGGGCCCGCGGAGGCCGGCAATGCGGCCTGCGGCCCCATCAGCACGGCCCGCTCGATCGCGTTGGACAGTTCGCGTACGTTGCCGCGCCAAGGCGCTTCGCGCAGTCGCTGCAGGTCCTGCTCGCCGAAGGCCGGCGCTGGAAGGCCCGTTTCCGAGCAAATGCGCAGGCAGAAATGCTCGATCAGCGGCTCGATGTCCTCGCGCCGCTCGCGCAGCGCAGGCACACGAATCCGCATCACATTCAGCCGATAGTAGAGGTCTTCGCGAAACGCGCCGCGGCCGACCTCGGCCTCCAGATCGCGGTTCGTGCACGCGACCACACGCGCCTGTAGCGCCTGGTCGACGTGGGAGCCGAGGCGGCGGAACGAGCGCTCCTGCAGCACGCGCAGCAGTCGCGCTTGCAGGGCGAGCGGGAGTTCGCCGATCTCGTCGAGCAGCAGCGTGCCCGCGCCGGCGGCCTCGAGAAGCCCGGGCCGACCCTTCGGGCAGGCGCCGGTGAAGGCCCCGGGTTCGTGCCCGAACAACTCGGCTTCGAGCAGTCCCTCCGGCAAGGCGGCGCAATTGAGGGCGACGAACGGTTGGCGTGGAGCGGAGCGTTGGTGGATCGCGCGTGCGACCACCTCCTTGCCGACCCCCGACTCGCCGTCCACGAGAACCGTGATGCGCGGCGCGGCGCTGACCCGCTCGACCAGTCGCATCACGACCGCCATCGCGCGCGAGCGGAAGACCGGCTCGGCGCTGGCGGAGGGGGAGGGATCTCGCGACGTGCCGTCTCGCACGGCGATCCCTATCGGCAGGATCGCGAAGAACCTTCCGGGGTCGGAAGGCAATTCCGCCGCGGCCGCGGCCGCGGCAGGCATTCGCTTCGATCCCTGGGCGGACCCAGGGCCGGGAACTCGCGCGAAACACGCGAGGCGCCGCTCATGCACCGCAGGCTCCCACCGAGAACCCTGGCGTGACCGCGCGGGCTCGCCCCTGCGGAAACCAGCGATTCACCCCTAGTCACCGTTTCCCAGAAGCCAAATTATGGGCCTCAGAGTCAACACCAACATCGCCTCCATGACGTCGCAGCGCAATCTGGGCGCCGTCACCGACCGGTTGCAAGGCAACTACAGTCGGCTCTCGTCCGGGTTGCGCATCGCCACTGCCGCGGACGACGCGGCCGGCCTGGGAATCTCCGAGCGCATGCGCTCGCAGATCCGCTCGCTCGCCCAGAACGCCCGCAATGCGCTGGACGGCATCAGTCTCGCGCAGTCCGCCGAAGGCGCGCTGAACGAGACCAGCAACACGCTCGTCCGCATGCGTGAGCTCGCGATCCAGGCGTCGAACGGCACCCTCAGCGCCGCCGACCGCGCCACGATCGATTCCGAGTTCCAGGCGCTCAAGGAGGAGATCGACCGCATCGCGGCCGAGACCGAGTTCAACGGCATTGCGTTGCTCGACGGCAGCACGACCACGGTCGAGATCCAGGTTGGTCTGGACTCGGGCGACGTCATCACGATCGATCTCCAGGACGTGACCACCACGACGATGGGCATCTCCACGACCGGCGTGACGACCGTCACCGCCGCCTCGGACTCGCTGGCACTGATCGACAACGCGATCACGACGCTCAACACGACGCGCGGCGACATGGGCGCGGCTCAGAACCGCATCCTCAGTTCCTATCGCAGCATCAACAACACGAAGGAAAACCTCTCGGCCGCGGAGAGCCGCATCCGAGACGTCGACGTGGCCGCCGAAACGGCGGACCTGTCGCGCAACAGCATCATGCAGCAGGCTGCCGTGGCGATCCTGAGCCAGGCGAACACGCAGCCGCAGCTCGCCCTGTCACTGCTCTCAGGGCGGTAGGAGAAAGGCCGCTAGGGCCGATCGCTGAGCGGGGGGCCCCCTTCACCGGGGGCCCCCCCTATCCGGCGAACGAATGAGCCCGGCGGCCTCGCAACAGACCCTTGCACTCGTGACCGACCGCATCCGCAACCAAACCGAGACTCACGTCAGGCACTCATCCCCGGCCGCACGCATCGCGAGCGAGCAGGGGCGGGTGCCCGCGGTCGTTTCGGCGTCTTTCTTCGCTCTTTAGCAATCAACGACCACTCCGCGCGCGCGGTCGGGAGCCGAGGAGCTCCCGGTCCGAGCGAACGGAGAGCGAGCTCGCGCGCCAGCCGGAAGGCTGGGACTCGCGAGCTCCTGGAATCAACACCGCAACACGCGCCGTCCGCCGGATGGCGGGGGACAAGGGCTCGACGATCGGGCCCGGCAGGACCGCAGACCGGTCCTCCCCCGCTCCATGGGCAGAGAGAGACGGCGCGCGGCTCGCGCGGCTCCACGTGCAAACGGGCCCGAGGCACTTCGCTCGGGTCCGTGAGGAGCGCTCGCGAGCGAATGAAGCCCCGCAGGCTCGAGAGATCCCGGCGGCTTCCGACACATCACTCGATTCACCCAGACATTGGGAGTAGATCAATGGGACTTCGCGTCAATACCAACGTTTTCTCTTTGACGGCGCAGCGCAACCTCAGCACTTCGACCGACCGCCTGCAGGGCAACTATGCCAGGCTGTCGTCGGGGCTGCGCATCGCCACCGCGGCGGACGACGCCGCGGGACTCGGCATCTCGGAGCGCATGCGCTCTCAGATCCGTTCCTACGGTGCCAACCTGCGCAACACGCAGGACGGCGTTTCGCTCGCTCAGACCGCCGAAGGCGCTCTGAACGAGGTCAGCGGCAACCTCTCGCGCATGCGTGAACTGGCCATCCAGGCCACGAACGGCACGCTTTCGACGACGGACCGCGCCATCATCGACACCGAGTTCCAGGCGCTGGTCGAGGAAATCGACCGGATCTCCGCGGAAACGGAATTCAACGGGATCGCGCTGCTCGACGGCTCGGCGACGGGCGTCGACATCCAGGTCGGCGTCGACTCGGGCGACGTCATCAACATCGGCCTCACGGACGTTTCGACCTCCGCGCTGGGGCTGACGTCGGCGACGAACGTCACGTCGGCGTCCAACGCCTCCGCGGCGCTCGCTGACATCGATGCGGCGATCGACGACATCAACACGGCTCGCGGCGACCTCGGGGCCGTCACGAACCGCCTGATGAGCTCGTACCGGTCGATCAGCAACACGCGCGAGAATCTCTCGGCCGCCGAGAGCCGGATTCGCGACGTGGACGTGGCGTCGGAAACCGCTGACCTGACGCGCAACGCCATCATGCAGCAGGCCGCGGTGTCGGTGTTGGCGCAGGCCAACGCTCAGCCGCAGCTCGCCCTGAGCCTGTTGGGCTAGTCGAGGCGGGTCGGGGGATCCGCGGCGCACAAGGCGCGCGGTTCTCCCCCGGCCCGGCACCGTGACTCTGACCGGGGAGCTCGTCCGAGAGGGCGTGCTCCCCGGTCCTTTTCGCGTCGACCCGCGGCGATCCGCACAATGTCGCGCCCACCCGCCCCCGCGCTCCGTGCGCCCGCGACATGCGAAGCCCATTCCTGTCCCCACCCGCCTGGCATCTCCGAGCGACGCTTGTGCTGATCGCCGCGTTCTGCGTTCCGGACGCCGCGCTCCTCGCCCAGACCCGCAAGCCCATCGCCCCGCTCGCCATCCGCAATGCGCGCCTCGTCGGCGGCGAGCCCGTCTCGATCATCACGCGAGACGGACGCATCCAGTCCGTTCTCGAGCCGGGTTCCGGCATCCCGATCGATGCCCATCCGATCGACGCGACCGGTCTCGTCGCGCTGCCCGCCTTCATCGACGCCTACACGATCGTCGGTTGTCCGGCCCGCGCGCCGGAGGCGGATCGGGATCTGCCCACCGACGTCGGCGCGAACATCGACATCGACATGCGCGATGCGAACCGCAAGGGCGTGCAACCGTCCTACACGGCAGCCGCTGTCGCCAAGTGGACACCCGCGCAGCGCGCCGGCTGGCGCAAGGGCGGCTTCGGCCACGCGCTGGTCGCTCCGTTCGGGCAGATCCTGTGCGGTGACAGTGCGCTGTTGTCGTTGCGCGAGGCGGCGACGCGCGATGCGATCGTCGTGCCGGCCGTGTTCGCGCACGCCGGCTTCGAGACCGGCGGCGCCGGCTATCCGAGCACCGCGATGGGCTACGTCGCGCAGCTGCGGCAGTTCTTCCTCGACGCGCGCCGGCACGCCGAGCTGCACGAACGCTATCAGGCCGGGCGTCCCGGTGTCCGTCCGGCGTGGGACGCCGACCTCGACTCGTTCCAGCCGGTGCTGCGTCGCGGGCGCAGGATCGCCGCGCGCGCCGAGCGAGCCAACGAGATCGATCGCTGGCTCGATCTGTCGGAGGAACTGGGATTCGAGTTGGTCGTGGTCGGCGGGCGCGAGGCCTTCCACCACGCGGAACGCCTGAGCGCGCTGCGCGTGCCCGTCGTACTGACCTGCGAGTGGGGAGAGGAGGTCGAGCTGCCCAAGGCGGTCCCGGCGGGCGAGCGTCCGCGCTACGACGTGCCGGCGGAGGTGCGCCTGGAGCAGCGGCGCAAGTGGGAGGAGCGGCGTTCCGGAGCGCTCGTCTTGCAACGGGCCGGCGTGTCGATCGCATTCGGCAGCGCGGGCGGCGCTCCAGCGGAACTGTTCGGCCGCGTGCGCAAGCTGGTCGAACTCGGATTGCCCATCGAGGTCGCGCGCCAGGCCCTGGGTGAGGGCGCGGCGCAACTGCTCGGCGTCGAGCGGCGCATCGGTCGGCTCGCGGCCGGCCAGGAGACAGGCATCGCGTTGTGGACCGCCGACCCGCTCGATCCGGCCAACAAGTCCGCGCGTCTGCGGTGGATCGTGCTCGACGGCGCGGCCGAGGAGTTCGTGCCCGGGGACGGGCTCGAGAACCCGCCCGCGCCTGGCGTGGACCTCGGCGGCAAGTGGACGCTCGCGTTGGTCGGTGAGGGCGCCGGGCCGAAGCTGGGCGATGCGACGCTGTGGATGGAACTCGACGGCTCGCTGCGAGGCACCGTGCTGCTGCGCGAGCGCCCGGATGGCGAGGCCAAGGGCGGCGAGATCAAGGGCAAGGTCGGCGGCAAGCAGGCGCGCCTGACCGGAAAGCTCGGCGCCGCGGCCGACGATCCAGCCTGGACGATCGATCTCAAGTGGAAGGAAGGACGTTGGAGCGGCGAGTTCAAGGCCCAACTGCCCGGCGGAAGCTACGAGGCCAGTGTCGAGTTCACGCAGGTGCACGAGCACGTGGAAGGGTGCTGCGAAGATGATCACTGACAAGAACGGGCTGGTCGCGCTGGCCCTGAGCCTATGCGCGGCATCGGCGCAGGAATCCGTGCCTGCGAGCGGCGCGGCGAGCTCGCCCGCCCCTGCCGCGAAGCACGCGATCGAGACCGACGCATCGCGCAAGCCGACCCTGCGCACCGGCGGCAACGTGTTGATCCGCGGCGCGACGGTGCACTCCGCGGTCGAGCCGGCGCGCGTGGCCGATGTGCTGGTGAGCGGCGGCAAGATCCGCGCGATCGCCAAGGGGCTCGAGCTGCCCGAAGGCGTGGTCGTCGTCGACGGGCGCGGCAAGCACCTGGCTCCGGGTGCGATCGACACGCACTCGCACATGGCGATCGACGGCGACGTCAACGAGGGAACGCTGACGATCACGGCGGACTGCGACATCACCGACGTGCTCGACCCATTCGACATCGGGATGTACCGAGCGCTGGCCGGCGGAACGACCTCCGCGCAGCTCTTGCACGGATCGGCCAATGCGATCGGCGGGCGCAGCGAGGTGATCAAGCACCGTTGGCCGGAGACGGATCCCGACCGCCTGCGGTTCGATGGCGCGCCGCAGGGCATCAAGTTCGCGCTGGGCGAGAATCCCAAGCGCTCGAACTGGGGCATCGACAACACGCGCTTCCCGAACACCCGCATGGGCGTCGAAGCGGTCTACCTTCGCGCTTTCGAGCGCGCGCGCGAGTACCGCGCCGAGTGGCAGCGCTACGAGAAGGCGCGCGCCGGCGGCGAGGATCCCGCGCCGCCGCGCAAGGACGTGCGCCTGGAGGTGCTGGCCGGCATCCTCGACGGATCCGTGCAGGTGCACTCGCACTGCTATCGAGCCGACGAGATCCTGATGCTGATTCGTGTGGCGGAGCAGTTCGGCTTCCGCATCCAGACCTTCCAGCACGTGCTCGAGGGCTACAAGGTCGCGTTCGAGATCGCGCGCCACGGCGCGGGCGCTTCGTCGTTCAGCGACTGGTGGGCGTTCAAGATCGAGGCCTACGACGCGGTGCCGCAGAATCCGGCGATCCTGGACGAGGCCGGCGTCGTGTCGACGATCAATTCCGACAGCGCGGAACTCGTGCGGCATCTCTATCAGGAGGCCGGCAAGAGCGTGCGCTACGCGGGCATGGATCGCGTGCGCGCGCTGCGGCTGGCGACCCTGAACTCGGCGATTCAACTCGGAATCCAGCAGCGCGTCGGATCGATCGAAGTCGGCAAGGACGCCGACCTCGCGCTCTTCGACGGCGATCCGCTCGAGTTCACTTCGAAGTGCGAGCTGACGCTCGTGGACGGCGAGGTGCTGTTCGAGCGCCGTGACGTCCACGGCCTGGGCGCCAACCCGGCACGGCTGCGCGAGCTGCGCGAGCCCGATCGCTCGGCCGCGATGGCGAAGGAAGGCGCGTGGGTCGCGATCGTCGGCGGCACACTTCATCCGGTCACCGGCAGCCCGATCGAGAACGGCGTGCTGCTCGTTCGCGGCGGTCGTATCGCGGCGCTGGGAGCCGGTCTCGCAGTGCCTGCCGGCGCGCTCGTCATCGACGCAACCGGCAAGCACGTGTGGCCCGGGATGATCGCGCTGGGAGCGTCCACGGGTCTGCGCGAGATCGGTTCGGTGCGCGGAACGATGGACGTCGGCGAGATCGGCGGCAATCAGCCCGACGTGCGCGCGACCGCGTCGATCCACCCGGATTCGGCGCACATCGGCGTCACTCGAACCGCGGGCATCACGCGCTCGGAGAGCTCGCCGCAGCACGGCGGGCCCATGCGAGGACAGAGCGTCCTGATCGGGCTGGCCGGAGAGACCTGGGAGGAGATGCTGCTCGTCGATCGCGCGATGTTGCACATCGCCTTCCCGTACACCGCGAACGACGCCAAGGACAAACCGGAGCTCCCGGCCGTGCAGGAACTCGCGCGGCTGTTGGCCGACGCGCGCGAGTACGCACGCGTGGACGAGCTCGCGCGCGATGGACGCTGCGCGCCGCCGGCCTTCGATCCGCGCCTCGAGGCGCTGGTGCCCTATGCGCGCGGTGAGAAACGCGTGGCGCTGCATGCGTCGAACGCACAGACGATCCTGGACGCGCTGGCCTTCGCCGAGCGTGAGAAGCTCGCGATCGTGCTGTACGGAGCGAGCGAGGGGTGGAAGGTCGCCGCCGACATCGCGCGCGCGGACGTGCCGGTCGTCGCCGGGCCGGTGCTGGGCATGCCGGGTTCCGAGTACGACCCGTACGACTGCGCCTACGCGAATCCGGCCCTGCTCCATCGCGCGGGCGTCGACGTCGCGATTTCTTCCTTCGACTCGGAGAATCCGCGCATGTTGCCGCACCACGCGGCGGCCGCCGCGGCCTACGGGTTGCCCCTCGAAGAGGCGGTGCGCGCGGTCACCTATCGCGCGGCCGAGGTGCTCGGGCTGGAGCGCGAACTCGGCAGCCTGCAGCCCGGCAAGCGCGCCGACATCGTGATCACGACCGGGCACCTGCTCGCGACCACCTCGCGCGTCGATGCGCTCTTGATCGACGGTGAGGCGATCGACATGGAAGATCGGCAGGCCGAGTTGGCGCAGCGCTATCGCGAACGCCTGAAGCGCTTGCAGGCAGGGCAGCGTCAGCCAGGTCGCTGAGGGCGAGTCCTCCGCGGCGCCGGCTTCAGGCGGCGATACGGACGAGAACCACCACGAACGCGACCCACAAGACGAGGCCGAGCATGCGCTCGAGCTGGTGCTGGCGGATCGCCAAGCTCCACGCTGAGACCACGGCGGCCGGCGCCTGTCGGAGGTTGCGATGCATGTCTGGTCTATCCGCGCCACCAGGGCCGGTTACAGGCGGCCGGGAGGGCGCCGGGGATTGGAAGGCGTCGGAACGCGTGGCAAGCTGCGTAGGGTTCACGACCAGCGCAGTGCAGTTTCCGTGCCGTAGCGAACCGAACGCACAATCCGATGAGCGACAAGGAAGCCAAGATCGAGTGCCCGTGCTGCCACAGCGAGCTGCGCGTGGATCTGCTGACCGGCAAGCTCAGCTCTTGGTTACGTGCCGGTGACTCCGCGCCGGCGCATGGCGCGGACCCGTCCCAGCGCTGGGATGCCTCGGCCGACCGCGTGAAGGGACGCTTGGCCGGCAATGAGGACAGGCTCGACCGCGAACTGGGCAAGGAGCGCGAGCGCTCACAGAACCTGGACGATGTGTTCGACGCCGCCAAGAAGCGCGCGACCCGCCGCGGCGATCAGTCGTCCTGACGAGCCTCAGCTCGCGCGGCGGGCCAGACGCAGGCTGTTCAACACGACGATCAGGCTGGAGCCCGCCATGGCCGCGGCCGCCAGACCCGGGCTCGGCGACCACGCGCTCCACGCCGACAACGCTCCGGCCGCGAGCGGCACTGCGATCACGTTGTAGCCGAAGGCCCACGCGAGGTTCGCGCGGATCGTCGTGCGCATCCGTCTCGCGAGCTCGAGCACGCGCGGCAGGCGCGCGAGATTCGCGTGCAGCAGCACGGCATCCGCGGTCTCGAGCGCCACGTCGGCTCCACCTCCCACCGCGATCCCGACGTCCGCCGCCGCCAGTGCCGGTGCGTCGTTGATGCCGTCACCGACCATCAGCACGCGGCGACCCTGGGAGCGCAATGCGCTCACGTGCGCCCCTTTCTGCTCGGGCGTCATCTCGGCCCGCCAGGTCGCCAAGCCGAGCTCGGCTGCGACGGCCGCGACTGCGCCACGGTGATCTCCCGAGCAGACGTGGATGGACAGGCCTTGGGCCTCCAGCTCTCGTAGTGCGGGCGCCGCTTCGGGTCGCGCTGCGTCGCGGAGTTCGAAAACCGCGCACGCGACCTCGTCGCACAACATCACGACCGGGCTGGCTCCGCGATTCGAGACCTGGTCGACCAGCCTGTCCAGCTCCGGATCGACGCGTCCCTTCGCCGCGAGCACGGCGGCGGCCGCCTGCGGAGAGCCGAGCCAGACCGCAAGTTCCGCGACGCGTCCATGCACCCCGCGACCGGGCTCGGCCCGAAAATCGGCGGCGCGCGAGTACGCGATGCCGCGCGCGTCGGCCGCATCGACGAGCGCGCGCCCGAGCGGCTGCTCACTCGACATCTCGACCGCCGCCGCCAGTCGCAGCAGATCTCCATCGTCGAAGGAGCGCGCGTTCGCCGCGCCGGTCCGGTGCAGCGCGGACAAGCGCGGGCGGCCGGTCGTCAGCGTGCCGGTCTTGTCGACCACGAGCGTGTCGCCGCGGACCAGGCGCTCGAGCACCTCGGCATCGCGCACGAGCACGCCCATGCGCGCGGCCGCGCCGGTCGCGGCGACGATCGCGGTGGGCGTCGCGAGTCCCAACGCGCAAGGACACGCGACGACGAGGACCGTGATCGCGCGGCTCGCGGCGCCGGCGATGTCGCCATCGATCCACCACCACGCCAGAAGGGTCGATCCGGCGACGGCCAGCACCACGGGCACGAAGGCCGCGCTGATGCGGTCGACCAGCAATTGAACGGGTGCGCGTGAACCGCGCGCCGCCTGCACCGCGCGCGCGATGCGGGCGACCGCGGTCTCCTCGCCGACGCGCTCGATCGAGATCTGCAGCGTGCCGGTGCCGTTCATCGCGCCGGCACGCACGGCCGCTCCGGCCTCCACGGCGCGCGGGCGGCTCTCGCCCGTCAGCACGGCCTCGTCGAGCTCGCTCGCGCCGATGAACACCGTGCCGTCGACCGGGATCCGCTCACCCGGGCGCACGATGGCCAGGCTGCCGATCGAAGCCTGCTCGGCCGGTACCTCGACCTCCGCGCCGCGGCGCAGCACGCGCACGAATTGCGGCGTGAGGTCGATCAGAGCCTGCAGCGCGTCGCCGGCGCGCAGGCGTGCTCCGGACTCGAGCCAGCGGCCGAGCAGCGCGAAGATCAGGATCAGCGCGGCGGCGTGTCCGTGGTGCGCCGCGGCGTGGAAGCGCTCCGGCCCGAATACACCGAGGACTCCGATGGCGATGGCGGCGAGCGCCCCCAACGCGATCAACGTGTTCATGTCCGGTTTGCGGCGCGCCGCGGCGCGCGCGCCGGCGACGAGCAGCGGGGCGCCGGCCCATCCGACCACGGCAGAGTTCAATCCGAGCGCGATGCGCGGATCCGCGCCGAGCCACTCGGACGCCAGCGCCGGGACGCCGAACGCGAGTGCGACGAGCAGTCCGCGGCGCGCCGCGCGGCGCTCGCCGAGTTCCGCGGCCGCGGCGAAGGCGGCGGCTTCGCGCAATGAGCCCGATCCGGCCGAGCCGGCGCCCGGGATGGAGTAACCGCTTCCAGAAAGGGCCGCCGCGAGCCGTGCCGGTTCGACGGGCGGGCCCGCCAGGTGCAGCGTCGCCTGACGGGCTCCGAAGCTCACCTCGACGCTGACGACCCCGGGTACCTCCGAGAGCAGCCGCTGAACGCTGGCGGCGCAGGCCGCGCAGGTCATCCCGGTCACCGGCAGTCGCAGCGTGGAAGTTTCTTCGGCCGCTGGCCTGCGAGACCTAGGTGAACGACGGAGAGGGAGCATGCACGCGAATCGTGTTGGTTCGATCGGCGAACAGCGATTCTCGTCTAGCATAGGAGATCCCTTCATGCATCCCAGCGACCCGAACAAGGCCCTGGCACGGTCTCGGAAGTGGAATCTCGCCCTGATCAGCCTGCTGGTCTCGCTCGTCGGGGCAGGCACGATTCTGTTCTCCCGGCCGAGGTTTTCGGCCTCGAATCCCATCGGCATGGCGATGACCGACGAACGTCTGAAGGCGACCGTCGTGGCGGATCTGGTGCGCGCGGGCCAGGGGATCTTCGACTCGCACGTCGACCCGATCGTCGGACGCGTGCTGCAGCCCGGACTCGACGGACGTGAGTTCCAGAACGTGCCGGTCTCGACGAACCACTACGGTTTGCGAGAGCGCAACTGGGCCGCGCCGAAGCCGGCCGGCATCACGCGCATCGCGCTGCTCGGGGACTCTTTCATCTTCGGCGAGGGCACGACGGAGCAAGAGCGCGTCTGCCATCAGCTCGAGAAGCTGATCGCCGCGCAAACCGACCGGCCGCAATGGAGCGTCGAGGTCCTGGCGATTGCCGTGCCGAGCTGGAACATCGAATCGGCCTGCGCATGGTTGCGCCGCGCGCTCGACCGCGTCGAACCCGATCTCGTGCTTCACCTATCGTGCTCGAACGACCTCGACGACGTCGAGGGAGTGCGCGGGTTCGGGTCGCGCTCGAGGTCCGCGCCCGCATTCCCGATGCGGGCCGACGGTCGCCTCACCTACTGCCACCCGGTGTGGTTCCTCAAGGCTGAGAACATCAACCGCCTGATCTGGGGTGTCGACTGGGAGAGTCAGGAGTACTACCGGCGCGCTCGCGAGGCGATCGAGAACCTGGCCGGAGAACTGGAACGGCGCGGCGTGAACTACACGCACGTCTACCATTGGTCGAATTGGAACGCGGTCGCACGCAAGCACCTGCAAGGGAGCCTGCGCGACGATCAGCAGGCCATGATCCCCGAGACGTTCCAAGAGCGTGCGGAATTCTGGATCGGCCCGCAGGACCGGCACTGGAACGCGCTCGGCTCCATTCGCGTCGCCGAATTGCTGTACTCGTTGATCCGGCAGCGCGATCTCCTGCCTGATGTCGAGCTGCCATCGTTGCTCGAGAAGGACGAGGATGCGCGGGCCGTGTGGGCCGCCGGAGAGCAGGAGCTGCCGGACCGCGAGGATCCGCTGCTCATGGCGCGCTGGCAGGAATTCGGCTCTTCGTTGGACACGCGCGCCTGGACCGAGTTCACGGCGACCCTGGTTCACGGCGGCATCGATTACGACGGCTACGTCTCGCCCTACGCGTCGGTGGCGCTGCGCAACGTGACGGGTGGACATGTCCACCTGACCGGTAAGGCCCTGGACGCCAGGGTCCTCGAGGGCACTCGCGTCGCCGTCCATGTCGACGGGCTCACGGTCGGCAGCATCGAGCTCGCTCCGGGCCAGGAGTTCGACTATCGCTTCAAGATCCCGCCGCCGCTCGCCGAGCGTCCGTTCCTCAGCGTGCGTTTCGAGGCCGGGGACTGGGTCTACACCAGCGGGGACCTGCAGCACACGATCGTCTTCCAGTTGCACACGCTCGCGATCGAAGCCCCCGACACGTCCGGCGTCCAGGCGGCCGAGCTGGTGCGCTGAGTCCCTGTCCGGGCGTCGGTCTCGCTGCGGTTCCGGAAGTCTGGATCTGGTGCGCGCGCCCGCCGTCCGCTACGAAGACGGCATGACCAACAGCCGTTTCCGGGCCGTGAAGGCTTACCGCAACGAGGCTTTCCTGGGCAGTCGCGATGCGCGCGTGCTACGCATCATGTCGGAGTACCTGGAACCCGAGACGCGCTTTCGCGAGCTGCGCATCAAGGACACGATCGTGATGTTCGGCTCGGCCCGCATCCCGTCGCGCGAGACCGCCGAGTCGGAGCTGAGCGAGGTGCGCGCCAAGGGCGGCGATCTCGTGCGGGCGGAGCGGCGGCTGAAGATGTCGCGCTACTACGAGGACACGCGCGAGCTCGCGCGGCGGCTGACCGAGTGGTCGAAGGGCCTGGAAGGAACCGACCGGCGCTTCGTGGTCTGCTCGGGAGGAGGCCCCGGGATCATGGAGGCCGCCAATCGCGGTGCTTCGGAGGCGCGCGGCGAGAACATCGGTCTCAACATCTCGCTGCCGTTCGAGCAGAACGACAACCCGTACATCACGCGCCGGCTCTCCTTCGAGTTCCACTACTTCTTCATGCGCAAGTTCTGGTTCTCGTACCTCGCCAAGGCCTTCGTGATCATGCCCGGCGGCTTCGGGACGCTCGACGAGTTCTTCGAGATCGTCACGCTCGTGCAGACGCTGAAGATCAAGAAGAAGGTCGCGATCGTGCTGTACGGCACGGAGTACTGGGACCGCGTGCTGCACCTCGATCCGATGGTCGAGTACGGCACGATCAGCCCCGGCGATCCCGACCTGTTCCACCGCAGCGACTCGGTCGAGGATTCCTATGCGTACATCACGAGCTACCTCGAGCAGAACGCGCTGCGTTCGAGCGAGCCCGGCGATCCGTACCTGACCGGCTGAGCGGCGGATCAGTCGATCGAGCTGTGGTCTTGCACCACGCGCCAGCCCGGGGCGAGCTTGCGCAGGACCAGGCTGTAGCGACCGCCGACCCGCTTGCCATCCTTCATCGCGAGTTCCCAGCGGCCGCGCGCCAGCGCCACCGCGGGCGCCAGGAGTTCGAGTTCGGTCTCGCTGAAGGCCAGACGGCCCATTTCCTTGCCTGCGCCCTGGTAGTTCGCCTTGTAGCGCGCGAGCACGGGCTCGTAGCCGCGCGTGATCGTGCCGCCGGAGAGGAACACGAGGTCCGGCGACTGCCAGTAGCCAGCCGACATGTAGCCGTCGACATCGCCTCGGTTCCACGCGGCCTGCTGCGCGGCGAGCACGTCCCGGATCGAGGCGAGCTCGTGCTCGGTCGAGGCGGCCGGAGGTGCCGGCGTCGGCGGCGCGACCGCGCAGCCCAGCGGTAGCAGGAGCAGGGAGGAGACGAGGACGCGCGAGAGCATCGGCTACCCGCCGCCCAGATAGCCCAGACCCTCGAGGCCGCTCTTGAACTTCGAATCACCCATGGCGCGCTCCTTGGCCCTCAGAAGCACGGTTTCCTCGAGCTTGGCCAGCTTCGCCGAGCCTGCGACAGCCGCCTTGCCGGCCTGGATCACCTCGAGCGCTTCGAGAACCGCATCCGCGCCCGCGAGCTTGCTCGCGATGTCGACGTAGTCGTTCTCCTTGAGCGTCACGCCGGGGGCCTTCGCGTAGTCGAGGAACTCGGTCTTGGCAGCCTTCGCATCGACGTGGCTCCGCGCCTCGATCGCGCCGAGCTTGGCCGACTGGTACAGCGGGTCAGCGCGCTTGCCGTCGAGCGCCTTCTGCGCATCTTCGAAGTTGGAGAGCGCGGACTTGTAGTCGCCCGCGCCGAGCTTGGAATTGCCTTCGGTGACCAGCGCGAGCGGGTCGCTCGAGCCACAGGAGGCCGTCAGCAGGCAGGCGAGGAGAAGGGAGGCGCCGAGGTGAGAAGAATGCATGGGGGAGCGGTTCCAGGGTATGCAGGGTAGCGTGGCGGGTACGGACCACGGCTGCCGCGGGTTGGCCCGGGCGAGAACGCGCTGGGAAACCGCCTCGGGTGGAGTTGGACGGAGGCTCCGATCGGAGTATCATTGGAGTGTTCGGGGAGTGTCGCAAAACTCCCCGGAAGCCCCTTCCAGCCCATGCGCGAGTCGAAAGTCACCGTCAAGATCCCGCGGCCGCTGTATCGGAAGATCCAGCAGGTGATCGACGGTTCCGGCTTCAACTCGCCCACCGATTTCATCGTCTACGTGTTGCGCGACGTGATCGGCGAGGCGGAGGAACAGAAGCACGAGTTCACGCAGGATGAGATCGAGGACGTCAAGCGCAAGCTCAAGAACCTCGGCTACCTGTAGCGCCCCTGCCCCGCCCCTCGCGATCCCCATGACCCAGACCCAAGCTCCCGCTGTCGTTTCTCCCGTCCACGGCGGCCTCGCGGCCCCGGTGAACCGCATCGTCGATTCCAAGACCGTCGATCTCGCCAAGTGGAGCCGCTTGCCCGCGATCGAGGTCGGCGAGGTCGATCGCACGACGCTGTACCGCATCGCCGATGGAACGCTGTCCCCGCTGACGGGCCCGATGGGGCAGGCCGACTACGACCAGTCCCTCAATCGCCTGTCGATCACGCGCAACGGCAAGCAGTGGGCTTGGGGCATCCCGACCATCCTGCCGCTCACGGCCGCCGAGGCGGCGAGCGCGAAGCCGGGCAGCGAGGTCGTGCTCGTGTACGAGGGCAAGCCGTTCGGCAAGCTGCACGTCGAGTCCGTGTTCGCTTGGGACAAGCAGGCCTTCGTCGAGAAGGTCTACGGCACGCCGCGCACCGATCACCCGGGGGCCCGCCTGTGGCTCACCGATCCGCGCCAGCACTGCATCGGCGGCACGATCGAACTGTTGCCGTTCACCGACACGCGGCCCTTCGCGGCGCGCGTGATGGCGCCCGCGCAGACCCGCGCGCTGATCCAGAGCCGCGGCTGGCAGCAGTCGGTCGCGTTCCAGACCCGCAACCCGCTGCACCGCGCCCACGAGTACGCGCTCGTCTACGGCGCCGAGAAGATCCTGCGCGAGACCGGCAAGCTGACCGGCGTCGTGCTCAATCCGCTGGTCGGGCAGCTCAAGGGCGACGACGTGCCGGCCGACGTGCGGATGCAGACCTACGAGGCGCTGATCGACGGCAGGTTCCTCGGTCAGGGCGACATGGACGAGGCGTTGTGGAAGTCGAAGGGGCAGAGCCTCGAGAAGCAGGTCGCGCTGATCGGCCTCGACATGCGCATGTACTACGGCGGCCCGCGCGAAGCCGTCATGCACGCGATCTACCGCCAGAACCTGGGCTTCACGCACTTCATCATCGGACGCAAGCACGCCGACGCGCCGTTCGACGACAAGACTGCGATCTGGGGCGATTTCGACGCGCAGACGATCTTCCAGAAGCTCGAGAACCTAGCGATCAAGACCGTCAACGTCGGTTTCGCCGCCTACTTCCAGGAGATCGGCCGCGTCGGCCTGGTCGAGGAGAATCAGGGCAAGACCCAGGTCTCGATCTCGGGCACCAAGATCCGCGAGATCCTCGGCAAGGGTGAGCTGCCCGACGATCGCATCATGCGCCCGTCGACGGCCAAGGTGCTCGCGGCCTACTACCAGAAAGTCGACCAGCAGAAGGCAGGCGCCTAGCGATGGGCCTGTTCGACTTCCTCAAGTCCAAGCCGGCCACGCCGCCGGCCGGCGCGCCCAAGCCGCTGCAGCGTCCGCTCGGCCCGCTCGTCGCGCGGCCGGATCCCAAGGCCGAGAACAACTTCATCGTCATCACGCTCGACTCGTGCCGCTACGACGCGTTCATGGCGGCCGCGCCGAAGGTGATCACGAAGCTGGGGCCCGTCGAACGCCGCTATTCGTACGCGTCGTGGACCGCGCCGTCGCACTACAACCTGCTCACCGGACTGCTGCCGCACACCAGCCCGGAGCAGGTCTACGCGTCTGAGTACTACAAGGACGACTTCCTCAACTACAACAAGCGCCTGGGCGCCAAGGCGATCGAGTTCTCGTCCATGGTGCCGGGCCTGTGGCTGC